>CAYPWB010000928.1:0-1505 GCA_964414315.1 uncultured Planctomycetaceae bacterium | reverse complement strand
ACTGGCTCGTGCCGCCAATGTCCGAACGACGAAGTTATTTTTGGGTGATCCCTTAGTTCAACTTTCGCACTTATGCGGCCAGGGAGACCGCGTTTTCCAGGGCGTTGAGTGCTTTTTTGCTACCCCGGCCGGAAAGGCCCAGTGACAAAAACAGCTCGCGGACGCTTGCCCGGCGGAGCGTGGTCACCATATCGCGAAACGACGGTCGAGTCTTCGATCGATACCAGGACAACAACAACTCCCGGTAGTCACGATGACCAACGCTGACAAACCACAGCACGATCAGCGAATACAAGAGCATCGCCGTAGGTGCCGTCCGCTCGACGGCCTGACGGCTCCAGCCTTGCGGATCTTCAAATCCCAGGTGCTGCTTGCTGTCATGGAAGGCAACCTCCTCGCTCCATCGCCAGGCATACCACGTGATTACCTCCGTGGGCGCGGCCCGGTGGGCAGTCGAGTAGAAGGCCTCGCGCCCGCGGCCTCCCCGAAGGGCTTCGACCGCCACCACGCGCAACGGGCGTTCCGGAACGGCGTACACTCGGGCCTCCCGATCGTGCATCCGGGCACACTCGGAGCGACCGTAAATATCCAGCGTCACGTGCCGACATCGCCCGGTCAGCATCGCTTCGGGCGTGGGCAGCTTCCGGCCGCGTCGACGAGGACGCCCCAGCTTGCCCGATCCGGGCTGAGGCGGCGCTTCGTACAAACGGGCGTTCAAGCCGAGTCGGCTGGTCAGGTCGCAGTTCTTCGGCAGCCGACCCAGCACGCTCTCGCCTCCGTACGTGCTGTCGGCCACCGCATGAAACCCCCGAGATTCCCGGTGTCGGCAGAGGAGTTGCAGCATTTCGACGGCCAGTTCGGGTCGCGTGCGATGGCGGCGTCGCTGCTTCTTCGCCTCCTTCTGGTTCAGGTAAAGACGAAACAGAATCGGCAAACAGAAGGGGCGGTCCGGCCACCACGAAAACCGCACAATCACTCCCAGAATTACCCAACTATGCCCCCAGTTCGTCACCGTTTTGCCGCGACTGCTCAGCAGCGGATCGTGGTGCATCCCTGTGCCGAACATCTTCAGGCCCCGTTTCCGGGCCAATGTATCGTCGATGGCCACAAACACGGTCTCGCCCAGCCACGTCTCGATTACGTCGAACACGAGCAGACCGACGTGGTCGCTCGACCAGCGGGCCGCGGCAAACAATCGATGATACGCCGAGTGATGTTTCCGGCCCAGGGCGCCGGCCGCGACGATCATCTGCGTGACCGTTCGCCGGTTGGCAAACACCCAGCCGGTGAGCAGCGTCAGGAAATTGTCGAACGAGGGGCAGGTCATCGTCACGGCCAACGGTTGCAGGAGCGAGACGAACGAGTTAACAAGACACATAGCGGGCCTCCTTTTGATGAATGTTGTTGCATTGTCCCTCCATTCATCTTCTGAGAGGCCCGCTCCTTATGGCAAATAACTATCGCGCTCGATGCTAGCACTGAATGCACAAAAAGTGCGAAAGTTG
>CAYPWB010000927.1:0-1506 GCA_964414315.1 uncultured Planctomycetaceae bacterium | reverse complement strand
GGCTGATCGGCCCCGTTCGGCTGGAGTTCGGGCGGGAGAAGATTGTGGCGGTTGAGTAGGACAACGATCCATCGGATGCAAGGAATAAGGTGATACAATGTCTGTACGCCGAATCGCGGTCGTGCTGCTGGCTATTGGCTTTCTGACATTGGGCGGGTGGCTGGCATGGTGGTTTTGTACGGAGAACTCTTTTTGGCGCCTTCATCGTCAAGTCCTTGATCGTATCGATTCACTTCGTGAAGATCGTCCAGCGAACATCACTCCCGATCGCTGGGAAGAAGCAACCGACTGGACGGCAACTGCGTTCGCCAACGTGTGGCCCTGGAACTCCGACACACACACCGCGCTCGAAGAGTTTTCGGCAACGTTGGAGGACAAAGTGGCAGCCGGCGACAACCTTGCTACGTTGCGATGGGTATGGGAGGAGTTGGAGCGTCGAACCGTAACCGGCCGGGATTATGCGGCCGCGTGGATGCCTGTCCGAGCGCTGAACCCGGATCCCATTACCGACGAATCGCTGGGTGCCCTTTGGGGCTTGGACAACTGCCTAGAGTTAGACTTGAGCGATACGCAGGTTGGCGATGCAGGCGTGCACCACCTGCGCAAAGCACAGCGCCTGGGCTATGTGAATCTGAGCGGGACTGACGTTACCGATGCGGGTTTGGCGCTGTTGCCAGAGTATCTTGAAGCGATCTGGCTGCGAGACTGCCGAATTCGTGGGATCGGCTTGGCAGACTTGGGGCGGCTGGAGGCTCTGGACACGCTCTACTTGGACGGAACGGACATAACCGACGAGTACTTGAGCGGAATCAGGGACGTTTCCGGCCTCGTACGGCTTTCTCTACAGCGCTCCGCAATCTCCGACGGCGGTTTGGAGCACCTCGCCCCGCTGGCTGGGCTGAAGTGTCTGGATTTGTCCCACACTCACGTCACCGGGCCGGGCTTGAAGCATCTCCGCGGGCTTGCCGAGTTACGCGAACTGAACCTGAGCGAAACTCCGGTGACCGACGCCGGCTTGCATCCGCTTCGCGAGCTGACCCAACTGAAAAAGCTGAGACTCGGCCGGACACAGATCACCCCTGCCGCTTTAGACCATATTGCCAAGCTGGTTGAACTCGAATCGTTAGGTCTCAGCAACACCGATATCTCTGACGACGGGCTCGAATACCTGGCCGCGTTGCCGGGCCTTCGAGTCCTCCACCTCGAGGGAACCGCCGTGACCGCCCAAGGACTGCGGCACCTCAAAGGGCTGGAGAAGCTCAGGTACTTGTACCTCCCCTCAAATGTGCAGCGGGGCGAGGAGTTTTGGCAACTGCGCAGCGCTCTGCCCGAGTGTCAGATCTACCTTGAATGATCGGACTATTCCTGCCGTGGCTCAGCCCCGCAGCGTCGGCCGCGCGAAGCGAGTCCCGCCGGCGTAGCGATCAAGACCGGTTCGGGGCATCGTTTGGAGCCGCTTCGTCATCCGGTCGTGGAGGTTGGTCGCCGGCAGGGCCGTCGATCGAC
>CAYPWB010000926.1:0-1507 GCA_964414315.1 uncultured Planctomycetaceae bacterium | reverse complement strand
GCCGGCGTGAATACGACCGGCTGGGCCGCGGCCGAACACACGCTCTTCGCCCGAGCGCAGGACAACGACGGCGGATGGAGCGAGGCGGCCGTCGCCACGGTGGTCGTCGAGAATATCCCGCCCGTGGTCGAAAGCCTCCTGGTCGATCCCGACCCGGTCGCGCGCGGCGACGAACTCACCCTGACCGCCGGAGGCGTAACGGATCCGGACCGGATTGTGGACCGGGTGGCCTTCTATCGCGACACCAACGACGACGACGCGTGGGATGAAGGCGACGAGCTGCTCGACACGGTCGAGGCCGGCGGCGACTGGGTCCTCGCCGCCGTGGGTACGTCGAGCTGGACTGCGGGCGAGCACACGCTCTTCGCCCGGGCGCAGGACGACGACGCCGATTGGAGCGAGGCGGCCGTCGCCACCGTGGTGGTCGAGAACGTGCTGCCGGTTATCGAAGAACTCCTCGCCTCGCCCGACCCCGTGCCGCGGGGCGACGACCTCACCCTGACCGCCGAAGGCGTGAGCGACCCGGACGGCGACGTCGTGCTGGTGAACTTCTACTACGACACCGACGGCAACGGCGTATGGGACGAAGCCGAGGACGAGTTGCTCGAAACGGTTTCGGCCGGCGGCGACTGGACGCCTGCCGCTGTGAATACGGCCGGCTGGGCACTGGGCGAGCACACCTTCTTTGCCCGCGCGCAGGACGACGACGACGCGTGGAGCACGCCGGCTTCCGTCACAGTGACCGTGGAAAACGCCATTCCGGTCCTTGCGGAACTGCTCGTCGAGCCCGACCCGGTCGTGCGGGGCAACGAGTTGACCCTGACGGCCTTGGGCGTGAGCGATCAGGACGGCAAGGTCGAACTCGTCAGTTTCTACCGCGATACCAACGGCAACGGCGTGTGGGACACGGAAGACGACCGGCTCGGCACGGTCCCGGCCGGCGGCGGCTGGTTCCTTACCCGCGTCGACACCACGGGCTGGGCCGCGGCCGAACATACGCTGTTCGCCCGGGCACAAGACGACAACTTCGACTGGAGCCTGGCGGTTTCCGCCACCGTGGTCGTCGAGAATATCCCGCCACTGGTCGAAAGCCTGCGGGTCGATCCCGACCCGGTCACGCGCGGCGATGCCCTCACCCTGACGGCCGAAGGCGTAAGCGACCAGGACGGAAACGTCGACCGGGTAGCCTTCTATCGCGATGCCAATGGCGATGGCGAGTGGGATGAAGGCGACGCGTTGCTCGGCACGGTCGAGGCCGGCGGCGACTGGGTCCTCGACGGCGTGGGTACGGCAGGCTGGGCCGCGGGCGAACACACGCTGTTCGCCCGCTCGCAGGACGACGATGCCGACTGGAGCGAGGCGGCCGCCGCCACCGTGGTCGTCGAGAACGTGCCGCCGGTGATCGAAGAACTCCTCGCCGCTCCCGACCCCGTCCCTCGGGGCGACGACCTTACCCTGACCGCCGCCGGCGTGGACGATCCCGACGGCGCGCTCGTGCTGGTGAACT
>CAYPWB010000925.1:0-1507 GCA_964414315.1 uncultured Planctomycetaceae bacterium | reverse complement strand
CCCGCCGAGGCCGCACAAGGCCATGCCCAGCAGGATCGCCGTTCCCGGTTCGGGAACCGTGTATTGGCGCAGGGTGAAGGTGAAGGGGTCTGAAGTGGGCAAGTCGACGGTCAAGTTGAAATCGGCCGATCCTCCGGCCGAAACCGTCCCGCCGCCAAAGCTCAACGCGTCCTCGCTCATGGTGAGGCTGGGCAGGGCCGTGCTGGAGGCCGTCGCGAAGCCGAGCCCGTCGCCGGCCGACGACGGCACGAAGTCGTCGCCGAGGCCGTAGCCGAGTTCCATCATGTAGACCGGCCAATCGAAGCCGGCGTCGTTGAGAACCGTCTCGATGATATCGCGGACCGACTGCCCGCCGCTCGTGTTGATCTCGATGTCGAACGGGCCGGCGTCGGTCGCGGTCTTGTTTGCGGTGAGTTGCTCGGGCTGGGCCGACCAGTCGAGGTCCCAGTTGCCGGCCGTCGCGGTCGCCGCGATACCCGTAACGGTCAAGTTCCCGCTGCCGGTGATCAAGGGATTGCCGAGCACATCGGTGAGCCCGCTGCCGCTGTTGTACACGCCCGGCGCAAACTGCCCGCCGTCCTGCCAGAAGCCGAAGACGGTATCGCCGGCATTGAGGATGAGTTTAGAGAGCTTGCGATGGTCTCTGGGACCGTTCAGCAACAGCGATGCCGTGTCGGCGATCACATCGGGGGCGTCGACTTGGAGCGTGACCCCTCGGTCGTTCGCCGCACGAGCATTGAAGGTGACGTCTCCGGTGCCGAAAGCGCCGCTGGCATTGGCTTCGACCCGCCAACTATCGTCGGCATTGGCCACAAAGCCGCCGGACCAGCCCGGATTGCCTGCGTTCAGGTTCATCGTGTTGTTGTTGTTCCCAATGACCGTCAGGGCGCCCGGCCCGGCGATGGAACTGTTCAGGTTGCGGGTTGTGTGGTGGGCCGAGGTGGACGGGCTGAGATGGATCGAGGCATCTCCCGCCAGCGTGAATCCCGGAAGTTCCAGGCTGAAGGGCATCCTCAGGCGGATCTGCGAACCGTCGTTGAGGGTAACGCCGGCGCCGCCCAGCGCATTGAGGCTCTGCGGGTAACTGGTGGTCCAACCCATCTGGAGCGTTGCCCCGTCGCGCAGTTCCAGGGTGCCCGTGTAGGCGGGCGTGGCGGTATTCCACGCCTCCGCGGTGATGCCGGCATCGACAATCGCATCCATCGCTCCGGATGGAATGCCGGCATCCCAGTTGGCCGGGTTGTTCCAGGTGTCGTGCGAGCCGTTCGGGCCGCCTACCGTACCGGAGATGACGGTCGTCTGAGCCTGCGCCGAAAGCGCCCCCAGTGCCAGGGCCAGCGAAGCCACTGCCGCGACGGTGGACCAAACGAGTATGGCTCGACCGCGTGCCCGAAACGATTCGTTCTGGAATCTCATCGTTCTCCTCCCCTATGAAGACGGAACTTTGAAGACGGAACGTATTGCGTGTTTTTCAGGCATTCGCGACGGCCGCGCGGCGTCTTCGCAC
>CAYPWB010000924.1:0-1509 GCA_964414315.1 uncultured Planctomycetaceae bacterium | reverse complement strand
GCGGTGGTGTCGGTGGGCGCGCACGTCCTGGCCACGGGCGGAAACTATCTGTTGGCGCGCCGCATCTACCCAAGACTGCGCGTCCGGCCGGTATTGCTGGATCGAATGCGGCTCCGCGAATTGTTCGGCTACGGGCTCGCCGTGTTTGTGTCGGTGCTGGCGACCAAACTCATCGGTCAAACCGACCTGGTGATTGCAGGTGCGGCGATTGGCGTTTCGGCTGCCGCAGTCTATTCCGTCGGCGCAATGCTGGTGTTCTACACCAACACATTTCTGGGGCATATCGGCACAACGCTCTTTCCGACGCTGCAGCGCGCTATCGCCCGCGGCGAGTCGGGCAGCACCCGGTGGATCTTTCTGCGGACCGGCCGTCTGATCCTCCTGTGCGGGTTGCTGCCGTTTGTGGGAATCATGGTATTTGCCGAGCCGTTCATCCGGCTATGGATGCTCGGCCCGCAGTTCGACGAGGCGTCAGTTCGCCAGGCGGCCGTGGTCATGCAAGTGTTGGCCGCTTCCAAAGTGATGTTCTTGTTCGTCGGTTGCAGTTGGAGTTTGCTGAATGCCTTGGGACGGGTGCGTCTGACGGCGATCATGGCCGCGGCCGAGGCGGCGCTGAATTTGGCGCTGTCACTCGTGTTCGTGCTGGTGCTCGATTGGGGGCTGCCGGGCATTGCCGGAGGAACGCTCGCGGCGCAGGTGTTGCTCGGTACGGTAATCGTGCCCTGGTATGCGTGCGCGGCCACGGGCGTGCCGTGGCGTCGATATCTGCTGGAAGTGGGCGGGTTGGGGCTGCTTGCCGGCGCGCTCTTCGCCGGGGTGTGCCTGGCAATTCGGGCCATGCTGCCGGCCGACACGTGGCCCCTGTTCCTCAGCCAGGTGGCGCTCGCCGCCGCCCTGTACTTGCCGTTGGGGTACCTGCTGCTCGTACCACAGGTCGACCGCCGCCGGCTTCGCCACCGGCTTTGGGGCCGGCCGATGACCGGCGGAGCGGCGTAGACAAGGCCGGAACATGCCTCCGGAGCGACGCTGAAGGTTTATCGGCATGGGAAAGGAATGCAGATATGGCAGTTAGTCCGCTGAAGAGGTTCTATTGGCGCGCTTGTGAACACGGGTACGTCCGAGCGATGCAACTCTCTGCGTTGGATGCTTGGGATTGGTACCAGGAATGGCGTCTGGGAATCGACACAGAAGGCCAAGTCACGTCGGAGGAGCTTGGCTACGGCAATCCTGACTACCAACGCTACATGCCGTGCAGCTACTGGGAGTTCGCACGCGCCTTGAAGTGGGCTGCGCCAACGCCTAACGACGTCTTTCTCGACATTGGCTCGGGGAAAGGGCGCGCCCTGATTCTCGCCGCCACCTACCCGATTCGCCGTGCCATCGGCGTCGAGCTATCGCAGGAACTGAACGAGGTGGCAAGGCGCAACGTGACCCTGTGCAAAGCGCGGCTTCGGTGCAAGAATATCGATGTTGTTTGTGCCGATGCGACAACCTTCCCGATTCCCGCCG
>CAYPWB010000923.1:0-1509 GCA_964414315.1 uncultured Planctomycetaceae bacterium | reverse complement strand
GGTAGGCGGCGTTGACGAGGTCGCTGAGGTGGTGTTCGAGGCGGAGGGCTTCGGTGGCGAGGGTGTGCATCGGGGCGATGGAGCGGGTGTGCTCGTCGCGCAGGTTGGCCAGCGCGGCGGAGGAGAGGGGCCGCTTCTTCCCACGCACCTTGCGGACTTCCGCTACGAAGGCGTCGCTGTCGAGGTCGAAGAGGGAGCGGAGCTTCAAAGTCGGCTTGGCTACCTCGTGTTCCACCCGGAGCCGGTCGAGAAGCCGGCGGCGGGTGGACTGCAGCCGCCTTAACCCCGCCTGTTGTCTCTGCTATAATGAGAGGATGGGCTGCCGAGGCTCGGCGAACAGTCGCGTAGGGTCACGATACCGGTTGAAACGATCGGGGACGGCACGGGAGACACGTTGATGGTGCAGATGACAATTGAAATGCCCGAGGGTGCTCTGGCGGCGATGCGCAAGGATCCTTCCGGCTTCGCGGCCGACCTGCGGCTTGCCGCGGCCGTGAAATGGTACGAGTTGCGGCTTGTTTCGCAGGCCCGCGCGGCGGAGATCGCGGGCCTTTCGCGCGTCGAGTTCCTGCAAGCCGCAAGCCGGCTCGGCACCACCCCGTTTCAGTACAACGCGGACGAAATGACCGCGGAGGCGGCCGGTGAATAAGCCCTGGGTGGTCAATGCGTCGCCGATCATTGTCTTGACAAAGGCCGGCTTGGATCACCTTTTCGCCAGAATGGCCGACGAAGTGCTGGTGCCGGCAGCCGTTGCCGCCGAAGTGATGGCCGGCCCGAAGCTGGACCCCGCCTGCAAGCTGCTCCAGTCAGGCTGGGGCCGCATCGTTTCGCCGGACGAGATTCCACAACCGGTGACGGAGTGGGGACTGGGCGCCGGCGAATCGGAGGTTATTGCCGTCGGGTTGCAGACGGTCGGCGCGGCCGTCATTCTCGACGATGCGTTGGCACGAGCGTGTGCTCGAACGTTGGGGCTTCCGGTCTTGGGCAGCCTAGGCGTCATCTTACGCGCGAAGCGTCGCGGCCTGCTATCCTCGGCGGCCGACGCATTCACCGCCGTCCGCGACTCGGGGCTGTACTTGGACAACGCCACTGTCGCAGCTGCCCTTCGTTCGGTCGGTGAACAGTGGGATTCACACTGAACAGCCGGCAGGCCCTGCCCTTGTAATAGGGCGTCCACCGCCGACTACCGGAGCCCCGGCCCGCCCACCGGCATCCGGGGCGGGGCGGTGTGCCAGAGGAGGGTGATTTCGTCGGGGGTGAGATGGTAGGCGGCGTTGACGAGGTCGCTGAGGCGGTGTTCGAGGCGGAGGGCTTCGGTGGCGAGGGGACGCATGGGGGCGATGGAGCTGGCGTGCTCGTCGCGCAGGTTGGCCAGCGCGGCGGAGGTGAGGGGCCGCTTGCGTCCGCGCGCCTTGCGCACTTCCGCTACGAAGGCGTCGCTGTCGAGGCCCAGCAGGGTTTTGAGCTTCAGCGTCGGTTTCGCTACGTCGTGCTCCACCCGGAGCCAGT
>CAYPWB010000922.1:0-1512 GCA_964414315.1 uncultured Planctomycetaceae bacterium | reverse complement strand
AAATTCCAGGGCAGCGGGATGGGCCGTATCGAGTTGTTGTAGGGCCCGCGCGTGTTCTTCCGTGATTATCTTCCGGAACGGTTGGGGCACTTCTCCGTCCGTCCATTCGGTCCAGTCTTTCGTGTCCCGGAAGTCGAGTGCCAGGCGGTAGGCGTAGGCAATCTTCCGCAACGAGTCGAGGAGCGTTTCGGCACTCATAGAAGTTCTGCCTTTCAGCCGGGTCAGCCCCGGGGGCGTCGACGAAAGGCAGAACGTCGTCCGCACCCCGGGGCCGCTTGGCGGTAGCTGGCCGCCCTCCCGGCAAGTCCGTGTATCGTACCTCAGCCGATTCGGCGTGCAACCTCCATCGCCAGTTTCAAGTCGCGCTCGGCGTACACCTCGGTGACATTCGCCTTCGCGTGCCCCAGCGTCACTTGGGCGGCCTCGAGGCCGAACTTCGCCCGAATCTCCGTGCCGGCCGAGTGCCGCAGTTGGTTCGGTGCCCACTTCGGCACCGGCTCCGGCGCCGGGTCCCCGGCGGCCGCGGCCTGGTCGACCAGGTGAGCATTCAGTTTCTCAACCGCCCGCTCGATCGCCCGGCGGTAGCTGGCCGTGGTGTACCGCTTGCCCGCCTTCCGCTTGGGCCACCGGCGCCGCTGCGACCCAGGCCGGTTCCCGCAGTTCAAGGGCGTCTTGCGTTGGGCGTGCTTTTCCTCCAGACACTTCGCCACGCATTCGCGAGGCGAGAAGCAGTAGGCATCCTCGGGGCGCAGCAGGTATTTGCGAAGCACGTCCTGCGCCTTCGGGCCGATGCAGACGATCCGCCCGCGGCCGTGGTGTTCCGCCTTGTGGCTCCCCGGCCGATAGACCCAGATTTCGCCGGAGCGGTCCACGTCGCCCGGTCGCACGGCGCAGACCTCGCCGGGCCGGGCGCCGGTGAGCCGCTGGAATCGGAGCATGTCGGCGACGACCTCGGGCAGGAATTCCGCGGTCCGGTCGGCCACCTCGTCATCGACGGGCTCGACCGGCTCCGGCTCTTTCGCCCCGGTCCTGCCCTTCCGCGGGCCTTCGACGGCCGTCAGGGCCTGCCAGACGGGCGCCGGCACGAGCTCCTCAGCCACCGCCCAGCGGAACATTCGTTTGACGATGCTCAGCCGGGAGTTGACCGTCGATCGGCACAAGCCGGCCTCCACCATGCGTTGGACGATTCGTTTCAGCCTGGCGGGGCCGAACTCGGCCGCCGGCGTGTCGCCGTACAGGGCGGTCAGCAGCCGGGTAATCCGCCGGACCTCGCCGGCCGTGGGGGTTTCCTCGCCGTTCTTGACGTAGTACTGCTCGGCGAAGTCGAGGTACGCCGCGGCCAACTCGACCACGGTATAATCGGGGTCGGCCTTTTCGGGGGGGCGGTAGGCCGGCCGCTGAACGTCGAGGCGGGCGATTTCCTGCCCGTAGCGTTTCCGGCTTCCGTCGGTCCCGTGCTTCCCCAGGTAGATGCGTTCGCCTCGGATTTGGACGAACGCCTGCCCGTTTGGG
>CAYPWB010000921.1:0-1516 GCA_964414315.1 uncultured Planctomycetaceae bacterium | reverse complement strand
TGCTGCTGGCCGTGCTCGACGCGAAGTCGCTTGAGGACCTGCCGCTTTGAACTGCAGGTGGGTGGCGGCGGTTCTCCCACCCGGCACGCATCGCCTGCCCAGACCGGTCGCATCCGCCCCAGGCAACGGCGCGTTACGGCCGCGTGTCGGTGCGCCGCGCGCCCAGCGCGCCGCGAGGGTGGGAGCCGCCGCCCGGTTTTCGCCCGGCGGCCCCCGTCTGCGTATACGCGCAGCACGCCGAGCCGCCTACCCGCGCTTTTGACGTCGGCGTTCGGCGAGCAACTCCTTCAGTTGCTCAACCGACATCGCCTGGAGTCGCTCCTCCGGCAGGGGCGCCAGCTCCAGGAACTCTTCGCACAGGCGAAGTTGGCCGATCAGTCCTCGGGCCTCCACGGCTTCGGCGGCCTCCGCCCTCGCCTTCAGAGCCTCGGCTTTCGCGGCCTCGAGCAATTCCTGCCAGTGCAGCGATTCCAGCCGGGGCTTCTCGCGTTCCAGGTAATGATTCCACTGGGCATCGTCCTGGCGAATGTCTTGCAGGATGCCCATCGCTTCCTCGATTACCGGAGTACGCATCGCTTCGGGCAGGTTGTCCATGGCCCAATCCTCCACAGTTTTTCAAAAAGAAACACTCAACCACTTCGGGAAATCCCCGCGAAAAACGCTCCGTCCAGCATAGCCGCCCTACGGCGGCTCCCCGGGTTCCCCACGGCGCAATCTGTCGTACAGTCTCTCCAATGCGCCAACCGACATCGCTTCGAGTTGTTCCCTGGGCCAGGAACGCCCCTCGCATGCAAGAATCAGGTCAATGAGTACTTGGACATGCACCTCGGCGCACGCTCTGGCGTATGCTTTCGCGTACGCCTTATCGTAATCCGCGGCATCGATCTCCTGACGAGCCAGCGCGGCCTCAACCCGAAGTGCCGCCACTTTGGCCTTCGTCTCCCCGAGCCAATGCTCCCAGCTCAGCGCATCAAGCCGCGCCATCCTGACCCTCGCGGCACGCTGCCCCTCGATCTCCTCCGGGGTCGACGGTTGCAGGACGTTCATGGTTGTTTCCTCCCAAAATACCTTCGGGGGTGTGCAGGTCGTCGTTTCATCCTGTTTCCATTGTCCCAAAGAAGCCGACATCTGTCCAGAAGCTCAGGGCTTTCGTCCACCGCCGTTGCTCGATGGTATCAGGCACAATAGGCGTTGGTGCCCTATTGCCGCCCGGCAGTACCTGGTGCACGGCCGTCGCCGTGTGCCACCAACCGTCTGCCGTCTGCCGTGTGCCGCCCGGCCGTCAGCCGCCTGCCGGCACCGCGCGGAAAAAAACCGCCCGAGGGGGCTTGACCGGCAGGCGGCAATAGAGTACAAATGTATATTATGCCCGACACAACCGACCACGACCAGATTTTCAAACGGCTCATCGAGGCCTTTTTCCGCGAGTTCGTGGAACTGTTCTGCCCCGACGAGGCCAAGCAGATGGACTTCTCCCGGGTGGAGTTCCTGCGCGAGGAGCAGTTCACCGACAGCC
>CAYPWB010000920.1:0-1522 GCA_964414315.1 uncultured Planctomycetaceae bacterium | reverse complement strand
CCGTCCGACGCGGACGATTCCTCGCGCCGGCCGACAAGCACACGGGGCTGGGGGCCGATGATCGGGCCGGCTGTGCCGTGGTGCTCTACACAGCCCTCGAGGTGCTGCGCCGCGGCCTGCCGCACCCGCCGCTGACGTTCCTCTGGACCGTTCAAGAGGAAACCGGCCTGCACGGGGCCCGCAACGCGACACTGAACCTGCTCGGGCGGCCGCGCTTGGCTTTCAACTTCGACGGTGGCAGTTCCGAGAAGATTACCGTGGGCGCCACCGGCGGGTATCGGATGGCCATTGACGTTCGCGGCATTGCCAGCCATGCCGGGGGGGCGCCCGAGGAAGGCGTCAGTGCCATCACCGTCGCCTCGCTGGCGATCGCCGAACTGCACGAGGGAGGGTGGCTCGGATTGGTCGAGAAAGGCGGCCGTTGCGGCACCAGCAATGTGGGCGTCGTCCACGGTGGCGAAGCGACCAACGTGGTCACACCCGAGGTCCAACTCCGGGCCGAAGCGCGAAGCCACTGCCCCGCGTTTCGCCAGCGCATCATCCAAGCGATCGAAGACGCGTTTCGCCGCGCCGCTCGCCGGGTACGCAATCACCAGGGAAAACACGCCCGGGTATCCATCGACGGCCGGCTCGATTACGAGTCGTTCAAACTGCCCGACGACGAGCCGTGCGTCCTCGCTGCCGAGGCGGCCGTCCAGGCGGCCGGCGGCACGCCGCAACGGGCGATTTCGAACGGCGGGCTCGACGCCAACTGGATGACCTTGCGGGGGGTCCCCACCGTGTCACTCGGCGGCGGGCAGATGCACGCCCACACGACCGCCGAGCGGCTCGACCTTCGTGAGTTCGTACGCGCGTGCCGCATCGCGATGGCGTTGGCGACGGCCGATCGCTAGGGCGAAGGCGTCCCGCCGCGGTAGGAGCGGCGCTTCCCCGTGGGATAAGCTTCCAGCTTGCCACGAGAACTCCCCCTTCTCCGACCCTCGACCCCGCACGCCCAAAACGCTATACTGGAACCCTGTGGGTTGCAAATCGGCACACGACAGGGAGATGTGATGGCTCGTAAAGTATTGAACCGCAAGGAGTTGCGAGAGGAGAGCGATGCGGCCGAACGGGCCGATGTCGAGAAGAAAACGGTCAAGACCGCCAAACGAAAGCCCGCCAAACGAAAGAGCCGGGCGAAGGTGGTCAAGGAAGTGCGTCTGAAGGCCTTCTGGGGCGTGTTCAACCAATCCTTGCGGCGCGTGGCCTTGTTCGAGTACGCGCAACGCAAGGAGGCCGACTCGAAGGCCCAAGATCTGTCCGAGTCGCAGAAGACGCCGCACTTCGTCCAGCTCGTCAAGGAAGTAATCGAAGAGTAACCGTCCGTTAGGTTGAAATCGACTGCACCAATCGAGGGGAGTGGGAGCGATGCGAGTATTGATAGGCCTGTGCGCTGTAACTGGGTTGGTCTTCGGTGCCGTAGGGTGTGGTCAACCGGACGGAGGATCGGGGCCGGCTGCCGCAGCGTCGCAGGTGCGGCGGC
>CAYPWB010000919.1:0-1525 GCA_964414315.1 uncultured Planctomycetaceae bacterium | reverse complement strand
CTCTTCCACCCGGGGCTCGTTGCCCCGCCGTTAGGTGGCGCTTTGAACCGGTTCGAGTCGGGCCTGCAGCACGACCAGCCCAAAGGGCCACTGCAAGTGGGTCGCCGCATCTGCTTCTTCCCTATTACCCCACGTACTCGGCTGCGGCCGTGCCGCGTGTTGCCATGCGGCGCGGCCGTTCGTATTAGCCAACCCGAGGGCTTCGCCTCTCGGTTCGTGCGCGCGCCGGCGAAGCGTGCGTGGCGTGCGAACGCAGAAGTCGCTCGCACCATTTGCTTCAGGCTCGCCGTTGTGTCCGGTGTTTGCATCCGGAGACGGAACAGTTTTCATGATTTCTCAACCAAGGAGACTCACAATGATGCTTTCAAGAAAAGTTTGGTGGGCCGCCCGCGCCATGGGCGCCGCGACCGTGTGTGTGATGTTCCTCTCGGCGGCACAGGGCGCGCTGGTCGGCTGGTGGCAATTCCACGATCCCGGCAACCTCGGGTACGACTCGAGCGGGTATGAGAATCACGCGGTCGTCCACGGTCAGCCAGTGCAGCAGGCCGGGGGGTTGCGGTTCGATGGCGTAGACGATTATCTCTCAGTGCCCCACGATCAGAGCATCCAACCCACGTCGGCCATGACACTCTCAGCCTGGGTCGTTGCCGACAGCCCGTCGACAAACTCCGCCTGGATCCACAAGTGGAGCGGCGGACAGGCATACACGCTCGAACAGCACGATTCGAAGTCCGGAGTAGTCGCCCGAATAGCGGGGAACAACCGGCATCTTAAGGCACCTGACGATTTCCCCGCGGGCCAACTGACGCACGTGGTCGGCACCTATGACGGCTCCCATCTGCGACTTTACGAAAATGGTGCATTTGTGGCGTCCCAGGCGCATACCGGCAACATCAACGCCGACACCGGGCCGTTGACCATCGCCCGGCGTTCCGATAACAGTGCCGGCCATTTCCAGGGCGTGCTCGGCGACGTGCGGATTCACAACAACACGCTGTCCCAGCACAGCATACTGGCCACCTACAACGCCGGGCCGGGAAGCCGCCTTGGCGAACAGGTTGGGACCCTCATGGACGAGGCCGTGACCGTGTGGCAGTTCCATAATACTGAGGACTTGAATAGCGGTGAAAGCACCTTTAGTACGGATGGCAGCTTCGCCGTGGGCAACACCAACAACACCGGGGAGGTCCTCGCGCTCAACTCCGATAAGTTTGCGGCGAATGAAGGGGAGGGGAGAAGCTTTGCCGAACTGGGCAACCTTTCTTCGAATCACGAACTCGTTACGACGGCCGATGGATCGCTCACCATGTTTGCCAGGGTGCGTTACGAACAGTTCGACGGTATCGACGACGCTTGGCGTATGGGGAAATCGTCGAGCAGTGGCGATCAATGGCACACGTATGGCCTCGAACTAGACGGTAGCAAAGCACGTTTCGGGGTTACCGAAGCCGGCGAAACTAGCACGACGTGGCTCACGCACGATGCGCAGCTTGAAACCGAAATGTGGTACGACATCACCGGCGTG
>CAYPWB010000918.1:0-1534 GCA_964414315.1 uncultured Planctomycetaceae bacterium | reverse complement strand
GGAAAAGCAGTTCCTGGGGTCAGAGCACCGTTAGATGTTAGCAGAAGACGTCTAATTCTACAGCAAGACTTCCGTCGCCGCGTGGCAAGTTTGTGCCGGGTCGTTCGCGGCTGGGAAGGTGGACGGCGTGCGGTGGGCGTTCGAATCGAGTACGAACGAGCCAACATGTCCGCAGCAAGGCGTTGCTTTGCGAAAAGTCGTGACTTCGGGGCGGTACATGCCGGCGAAGGCGCGCTCCGGCGGCACAACGGCCGGCATACCTTTCATACGGCCGTCAAGGACCTCGATGTGTTGCGCCGGGCCTACAGCTTCAGCCGTTTGGCCAGGGCCTCGTGCTCGGCCAGCCAACTCTTCTCGTGGGAGTCATGAGCAATCTTGTTCCGGCGAAGGTGATACTCCACCAGGTGCTCGGCATGCTCCATGCTGAGCGTCTTGCAGACAAACGCCGATTGCAGCAAGCTCAGCGCCATGTCCAACGTCAGTTCAGGCGTATTACGCTGCAACTCGCGCTTGGTCAACGTGACGTACAGGTGCGCTAGCGCCACCAACGCCATGTGGTGATGCCAACTGCTCCACGCCCGCGATTCGCAGTCGGCCATGCCCAAGTGCATCTTCGCATCCTCGAAGTACTCCTCAACCCGAACGCGCGCCCCAGTGACCAACGCCAAGTGCTCCCAAGGCGTGTCGTCGTCCGCGTTCGACAGGTAGTACCACGTCTGTGGCTTCTTCGCCAGCGAACGGCGGAACAGCAACCACACCGGCGGGCCGGGCCGGCCGTGGCGCATCGCCCATACGCGCAGCACGGCGTACTCGAATACCAGCGGTCCTTTCGACCCGTCGCGCAGCTTCAGCGGCTGCCATGCCTCCGCCGGCAAGTCCGCCACAATCTCGCGTACCGAACGAATCTCTCGATACCGGTAGGAACCGAGCTTCCGGCGCTTCTTCGGACCGGGGGTGCTCCCGGGAAGCGTTGCCGGATCGACTGTACACACCAGCGTGTTCGATTTCACCTCGAGCACGTACCGCTGGCACGCCGCCTCCAGGTCGTCCATCAGTTTCCCACTGTCGCCGTACGCTTCATCGGCAATGATCCAATCGAAGTGGACCTTGCCGGCCGCCCGCGTGCGCCGGAGCAGTTCAGCGGCAATCTGCGGTTTCGTCTGGAACTTCACCGTCTCGGGCACGCGTGTCTTCTCGCGGCGCTCCGTGTCGCCGATCCAGGCCTCCGGCAGAAACAGTTGCGCGTCCAAGGCCGCGAACCCGGCGGGCGTGACGCCAATCAGGTGAACGCCAACTTGGCAGTTCGCCGTCTTGCCCAGCCGCCCACACCACTGCACGGCCGCGCCCACGCTCTGGTCGCCGCTCTTGGCAACGCCCGACTCGTCGATCACGCCGACCGTGCCGATCGGGCTTCCGGCGGTGCTGGGAACGAGTTCTTCCGCAAAGACCGCCTGGATTTCACGGAACACGTCGCCCGCTTCCCAGGGAGAGTCTCTCAGAAAGCCTTGCAGGGCGACCACCTCGTTTTCGGCGG
>CAYPWB010000917.1:0-1535 GCA_964414315.1 uncultured Planctomycetaceae bacterium | reverse complement strand
GGACCGTGGCGAAGCCTGGCGCTGGATGATGGACGAAGAGGACTGAACGGCACCCCGGGGAAGCCGGCCTTGCTGACCTGGACGGACGGCGGGCCGGCCCCCGGGGGCCTTCGGACGATCGGAGGATACATGGCAGTCTATCGACAAGCAAAGGGACGTTGCCCGGCATGCGGCGCCTGGGCGCGCAAGACTGTGCCCGAGGGCCGCCACCGGGCCCGCAAGCAGGGCCTGGAGTGCAAGTGCGGGGAGCGGTTCACCGTGGCCATCGAGGGCGCCTGGTGGGCCGCCTGGCGCGAGCCGAGCGGGCGGTATCACCGCGAGCGGTTCATAGGCCCTAGTGCCAGGGCCCGGGCCGTGGAGGCCGAGGGCAAGGCCAGGCAGGCAATCAAGGCCGGGGACTATCGGGGCGTCGCCCCCGATGCGCCTTCGACCCTGGGCGAGCTGTTCGAACTCTACCTGCAATCGATCGCCCACAAGCGTAGGCCCGCCAATCTCGCGAACGAGCGCCACGTTGCCCGCTACCTTACCGACGCCATCGGGGCCGGCTTGGCGCCGGGCAAGATCACAACCGCGACGGCCGAGACCTACCGGACCCGGGAAACAGAGCGCGGCTTGGCGCCGGCGACGATCAACCGCCGGCTGGCGCTGCTGCGGGTCGCCCTTGGCTGGGCTCGCAGCCGCGGATGGGTCTCATCCGTTCCCGAGATCAAGAACGTGAATCCGCACAACGAGCGGGTCGACTTCTACACCCGGGAAGAAGCGGCGGCGATCATAATGGCCGCCGAACCACCTTGGCGCAACGCGATTCGGGCTGCCTTCGCCACCGGCCTGCGGCGCCGGGAGCTGCTATCGATGCGGTGGGAGTGGATCAACGACGCGGCCGGGGTGGTCAACGTGCCGGCCGAAGCGACGAAGAACCACCGGGCCAGGTTCATCCCGATCAACGCTGACCTGCGCGCCGTGCTGGATGAACAACGGCGCTTGGCCGTGCCGGGCGCGCCCGTGTTCCACTATGGAGACGGGCGGCCGCTGCCCGCGTCCAGCACCTGCTATTTTGCATGGTGCAGGGCGGCCGCCAAGGCGGGTGTGCGCAGGCTTCCGTTCCATTCCGCAAGGCATTCCTTTGCAAGCTGGATGGCCCAGGCCGGGGTTGACTTGAATCGGATCCGCGAGTTGCTGGGTCACCAGTCGTTCCGGATGGTCCAGCGCTACAGCCACCTTCGGCCCGACCACCTGCGAGATGCGGTTGACGCCGCGTGCCTGTCAACCTCGGGGCCGAACGAGGCCGAGGCCGCCGAGCCCGCCCATGTGGTCGCCCTGGCCGACCGCCGCAAGTAGCACCCCTTGCCCCCTCAGTCGAGCGCCCAGGTAGACCCGCCCCGGCTGTGCTTCACAAGGATCGCACAGCGATCACAAGGCGTAATCAACCAAGTGGGCTTCGAGGGCGGACATGCCAGAACTGACGCTTATTCGGGCACCTGCCCGGCGGAAGCTCATGCCCAGGGCGTAGAGCGCCTTGAACAGGTTGTGCGAGC
>CAYPWB010000916.1:0-1542 GCA_964414315.1 uncultured Planctomycetaceae bacterium | reverse complement strand
CGGGCGATATCTTACCGTTCGGGCTTGACACTCCCGGGGTGTTCTCGGGACCCGTCTACGGTTTGACTGCGCGGCTTCCGGACGCGAACACAGCGTTCGGGCGGCTTCGTTCTTCAAGGAGAAACTCCGATGCGTAGGGCAACAATGCTTCGAACCATGCTGACCGCGGCCGTGGTAACCGCGGCGTTGGCCGCCTCGGCCCATGCCGGCCTCGTCGGCTACTGGACGTTCAACACCGACACGATCGACGACAGCAGCGGAAGCGGCTACCACGGCACACTACAGGGCGGCGCCTACTCGAACGACGTGCCGGCCGCCCTCGGCAGCGGCCGTTCGCTCGACCTCACCGGGGGCAACCACTACGCCATCATCGACGCGCCCGGCGCCGAGACGGGCCTCGACCTGCATCGCGGCGCCACCGTCTCTGCCTGGATGAAAGGCTTTCCCAACGGCAGTTGGGAACCGCTCGTATCGAAACGCGGCGAAAGCGGCCAGGGCTGGCAGCTCCGCCGGCACGGTGGCAACAATGAAGCCGCCTGGACCACGCGCGGCACCGGTACCGAGGACCAGCGCGGCACGACGAACATCAACAACGCCAACTGGAAGCACCTGCTGGGCACCTACAACGGCTGGTTCAAAAGCCTGTACGTGAACGGCTCGCTCGATAGCCGCGCGGTGGTGACGGGCAACATCAACAACACCGACAGCCTGGTGGTCTTCGGCGCCCTCGACAACAGCGGCGGCGGGACTCCCCTCGTACAGAACTTCTCGCAGATTACGATGGACGACGTGGCCATCTACAACACCGGCATTACGGCGAATCAGGCGGCGCACCTGGCTGCCGGCGGCGACCCCACGAATCTCCCCGCACCGGTCATGAGCGCCGCCGAGGAGTTGCCCAAGGACTTGATCTTCCTCACCGCGCAGCAGCCCGACGGCACTTGGAACATGTTCACCCGAACCCTCACCGCCGCCACGTGGGACGAGCAGCGGGTGCGGGCGGGCACCGTCGCCTACGACGGCGTGCCGGGACGACTGGCCTCGATCCACAGCGCCGCAGAGGAAGGCATCGGCCTGGCCCTACTGCGAGACACCAGTGACGTGTTTATCGGCCTGACGGACAATACGGGCACCAGTACACTGGACGGCTTCAACTTCGCGTCGCTCGGCACGGCGGAGGCAGGCAACACCAGCGGGCAGCCGCTTCCCCCGACCGGCACGGCGCCGGTTTCCGGCCAGCGCGGGTACGGCTTCCAGTGGACGTCCGGCGAGCCGTTCACCTACCAGAACTGGAGCGGCGCCGAGCCGAACGATTCCGGCAGTGAGGATATCGCCATGCTTCGGGCGGCGGGCTGGAACGACCACAACGGCGGCTCGACCATGGTGGGCGGCGGCACACAGAGCGACCACCAGGCCCATGCCCTGGTGGAGTTCGATACCCGGTACGCTACCCAACCGTACTTCGAGGGCGAGGGGCGGATCGATCCCGTGACCGGCCGCTATTACGAACGCGTCGGCACGCCGCTCACCTGGGACGAGGCG
>CAYPWB010000915.1:0-1542 GCA_964414315.1 uncultured Planctomycetaceae bacterium | reverse complement strand
ATTTCGTCCTCGAAGAGGACAAGGACCAGGGCAGCTACCGCTGGTGCACCATCGAACCCCGTCGCGTGTGCTCCGGCCAAGTCAACCCGGAGGTGGTCACCGACGCACTCAGCCAGCACAAACTCGTCCTGGAACTGGCCCCCTACACCTTGTCGGTCAGCCCGTTGGATTGCGAAGCGCTCGATTTGCTGTACGGGTTTGATTTCACCTACCGGGGGAACCACAACCAATTGCTGGTCGAAGCGTTCGGGGTGAATCCGGCCATGGAACGCATTGCCGAGATTCCCGGAGCCACGGTCATCAGTCACGAGCCGATGATTACCGTGGCGCTCGATTCCGAGTGCCGCTTGCAGTTTCGTCTGAGCGTCGAGACGCGCACCAACGCGTATCAGGTTCGGATGGGCGATTTCCCCGAAGAGCAGTTGAGCGTGTACGTCACGGCGCGGCAGTACGGCAGCCTCGGGCCCGATCACACCTACGCCGAAACGATGGACCGACTCGACGAGGTGTGCCAGGAGATGCTGGAATCGCACGTCATCGAGCACGTGCTGCAGCCGCTGGCCCGGACGATCGCCCTGAAGTAAAGGCTCTTCCGTTTCCAGGTACAAACTACGGCAAAGCAGCAGGCACGTCCGTCGTGCCGTCCGCCGTATCGGGCAGAACGCTGTCGTTCGGCCAACTGGGTTGCACCTGGGACGGTGAAAAGACGGTTCCGCCCGGGCGCGCTTTGGTTGCCGCGAAAACGGGACAGTCCCCTCTGAACGGTTGCACTCCCTCACAGGCGGCAAAATCGGTAAAACCGTGCCGCTTTTCCCGCATCGGCCTGTGGTAAGCTATTCTCTATCTAGGGCAGGAAAAGCCGAGTTTTCATGAACCTATGTCTTTGCGAGGTTCCCGAACCATGCCGAGCCATCAATCCAACCAGCCGGTCAATCCCAAACTCCAGCGGAAGCAGCTATTTGTCGACCCCAAGGTGCAGGGCGCGCTGGTATTCCGCGCGGTCCTTTACTGGACGGTGTGCCTGATTACAATGTTCCTCATGCTTCTGTGCTGGCGCATTGTCACCGGGCCTGCGCGACCCATCCCCATGCACTTCGACGATATGTGGTTCTTCTACGGGCCGGCGGCCGTTGCATCGCTCCTGCTGCTGCCGCTGGTGATTGTCGACGTGGTGCGAATCAGCAACCGTTTCGCCGGGCCGCTGGTGCGATTGCGGCGATCGATGCGGGCGCTCACTCGCGGCGAGCACGTCGAGCCGATCGAGTTCCGCGACGGCGACTTCTGGCAGGATTTCGCCGAGGAGTTCAACCAGCTTGTCGCCCGCGTGCAGGGGCCCGATTCCGCGCCGAACAACGAAGCACCCGCGGCGGACGAATGCGAGGAACTGGTCTCGGCGGCCGGTTCCTGAAGCGGGCAGCCGATCCGTCGCCCACGGTAGGGAGGCGATGCGAAGCATCCGGCCGCGACGTCGCCCGACGCGGCCGCCCTGAATCATGGATGTGAGCTTGTGTCGATGTCTGACCGCATAACCGCTGCGCCCGA
>CAYPWB010000914.1:503-1545 GCA_964414315.1 uncultured Planctomycetaceae bacterium | reverse complement strand
GGCTTCGACCGGGCAGCTTTCCATCGCTTCGCGGCAGGAGGCCTCCGCATCGCCCGGCACGGGGTCGGCCTTCACGGTGGCGACGTCGCCGTCCATTTCAAACACGTCCGGGCAGATGTCCGGGCACAGCCCGCATCCGGTGCAGGTGTCGGGATCTACGATCGCTTTCATGGTTCTTCCTTTCGTTGGGGGTTGCTACGCGACTTTGAGTTGCCGGGACGACTGCCACACCCCGTGGATGTTGCAGTAGGCCAGGGCGTAGAGCGTGCCGGCCGTGCCGGTCTTCATCGAGGTCGACGCCTCGTGGTGGGTGTAGACCGAGCCCTCGTTCGGGCCGTCGGCCGACTCGCCGTGCGCCGAAAACTCGAAATGGCCCACCTGGAAGGGAACCTTTGCGCCCTCGGGATGGAAATAGAGCTGGATCCAGCGGATGTGGTGCTCCGTGGTGTTCGGGTGGGCCACCTCCTTGCCCAGCGAGGCCTTCACGGCGAACAACTCGCCCGCCTTCACTTCGTCCGGACATTCGATCACCGGAACATGTTTTTCCGACTTCCAGTCGGCGGTTTGGATGGTTTCACTCAGGTTTGCCATGATTCGTCTCCTGTGTTTTGGTTGGTTTCCCCCGGCACCTTTGCGGGGCACGGGCGACATCATCGGCAAAAAAGGCGGCGCGCGGCTATCGGGGAGGGGCTCAGCGCGGCGTTCGAAAAACCCTAGCCGAGTGCCACGTCGAGGATCATCATGACGGTGAAGCCGGCCATGGCGCCGCTGGTGGCGAGGTCAGTGTTGCCTTCCTGCTGGGATTCGGGCACGAGTTCCTCGATCACGACGTAGATCATTGCGCCGGCGGCGAAGGCCAGGGCGTAGGGCAGGAGGGGGCGCACGGTCATCACGGCCGCCGCGCCCAGCACGCCGGCGACGGGCTCGACCACGGCGGAAAGCTGGCCGCAGGTAAAGCTTTTCCAGCGCCCCATGCCTTCGCGCCGCAAGGGCATCGCCACTGCGGTGCCCTCCGGAAAATTCTGGGTGCCAATGCCCAGCG
>CAYPWB010000914.1:0-493 GCA_964414315.1 uncultured Planctomycetaceae bacterium | reverse complement strand
AGCGCCAGCGCCACGGCGCCGCCGAAAGTCGCCGTCGGCAGGTCGTGCGCCAGTGCGCCGAAGGCCACGCCGATCGCCAGGCCCTCCGGGATGTTGTGCAGCGTGATGGCCAGCACCAGCAGCACGCTGCGCTCCCACGAGGTCTTGACCCCCTCCGCCTGCCCCAGCGCCATGCCGGGGTGCAGGTGCGGCAGCACCTTGTCGATGCCCCAAAGAAAGACGCCGCCCAGCAGGAACCCGGTGGCGGCGGGCACCCAGCTTCCGCCGGACATCTCGATGGCCGGCGCCAGCAAGGACCAGTAGCTGGCCGCAATCATCACCCCGGCGGCAAAGCCGAGCATGGCGTCGAGCAGGCGCCGGTTCAGGGTGCGCGTGAAAAACACCGGCGCGGCCCCCAGCGCCGTCATGCCCCAGGTGAACACCGTGGCGACCAGCGCCTGCAGCACCGGGTTGAGCGATCGCAGCCAATCCATGTCAGGCCTCCCGGGGCTGG
>CAYPWB010000913.1:0-1554 GCA_964414315.1 uncultured Planctomycetaceae bacterium | reverse complement strand
GAGTTGCGCCGGAATCCTGCAACAAGCCGGGTAACCGTTCACAGGGGACTGTCCCCCTCGCATGCAGCGGAGAAAACAGCCCGCGCCGCCGAACTTTGGAACTTTGAACGGTTACCAAGCCGGCATTTCGCAGGACTTCGACCCCGGTGAGTGCCCTGTACTCGCTGCCGACCCTTTAACCCGATCGTCATTCCCAAAGCCCAGATCGACTTGCTCCCTGAGAAGGGGTACAGCAAGGGCCCCTCTTAGCCCGAAAGGATACACAACTGACGTGCTCCATGTGGAAAACTAGCCCGGATCAGAACGGCTATACCTCGCTCGGTGGGGGGGTGAACAGGCAGGGCTGGATGAACCTGGCTGGCCCGGTGACAACAGGTTCACCGTATAGGTTCACGACCCCGACGTCATTTGGGGACAACGAGTTGAGACCTGGCGGTGGCCCTGGTGAGGCTAGCGAACTTGGTGAACCTGGTAGGCCTCTTTGGGACGTCGTTCAGCCGGACACCGGGGCCATGACAATTAACTCGCTAGCGAATTCCAGACAAAATCGGTTCAGCTTGAATCCGGCAGGTAGTTTTTAGCGAGTACCTATGCAGAGTCCGTGGAAGGTGCGACTTTGAAGCCGTGCCGACATGCGAGTCGGCACCGCCTACGACAACGGCCAGTTTCTTACTTCCTGGAACCGAGTGTGCCAGAGACGATCCTCGACGAAGTGGCCGCGGCCCAAGCCGGGGCCGTGGAACGGTGCCTGACGCGCTACGGTCCCCTGGTGTGGTCGTTGGCGCGCCGCGGGTCGCCCACGCTCGTCGATGCCGAGGACGCAGCGCAGGAGATCTTCACCGATCTTTGGCGCGCTGCTGAGCGGTTCGATCCACGGCGAGAACCGTCCGAGGCCACGTTTGTCGCTATGATCGCCCGCCGCCGATTGATCGACCGCTACCGCAAACGGGCCCGCCAGCCGAACATGACCGACCTGGAACATTCACTGACGATGCCGGCCGCTGTCCAGCCGGACCAACTAGAGCTTGGCGAAGAGGCGGGGCGGGTCTGTTCGCTCCTCGAACAACTGCGCCCCGAAGAGCGGCGAGTCCTGGAGCCGACGTTTTTTCACGGGCTTTCGCAGTCTGAAATCAGCCAGCGCATTCAACTTCCTCTCGGCACCGTCAAGACGCACGCGCGACGAGGTCTTATTCGCTTGCGAGAATTGGCGGCCGGTTTATTGGACCGCGCGAAGGAGCCACTGCCATGACCCCATCACCACATTCCGATCACGATCGTCTGCTGGAACTGCTGGCGGATCGGGCGTTGGTCGGCCTCGATGCCGACGAGCAACACGAGTTGGATTCGTTGTTGCAGGCGCATCCCGATTTCGACGCGGAATCACTGGACCGCACCGCCGCACTGCTGGACTGGGCCGTTTCAGCAGCAGAGACGGAACCTTTGCCGCAGCCGTTGCGCGACCACATTCGGGAGCAGGGCATGTCGGCTGTCCGGTACCCACTGCACTTTAGGCGATCTTTGTAACGCTGAGTAGAAGCTGATCTTGCGTAAAGT
>CAYPWB010000912.1:0-1555 GCA_964414315.1 uncultured Planctomycetaceae bacterium | reverse complement strand
TCCCGGCGGGCTTCCGGAATGATCCTGGCGCCGCCGGCGCCGTGCGAGCCGTGCAGGATCGTCTCCTTGCTGCCGTAGATGGCTGCCCCGCTCGCCGGCAGTTCCTTGCCCTCTTCGAGCATGCTCGGCCGGGGCGATTGGAAGTGTCCATCGTGCCAGACCAGCTTCAGCGGACAGAGCGTGTTCTTCGCGGTCATGCTCTCGGGAACCTTGCCGAATTTCTCCTTGATCGCCGCCAGGGCCTTCTCATAGCTCTGCTTGGTCCGCTCGGGGAACTCGTAGGTGACCTTCGCCGCGATCGGATAGGCCTTGCCTTTCAGTTCCGGCTTGTGGTGCGTGACCTCGGCGGTGACGCTCGTCGGATTGACCAGGTCGAGAGCCCAGCAGGCCGGGTCCAGGATGTGGCAGCCCATGTCGCCCAGCGCGCCGGTCCCGAACGGCAACCAGGCGCGCCACTTGAAGGGATGGTACGCCGGGCTGTACTTCCAGTACTCTGCGGGTCCCAGGAAAAGGTCCCAGTTCAAGCTGTCGGGCACTTCGGGGAAGTCCGTGGGCAACTCCCGGGCGGCGAAGTTTGCGTACCACGGCCCCTTGTCCGGCCGGTCGCTCCAGGCGTGGACTTCCTGCACGTCGCCGATGGCGCCGGCCTGGATCCACTCGCGCACCTGCCGGATGGGATCGGAGGAATGGCCCTGGTTGCCCATCTGGGTCATGATCTTGGGGTTCGCTCGCGCATACTCGGCAATCTTCCGCGCCTCGTAGACGGTATGTGTGAGCGGCTTCTGGCAGAAGACGTGCTTGCCCGCCTGCATGGCAGCCATGATGATGACCGCGTGCGTGTGGTCGGGCGTGGCGATGACCACGCCGTCGATGTCCTTCTGCTTGTCCAGCATGACGCGATAATCGGTGTAGCGGGCCGCGTCGGGGAAGGCTTTGAAGGTCCCGGCGGCGTAACGCTCGTCGACGTCGCACAGGGCCACGATGTTCTCGCCACGGTTGCTGCAGGCGTTGATATCGCCCCGGCCCATACCGCCGACCCCGACGCCGGCGATATTCAGCTTCTCGCTGGGCGGCTTCTCACCCGCGCCCAGAACATGCCGTGGCACAATCGAGACGGTGGCCGCCGCGGCCAGGGTCCCGGTGAACCGCCGCCGCGTTGTCTTGCCGTCGACGTTCAGGTTTGCACGTTTCATCATGGTTTCCTTTCAAGGCAGGAGAGAATTTGGGGGATATCTAACACACACTCCCTGACGCTTCGTGCTTGGGTTGCGTCCTATTCGCGCAGCTTGGTCGTCGACTCGTTCTCGACATGTTCGAAGAACAGTCCTTGGAACTGCCCCGGCCGCAGGCCCTCGGGAAGGGTGACCTTCACGCGATGCGGGGCGTCGGGTTCCAGGTGCGAGACGTCGGCGTACATGCCCATGCAGGTGCGGGTGACGTACGGGTAGATGCCATTGTATCCTTCCCGCACGTCCACCGGCTTGCCGTCGATCTCGATTTTCACCTGCTCCTTGCGGTATGGTTCCGCGCGCTGGCTCTGCCCTTCCGGATAGGG
>CAYPWB010000911.1:0-1563 GCA_964414315.1 uncultured Planctomycetaceae bacterium | reverse complement strand
ACCGAGGCCGAATGGGAATACGCCTGCCGCGCCGGCACCACCACGCCGTACTGGACCGGCGCCGAACTGCCCGAGGAACACCACCGCAATCAGTGGACCGAAACCGGCAGCCGGCGGGTGAACGCAAAGGACCAAGTGAGCCGGCCCCTGAAAGGAAAGGTCGAGGTGTCGCTCCGGGCCGGCGCCATGCCCGCCAACCCATGGGGCCTGCACGAGATGCACGGCAACGTGGAGGAGTGGGTTCGGGACTGGTACGGGCCGTACCCGGCCGCCGCGCCGACCGACCCGATCGGCCCGGCCGACGGCATGTTCAAGATCACCCGCGGCGGCAGCCACAATAGCGCGCTGAAATACCTGCGTTCGGCCAATCGGGCGGCTACCCTGCCGGAGGATCGGCACTGGCTGATCGGCTTCCGCGTGGTACAGGGGCCGCTGCCGCCGGCCGAGCCGCGGCCGGCCGTGCCGCTGACGATGGACGATCCCACGGTCGATCCCGAGCCTGTTCCGTGGAACGAGCCGGCCGACGAGGCGGTGTTCCACGACCCGATTCCCTTTGTGCGGCCCGACAGCGAGCACCCGCTGCTTTCCGAACTGGGGCACCACCATTGCCCTACCATTACCTGGTGCGAAAACGGCGATCTGCTGGCGGCATGGTTCAACACCATCAGCGAGATCGGGCGGGAAATGGTGATCGTTTCCAGCCGCCTGCGATACAGGGAAGGCCGCCGGGCCGATGCCTGGGACACGGCGCGGCTGTTCTTCGCGCCCGCCGACCGCAACACCACGGGCAGTTGCCTGCTGCACGACGGGCGGGGGCGCATTTACTACCTGAACGCCATCGGCGATTCGGGCCATCATCGCGACCAGTCGTTGATGCTGAGCATCAGCGAAGACAGCGGCCGCACGTGGACTCGGCCGCGGTTGATCAGCCACCCGTTCCGCCGCCACAAATACACACCCATGGACAGCGCATTTGTGGAGGACGATGCCCGAACCGTGGTCGTCGGCATGGATTACGCTCCGCAGGGATTCAAGGCCAACGAGGCCGGTTCCGGCGTGTTCATCAGCCGTGACCGGGGCGCCACGTGGGAGAACCGGCTAACGGGCAAGGCCGCGCCGGAGGTAGCCGAGGGCAACACGGGCGGCTTGGTTGCCGGCTTCCACCTGGGCGTGGTGCGTCTGGGCGACGGCCGCCTGCTGGCCATGACGCGCACCCAGGGCGGCTGGGACATCGGCGGGCGGATGACCATGAGCCACTCCGGCGATGACGGCGCCACGTGGACCTACCGCGCCAGTCCGTTTCCGCCCATCGCCAGCGGGCAGCGCCTGGTGCTGATGCGGCTCCGCGAGGGCCCCCTGCTGCTGGTGTCGTTCGATGCCAAAGGCATGTTCGCGGCGCTTTCGTTCGACGAGGGAGAAACATGGCCCACCCGCCGGCAAATCGACGGCAACCGCCGCGGCTACCTGGCCGCCGCGCAAACGCCCGACCACCTGATCCATCTGATCACCAGCCGGCACCATTACCGGATGAACCTGGCTTGGCTGAAGGAGTAAAGGCTTTCG
>CAYPWB010000910.1:0-1570 GCA_964414315.1 uncultured Planctomycetaceae bacterium | reverse complement strand
ATCGGGACAGTCCCCTGGGAACGGTTACCCAGTGGAAGAGCTTTCTTCGCGTGTGTCTTGAATTCGCGGGGAAGAGCAGTCCACAATGATAGGACTCCGGTGAATCCGCCATCCCCGTATAGCTGACCGACGACGGATTCGTTCGTGCCGGCTGGACAAAGTATTCCCACGCGCGTTACTCTTACACGGACAAGAAGAGAGGACTACCATGAAACCGACCCTATTGCTTGCAGTCGGCCTGCTTGTTTCGTGCGCACCGGCCGGCACCCCCCTTTCGGCCGACGAGCCGGCGGCCAAGAGCGTGTTCGCCAAGGACAATCTGGCGGCGTGGTGCATCGTGCCGTTCGATGCGAACAACCGCAGCCCGCAGGAGCGGGCGGAGATGCTCGCCCGGCTGGGCATTTCCAAGCTGGCCTACGACTGGCGGCAGCAGCACGTGCCGACCTTCGAGGACGAAATCCTCCAGATGAAGCGGCACAACGTCGAGTTTTTCGCCTTCTGGGGCGCGCACCCCGAGTTCACCGCGCTGATGCAGAAACACGGCATCCGGCCGCAGATTTGGATCATGATGCACGCGCCGGCCGAAGGCACGCGCGAGCAGAAGGTGGAGGACGCCGCCCGGCGCCTGCTGCCGCTGGTGAAACAGATGGGCGAATTGGGCTGCAAGGTGGCGCTGTACAACCACGGCGGCTGGGCGGGCGAACCGGCGAACCTGGCGGCCGTGGTCAAGTGGCTGCGCGAAAACGAGAACGCCGACCACGTAGGCATCGTCTACAACCTCCATCACGGCCACGGCCACATCGCCGACTTCGCCGAGGTGCTCGCCTTGATGAAGCCCTACCTGTTCTGTCTGAATCTCAACGGCATGAACGACAACGCCCAACCGAAGATCCTGCCGATCGGCGAGGGGGAGCACGACGTGGCCATGTTGGAAACCATCAGCGAGAGCGGGTACACCGGCCCGATCGGTATCCTCGACCACCGCGGCGACGTCGATGCGGAAGAGGCCCTGCGCGCGAACCTCGACGGGCTGAAGAAGGTGCTGAAGGAACTGGGCGACGAGTCGGCACTGGCAACGTACCCGTAACGGGGCCGCGGGATAGGCTTCCAGCCTGTCAACGCCGAACGCAGGACGCCGACAGGCTGGAAGCCTGTCCCACGCAACGCGGTCGATCGAGCAGGACGGGTGGGTGGATTTGGGGTAGCGGGCCCGGTACAATACCGCCTTCGCGCAGCCGCCCTACGAACTCCAGGGAGAATCGCCTTGACGCCGTCCGCCGTCCAAGCTTCCGTCGATACCCGATTCGAACCCGCCCGGCAGCCGACCATGTACTTCATCGGTGTGACGACGGGCAAATCGTCCATTATGAAGGTTTTTCCCCGCTGGGCGGAGCACTTGGGACTCGGCGGGGCGGTCATTCGCGGCATCGACTGCCGCTGGCACGACGATCCGGCGGTGTACCGGCACGTGGTCGAGTTCCTCAAGGGCGATGAACTGTCGCTGGGCGCCCTGGTGACCACGCACAAGATCGACTTGCTCGACGCGTGCCGCGACCTGTTCGACGAGTTC
>CAYPWB010000909.1:0-1571 GCA_964414315.1 uncultured Planctomycetaceae bacterium | reverse complement strand
AAGCACCCGAAGGACCGTTCCGGCAAATTGGACCTGCCCCGTTTTCCCCCGCGAACGGATCGCCGGCTGGCTCACAGGCCGGTTCTCGCGTAGAATGCAGGGTTATGGTCGATCCGTCTCGCAAGTCGCGCAGGGTTCTTCAGGTCCGGCATACGCTGGTCGGGTCGCCGGAGGCGCGGGCGAAGGTGGTGCGGGCGAGGAAGGCGGCCGACTATGTGCACGTGCCGAAGGCGTACGTCGAGGTGGCCCGCCGGTTGTCGAATCCGGCGATTATGGGGCCGCCGCTGTGCGATGAGCTGATCGCGCTGGTGCAGCACGTGTTCACCGAGGAGGAGGCCGAGGTGGTGCGCCACCTGGGACCGCTGCGGGGGCAAACGCTCGGGCAGGTCGCCCGCGCGGCGCGAAGGCCGCCCGACGAGGTGCGGCCCATTCTCGACCGGTTGGCCGACGTCAAGCGGGCGATTGCCGCGGGCGGGCCGGAGGCGCGCCGCGTGTACCGCATGGTGCCCGTCGTGCCCGGCATGTTCGAAATGATCCTCATCGGCGAGCATTTCGAGCGTCTTTCGCCGTGGCATACGCGGTTTGCGGAGTTGTTCGAGGCCCTGTACGAGACGGGCTATCTGGCCGGCTACCGCAGCCCGGCCCCGATGGTGCGCGCGCTGCCGGCGCACCAGGCGCCCGATTTGCAGCCGGCGGCCTTGCCGGCCAACCAGCTCGAAGCCGTCCTCGATCGGTTCGACACGTTCGGCATCGGGCAGTGCCAGTGCCGCACGGCGCGGCTGGCGGCGGGCAAGGGCTGCGACGCGCCGCGCGGCAACTGCGTAGCCATGGGGCAGTGGGCCGAGGCCGGCGTGGAGGCCGGCTGGCTCCGGCCCGCCTCGCGAAGCGAAGTGCTCGACGTGAAGCTCGAAGCCGAGGCGGCCGGGCTGGTCAACTGGATGATGAATATCGAATCGACCCGCGGCCAGGCGTCGTGCTCCTGCTGCCGATGCTGCTGTTACGCGTTGCGGGCGGTGAGCGAGTTCAACGTGCCGGGCATGTTCGCGCCGCCGCACTTCATGCCCCGGTTCGACTACGCCCGATGCACCTACTGCGGCCGGTGCGCGCGGCAGTGCCCCACCGCCGCCCTGGTGGTCGACCCGCACGCGAAGACGCACGAACTGCTTGCCGAGCGGTGCATTGGCTGCGGGCTGTGCGTGACGGCCTGCGGCACAACGCGGGCGGTCGATATGACGCCGGTAACCCGCCCGCAGGGGCCGTATCGGAACTGGCTTTCCTACGCCGCCGGCGCCGCACCGGGAATTGTGCGCAACGTGTGGAACGCCTGGCGCACACGGTGACCGGCGGCCGTCCTGGGGGAGGTTACTGCAATACCGGCACGAATCGGCGTGAGATGGTATTCGGCAAGCTGGAAGCTTACCCCACGGCTTCCTCAGCAGCCTCTGTTGGCACCATCGGGCCGGCCGGATAGAATGTCCGAAAGTTGAAGAGTTCCCCCCCATTCCCCCTGTGGAGACCCTGCCATGCTACGCAAGACCGAGTTGTTCTGGACCATTCTTCTGGCCTGCTGC
>CAYPWB010000908.1:0-1572 GCA_964414315.1 uncultured Planctomycetaceae bacterium | reverse complement strand
TCCGGCCGGACAAGCCGGCCGGTGACGCCCCGGACTTGTGTACAACAACGAGGGGATAGTCCCCTGGGAACGGTTGCGACGAAATGGGCCCGTCGCCGCCCAGCCGTGCCCGGTTAGGCGGTCACCGACCGTCGCCGGTGTAGATGATTTTTCCATCTTTCGGCGCTTGCGGCCAGGGCGTTTCGCCGGGTGCCCACTCGGTCGGCTGCGTGGCGCGGACGGCGCGAATGCGTTCTTTCACCCACTCGGGCGCGTCGCGGTTTTCGTCCCGTCCGTAAACGTACGGCAGCGGCGGGTCCATCAGCAGTGGTTCCCGGCCGATCAAATCGGAAAGCGGCGGACGCTGTTTGCCCACATCCTCCAAGCGGGTTTTGAGCCGCTGCACCATTTCCGGATGCTCCGAAGCAATGTCGGTCGTCTCGCGTTCATCTTCGGCAAGGTTGTACAGTTCGTCGCCGACGAGCTTGTAATTGCCCGAGCGGATCGCCGGCGGCCGCACGCTGCCGCTCACCTCGAAGACGATTTCGCGCCGCGGGCTGGGCGCGCCGGCGAAGATGGTGGGGGTCATGTCGAGGCCGTCGAGCGGGCGGTCCTGCTGCGTGCTCGCTCCGGCCAGCGTACAAAAGGTGGGCAGCAGGTCGATCACGTGCATCATGCCGTCGTTGACGGTGCCGGGTTCGAGCTTGCCGTCGAATCGCATCAGGCAGGGCACGCGAACGCCTCCTTCGTAGTTGGTGTTTTTGGTGCCGCGATACGGCCGGTTGAACTCCGGCCGCAGTCCGCCGTTGTCGTTGGTGAGGATGATGAGCGTGTTGTCGGCGAAGCCGTGCTGCTCGATGGCCCCGACGATCTGCCCTACGGCGTCGTCGAGGCATTTCAACGCCGCGTCGCGCTTGTCGTACCGGTCGGTGTACCGCGGAATCTCCTCCAGCGGACCGTGAATGGCGTTGAACGAAACGAAGAAGAAGAACGGCCGGTCCTCGGTCCGTTCCGAGAGCAAACGCCCCGTTTCGTTGGCGAACAGATCGGTCGCGTACCCCTGTTCGTTGAGCGGCTGCTGGTTGCGGTGCCAGTCGTACACGGCAAAGCGGGCGGGCGCGTTATGGGGGATGGTGTAATTGTTGTAGTCGATGCCCCAGCCGTAGTGGCCGTACTGGTGTTGGAATCCTTGCCCCATGGGCAGGTGTTCGGGCAGCCATTCGCCCAAATGCCACTTGCCGATCAGCGCGGTGAAATAGCCCGCCTCGCCCAGCGCCTCGGCCACGGTTCGCTCGCCGGCGTCCATGGCGTGGATCATGCGGGTCGGTTCGCCTCGCTGGTTGTGCGCGAGCTTCATGCCGAGCGCTTCGAGGTAGGACGGTTTGCCGAAATCCTCGCTCCGCCAGTCCATCCACATGCGGAAGGGATACCGGCCGGTCAGCAGGGCGGCCCGTGCGGGGGCGCAAACCGCGTGCGTATAGAATTGCGTGAACCGCACGCTTTGTTCGGCAAGCCGGTCCATGTGGGGCGTCAGTTCCGCCTTGCCGCCATGGAAGCCGGGATCGGCCCAGCCCATGTCGTCGATAAGCATCA
>CAYPWB010000907.1:0-1575 GCA_964414315.1 uncultured Planctomycetaceae bacterium | reverse complement strand
CGATTTGCAGCGTGCCGTCGCTGATGGTCGTACCGCCGGTGTAGGTGTTGTTGCCCGACAATGTCAGTTCGCCGGTGCCGATCTTGCTCAGCGAGCCGTCGCCGGTCATTGAGCCGCTGAATACGGTATTTTGGTTGTTGTTTCCAACAGAAAGTGCGATGGCGTTGTTGTCGGTGTTCTCCAGTGCAATACTACCACTGCCGGACAGCCCGCCCAGGGTGAAGGCGTTTCCGGCCACCGTGGCGTCGAACTCGATTCCGCCGGAAGCCAGGGTGCTGTTCTGCAGCGCCAGACCGTCGGCGAGGCGCAGCGTACCGTCCGAGACCGTTGTGGTGCCCGAGTAGGTATTGGCCGCTGCCAGGACGAGCCGCCCGCCGCCAGTCTTCCGCAGGCTCCTCCCCTGGTCGTTGTCGGCAATCGTTCCGGCAATGGTCAGTTGGTCGCCCGCAGTGTTTACCGCGATCGTAACATTCGAGTCAAGCAGGATTGGCGCCGAAATAGTGTGCGTGCCGCTTACGTCTACATAACTGCCCGGAGTGAGCGTGTGCCCGCCGGAACTGGCGATGGTGGTGCCCACGTCGCTACGAAACCCAATCGCGGTCGCGGTGCGGCTGCCGGTGCCCAAGTCGACATTGGGTTGGGCGCCGGCGGCGCCGAAGATGGGATTGAGTCCGCCGGGCGCCGGCACGCCGGCCGGATTCCAGTTGGAGCCCTCGCCCCAGTCGCTGCTGGTGGCGCCCGTCCACGTCGCCCCCGCAAGGGCGCCGGGTACGGTCACGGTGTCCATGGCCGTCCAGCCCCAGCCGCCGTGGTAGTAGTCGATCAAGTCGAGCGTGTACATGCCACCGCCGACAAAAGGCGCCAGTTGGGCGGCCGTGAGGGTCTGGAGTTGCCAGGAAGCGCCGTTTCCACTGCGCCGGGCAGTCAACACGAGGTCGCCCGTGGCGGCGTCGCGCAGGGCTACCCCCAGGGCACCGCCGGATGCTGAACTGGCGGGAACGTCGGCAACATTGCCGGGCAAGGCGCTCACGCCCTGTCCGCCGCCCAGGTAAAGCGTCAGGTCGCCCGACCCGTCGAGTTGAAACGCCGGCGAGCGGAGCCAGTTGGTGGCGTGGGCATTGTCGCGGGCCGTTTCCGGCAGGCCGATCACGTAATGGCTGCCCGACTGCGGCGACATGCCGGAAGCGCCACCCGTCGACGGCCCGAAAACCTGATTGTTCTGCGTGCCCACCAAGGTCCACCCTTGCAGCGTCCCGTCGCCGAAGTTGAACACCAGGGCGGCTTGGGCCGTCGAAACCGCCGTCGCCATGCCGATGGCGGCTAGGAAGAGGATGGTTGCCCCCGCCTGTATCGTTGTGATGCGCGTTCTCGTGACGAAATCGGTCAATGTATTAGTCTTCATAAGCATTGCTCTCCTAGATGCAGTACGCGAGGCCCACGCACCTCCAGCCATTCGCACAAAGCTGCGGGTTACGGTGAATAGGGGGAATCTTTATTGTATCAAAGCCCATTCGGATTGCAACATATTTGTGGGACGGCTTCTCAAAAAGGGGGGGCTGAATTGTTTCGGCGGGG
>CAYPWB010000906.1:0-1585 GCA_964414315.1 uncultured Planctomycetaceae bacterium | reverse complement strand
GACCTGGACAAGGAGCTGGCCAAGCCGCGCTTCCAGTTCGAGATGGGCGAGCGGCGCGACCCGTTCGGCGATCCGCGTCGGCTCGATCCGGCGCTGGTGGAGAAGAACACGAACCGGCCGGGACGAAACGGGGGCGGTGGGACGGCCGGCGGTCGGTTTGCCGATAAGGTCTCGCCCGAGCAGGCGGCCCGCGAGCGGCAGAACCTGAAGGTGGCCAGCATCAAGCTGAAGGAGGCCGAGGAGGCCATGGCGGCCCGCCGGTTCGAGCAGGCCGTCGAGAAGCTGGTCGAGGCCGAAAAGTTGCTCGAGAAAACCCCCGGCGACCGTGAGCTGGCCACCGAGTACAAGCAGTTGCAGGCGGCGGCGAAGACCCTGGCCGACAAGACCCGCGAGCACCGGGTGAAGCTGGTTTGCCGCCAGCTCGACGAGCGGATGGACGAGACCAAGCAGTTGTTCGATCTGGGCGAGTACGACGAGGTGCTCCAGCGGTGCGAGGCCGTCCAGGGCGAGAAGCGGCCCGTCGAGGCCGAGGTTATCGGGGATAAGCTCCTGGCGTTCGCCGACCTGAAGAACCGCGCCAAGGTGCGCCGCGAGTTCGCCCAGCACAACGTGGTGGTGCAGGGCGTCTCGATCGGGCATGTGCGCCCGGTGACCCTGATGAACGGCCAGACCGTCCGCGTGGGCGATCCGCTGCCGCTGCCGTCGTCCGGCAAATCGAAAACCCCCGCCACCGACATCCTCGAAGACGCCGTAGTCAAGACCATCAAGCCCTACAGCGTGGTGGTGGACTACAAGGGCGAGCCGATCGAGTTGTTTGTGAACGAGTAGAATCTTAGGGAGCTTAGGAAGTTTATGGAGCTTAGGAAGATTAGGAGTTGTATGACCGAACTGTCATTCCGAGGAGCGCCGTTTTGCGACGAGGAATCTCCGAACGTTTCGTCGTGGCGTGAGTTTTTTTTCGCAGGCAAAGCCATGAGTCGAGAGGTTCGGAGATTCCTCTCTCGCGTCCTTTGAGCTACACCGGGGAAGGGGCTTTCGTATAACCTTACGAAAGCGATTTTGGAATTGACAGTCGGGGGGCGCATGGGTAATATGTCGCCTTCTTACTCAAGACCCTCCGTGGCGGGATAGCTCAGTTGGCAGAGCACGGGATTCATAAGCCTGGGGTCGTGGGTTCAAGTCCCACTCCCGCCACCATCAAAGATACCCAAAAGCCCCGCCGGATTGCCGGCGGGGCTTTTTTCGTGGACCATCCGCGCTTTCGGTGAAGGCATTGGAAGACTCTGTCGTTTTGGAGGAGGTTCGCCGGCCCCTTCAAGAAAGCCCTCGGCAAGCAAACCCCTCGCATTGCGAGGGGATCGCGGGGCGGCTCGACCCGGCTCGACCGTCGAACGGCCCCTTCATGACCTCCCGTATTTCGAACGTCTCCCGCCGATGCCCGCCGACACGCCTACATAGGCGACAGGCCACGCGATCCCCCTGCAATGCAGGGGGTTTGCTGACGCATTGACCGTGCGCCCCGTCGAGGACTGGCGTGAGGTATCGCATGCTTAACGGCGACCGAACGGAGTTGCCGCTCGGAGAT
>CAYPWB010000905.1:0-1585 GCA_964414315.1 uncultured Planctomycetaceae bacterium | reverse complement strand
CGGCCGCGTTGTAGGCGAAGGAGCGCGTCTGGGCCAGTTCGTTCGTCTCCTCCACTACCCGGCCCAGGGCGTCGTAGGGGCGCGGCCGAGCTTCAGCGGATCGTTGCAAGGCTCGAAAGATGGTTGGCTAATTCCCGTTCCCGGGCTGACATCAAAACTCTCGATTTGGCTGGCGGTGCGAGCCCCGCCGGCCAAACGGCCTCCCCCTTGATTCCCCGGTACCTGCGAGCTAGACTGTCCCCTATGCGCAATTGTGCGCAATTGAGTTCCCCACCCCTAGGCACAAGGAGCACCTCGATGAGTTCCAAGAACACCAAGATCTCGCAGAGTCGGCGTACGTTTATCAAGACCCAGGCTGCGTTGGGAGCTGCCGCCCTGGTCGGCTCTGCCCGCAGCGTTCATGCCGCCGGGGACGACAAGATCCGTGTTGCGCTGATCGGCTGCGGAGGCCGGGGCAACGGGGCCGCGGGCAACAACCTCAAGGCGTGTGAGAACACCGAGATCGTCGCCGTGGCCGATGCCTTCCAATCGAGGGCCGAAGGGGCCGCGAAGCGATGGAAGGTCGCGCCCGAGAAAACCTTCTGGGGCCTGGACGCCTACAAGAAGGCCCTGGACGCCGACGTCGACATGGTCATCCTGGCCACGCCTCCGGGCTTTCGCCCCGTGCAGTACAAGGCGGCCATCGAGGCCGGCAAGCACGTGTTCATGGAGAAACCCTGCTGCACCGACGCGCCCGGCTATCGGATGCTCGTCGAGGCGAATGAGCTGGCCGATAAGAACGGCATCAAAGTGGGCGTCGGCCTCCAGCGGCGGCACGACGCGGGATACGTCAACGGCATCCAGGCCATCCACGACGGCAAGTACGGCGACCTGGTCCTCTTGCAGGCTTACTGGAACGGCGGAGGGATCTGGCATCGCGGCAGCGATCCCGACCGGTCGCTCATGGAGAACCAGGTCAACAACTGGTACCACTTCACGTGGCTTTCGGGCGACAATATTTGCGAGCAGCACGTTCATAACCTCGATGTTTGCAACTGGGCCAAAGACGCGCACCCGGTCGAAGCCAACGGCATGGGCGGAGGCGAGGTCCGAAGCCGCATCTGCAATGGCGTGACCGAGCTGTTCGACCACCATTTCGTCGAGTTCACCTACCCCGACGGCTCGAAAATGTACAGCCAGTGCCGCCACGTGCCAAGCACCTTCACCCGCGTGAGCGAGCACGCCTTCGGCACGAAGGGGAGCGGCGGCATGGGCGACAGCGGCGACGCCAAGGATCGCGGCGGCGTCGACTTCAAGTTCGGTGCCTACGACCAGGAGCACTACGCTCTGGTCGAGGCCATTCGCAAGAACACGCCGTACAACGAAGGCCACTACGGCGCCACGAGCAGCTTCACCGCCGTGCTGGGCCGCATGGCCACCTACAGCGGCAAAGTCGTCAAGTGGGACGAGGCGGTGGCCAAGGGCAAGGATCTGGCCCCGGGCATCCAGGACTACACCTTCGAATCGGAGCCTCCGGTCAAGCCCAACGAGGACGGCACGTACGACCACCCGATCCCCGGTATGTACAACCCGTTCGAGGCGTAAG
>CAYPWB010000904.1:0-1590 GCA_964414315.1 uncultured Planctomycetaceae bacterium | reverse complement strand
ATTATGTAATGTTGACGTGGCGATGCCAATACAAGCGGCTGTCTGAGCGTAGCTGTAGCCCGCAGCTCCGCACTGAAGGACCAGCAAATCGATTTCGTCGGCGTGTGACGTATATGCGGAGACGCGGCCCGTGGAGGCCATTTCCACGGCTTGCTGCTCGACAGGATTAAGATCGGGTCCGTTCATGTGTCACCTTTAGGGGGTCGACCTCGGCGGGCAATGTTCGTTCCGCAACCCACACGCCCGCCGAGGGAGCGCCGGACCCCCAGAGCTCCGGCGGCTTGTCGTGGACGTTACAGGATACGGTTTTTGATACGCAAGTGAAAAATTTGGGGCGGCCGAAGCCGCCCCGAGTTGGACCTCGCGGGAGGGAGCAACCGCAAGATCGGGCAGTTACGCATCGCGTTCCAATTCCTCTATCAAGGATTGGGTTTCCGCAACATTTAGGGCGACACCGATGGTATGTTCCTCCAGTCGGCGTCGTAGTTCTTTTGCGAGTACGAGACGGAACCTGCGACGTTCCGCCTCCTCCCGATCAGCTTCCCGCAGGAACCAGCTGAGGATGCCCATGTACACGTCAGCCCCCGATCTTTAGTTGACCGCGTCCACCGGTCTGCCGGTGCAAGCTGATTCCGGCTGCGGCGGCCTTGGCAGCACCCGTGGTCGAGATACTGCTGCGACGCGCCTCGCGAAGCCTCGGGAACTCTTTCTCGAGCTCTGCCTGAACCATATCGACCGGGACCAGTGCACGCTCCCCGTTAGCCACACGGGTCGCGTCCTTGCCTTCGGCTTCAGCTGCCATGCGGTGCACCCGGATCGCCAGTGCGTTGCCCACGGCACGTTCGTAGCTACCGACGCCCTTTGTCTGCTTGGCGGCCCGGTCATAGTCCCACGAAGTCGTCTGCACGATCTCCATGATGTCTTTCTCACGAAGCGTCTTGGCCTCGGCCCGGACCTGCTTCAAGACAAACGGCAACATCAGGGACCAAGTCACGCGGGCGCTCTGGCGACCCACGACGTCGAAAGAAATCTTGTTCTTGTACTGGCCGTAGACCATTTGACACCCGTAGAGACGCGCCAGTGCCGCGCCCAGCGGCTTCTGCCAAGAGTTCGAGACCCAGCAGTAGGCCGCACGCCGGTCGGTACCGATCGGGTCTTCGGCGTCCGCGTGGGCGACGTCCAGCAGGGACAGGTTGTGTTCGTCCAGCATGGACTGGACCTTGGCCATCAGCATCTCGGCTTCAGCCTGATTGTTGGTGCCTTCCGCCTTGGCGAGCACCTTACGGATGCGGTCGAGGGTTTTGGATTGATCAGTCACGGTCATATTCCTTGTTTGGGTTGCGGTTTCGATACACCCTTGTACGATCGAACCGCAACCCGTGTCAATCGATTATTTTCACCAGCCCTTCGACTTGGCATACTTCGACCACTGCGTCGCGGCCGTGCTTGGATTGATGCCCTCGGCGGTGCACGCCTCGATCACCTTGCCCCGGTCCGCCCGGGACTGCGCCCCGACCTCGTCGGCGATGGCCCATACGCGCGCTGTGGCACCCCGTACAGGGGCGCTCCCGCTGCCGGGGGTGTTGGTAC
>CAYPWB010000903.1:0-1590 GCA_964414315.1 uncultured Planctomycetaceae bacterium | reverse complement strand
CGGCGTGGGTGCGGTTTTGGCCGCATTCTTCGAGCGTGGCGAGGATGGTGGCGCGCTCGACCTGGGAAAGGCGGTCGGTGTCGGCCGGCTCCTCGCCGGCGGAAGCCGCCGCGATCTTCGGCGGCAGGTGCTCCGGCAGGATGACGTCGCCCCGGCACAGCAGGCAGGCGCGCTGCACGGCGTTGCGCAGCTCGCGCACATTGCCCGGCCACCTATGTGTAAGCAGGTACTGGGCGGCCTGGGGCGAAAGGCGCACCGGGCTGCCGGCGAACTCCGTGGCGAAGCGGCGGGCCAGGGGAAGAATATCGTCGCGCCGATCGCGCAGCGGGGGGACGACCAACTCGACCACGTTGATGCGGTAGTACAAGTCGTCGCGGAATGTGCCCTGCTCGACCGCTTCGGCCAGGTCGCGGTTCGTGGCGGCCACCAGCCGGGCGTCGACCTGCACGGGCGCGTCGCTTCCGACCGGCGTCACCTGGCCCGACTCCAACGCCCGCAGCAACTTCGGCTGAAGCGGGAGCGGCAGTTCGCCGATTTCGTCCAGGAATAGGGTTCCGCCTTCCGCGGCGCGGAAGAAGCCGCGGCGCTGGGCGTCGGCGCCGGTGAAGGCGCCCTTGGTGTGGCCGAACAACTCGCTTTCGATGAGCCCCTCGGGCAGGCCGGCGCAGTTGGCGGCCACCAGCGGGCCCTTTGCCCGCGGGCTCCAGCGATGGATCAACTGCACGACCACTTCCTTGCCCACCCCGCTCTCGCCGGAGATGAGCACCGGCGCGTCGGACGGGGCGACGACGGCCGCCGTTTGCACCACGCGGCGCATCGCGGGGCTCTGGCAGACGAACCCTTCGGGCAGCGGCGGCACTTCGACCCCGCCACCCCCGGCCTCCGGTTGGGCGGCCAGGCCGAGCGCGTCGAAAACGGCCGCACGCAACTCGTCCAGGTCGACCGGCTTGGCCAGGTAGTCGTCGGCGCCGCTTTTCAGCGCGGCCACGGCTTGGCGCAGGTCGGCGTGCGCGGTGATCAACAGCACGCGAAGGGCCGGATGCCGCTCGTGAACCGCCGCCAGCACGTCGACGCCGCTGATGCCCGGCAGGCGGACGTCGAGCAGTACGAGGTCGGGCGGCTGGCGGTCGATGCTTTCGAGGGCCTCCTCGCCGCCGGCCGCCTCGCGCACGCCCAGCCCAAGCGACTCGACGAACCCTCCGAGCAATTGCCGTTGCGCGGCATCGTCATCGACGACCAGGATGATGGGTTGGCGTGCGGTCATGGGTTGATGGGAGCTACGTGTGTGTGCAGCAACGGGCTTGCTGTTGGAGTTCACGCTTCAGCGTGCTGGATTGCGCTCCTACTTGGTTCGCACGCTAAAGCGTGAACTCCAACACATCGTCGCGGGCCGTCTGTTGGAGTTCACGCTTCAGCGTGCTGGATTGCACTCCTACTTGGCTTGGTTCGCACGCTAAAGCGTGAACTCCAACACATCGTCGCGGGCCGTCTGTTGGAGTTCACGCTTCAGCGTGCTGGATTGCACTCCTACTTGGCTTGGTTCGCACGCTAAAGCGTGAACTCCAACACATCGTCGCGGGCCGTCTGTTG
>CAYPWB010000902.1:0-1594 GCA_964414315.1 uncultured Planctomycetaceae bacterium | reverse complement strand
GAGCATGGATAGCGCCACCTCGCACCGGAATCGAAACCGCCGCCAGTAATCCAGAACGCGGCCGGTTCGTCAATGGACTGGATCGGATTTCATCAGTCGGCCGGAAAGAGATACTGCAGCATGCCGTCGAAGCGCTCCTTCCAGTAGCGCCAATCGTGGCTGGCACCGGCCTGTAGCACCGGCCTGTAGCACCGGCCTGCAACGCTGTCGCCAACAGCTACTGTGATTCCAGGACACAGATGTCTGTCATGCGCACGGTGTTTGGTCCTACATGGAACTCTTTTCAAACTATGTGTTTGAAATGACGCGCATTTATTTTCATCGAGATGGCACATTGATTGCATATGCTGGTCTTCATGTGTCTGAAGGGAGCCTTCTTCTGGTGGGAGTCGAAGGACGGAACCTTGTACAATCGCGGGCCGATCCGGATCGTCGCGCAGTGGGGATCGCCGGGTTTACCGTGGGGAGGGTGCTGATGAGGCGAATGACGCCATGTCTCGGAATGGGGGGCGTTCTGCTGGGGAGTGTGGTGTTTGCGGCCGAGCCCTGTCCGCAGTGCCCGCCGGGGTGTCTTCCCGAGGCTTACGTGGAGGCGTACAGGCCGTCGGCGGTCGAGGCTGGGCGGGATTGTCCGCCGGGATGCGCCGCGCTGGAGAAGGTCGATGTGCTGCGCGAGCAGCCCGGCTGTGAGATGGGGACCTCCCAAGGTGACGAGCAGGCTGAGGAGGCCGAGCAGACGGCTGAGCCGCGGGCCAATGCCATGTCCACCCGATCGCGCGGCGTGGTTTTGCCCTCGGCGCTGGGAGCGCCGGTCGGGGAGGTGATCGCCACCGGCTACGCGGCGGGTCTGTGGCACTTCGAGTACGTGCTATCCGAAAACCTACAGCTGGGTGCCTACACCGTGTTGCCGGTCTACGTGGCCGGGATCTTCCCGAGCCTCAAGGCGCAGTTCGCGCTGTCCGACTGGCTTTCGGTGGGCTTCGGGGGTCTCGGTGGTCTGGTGGGCCCCTATGCCGGCGACGCGGCCGGTGGCTTCGTGATGGTCCTCGCTGGGCATGCCGAGATCACCTTTCACAGCCGGCGGCACATGCTCAATCTGGGCTTGATGACGGTCGGTGCCGGGGTGGGGGATATGGGAGAGGATTTCGATATGTTCGAGGGCGCCATCCTGCTGCCCAACGCCGGCTACCGCTTCACCTTCCATCCCGACTGGTCTTTTCAGCTCGAGCTGACCGCTCCGCTTCTCGTGGGCGACAAGGGTCTCGTCTTCGACGAGGCCATCGTCATCCTGTCCTACGGCTTCCGGGGACACGGGGATGTCATGTTCGGCGACGTGGGCTTCACCCTGCCCTTGTTTTCGGAATACATAGAAAGCGCATGGAAGTACACCCCGCTGGGCATTCCCTACTTCTCGATTGGGTTCAAGTTCTGAGCGGCGCCCGGCCCGCGACCCCGAGCCGATATCGAATACCGCCTTGACGAAAAGGCCGCCATCTGCACTACTGGGCGCAATTCCAAGCGGACGTTTGCCGTTCACCTCAACACCCATTGGAGGCTGTGATGAAGAAGCTCGCATTCGTGCTCAGCGTACTGG
>CAYPWB010000901.1:0-1597 GCA_964414315.1 uncultured Planctomycetaceae bacterium | reverse complement strand
AGCAGCGGCAGCCGGATTTGCCCCCCGTGCGTGTGGCCGGCCAGCATCAGGTCGGCGTCGTGCGCCTGGGCCCACGGCAACTGGTCGGGGCTGTGCGAGAGGACGATTCGCAGCGGCCCGCCAGCGGCGGTGCGCGCCGGGCAGGTGCGCAGGTCGGCCGCCGGGGCGATCCACGGCAGTTCGTTGCCTGCCAGAACGATCGATTCGCCGCGTGCCTCGATCGAAACCCAGCGACCGCCCAGGTCGACCAGGTTGTTGCTCACCAGCGCTTTCCGGATTTGCCCGCAACCGCACCATACGTCGTGGTTGCCCAGGATGAAATAGACGCCATGGCGCGCGGTGAGCTGGCCGAGGGTATCGGGAATCCAGTCGAGGCAGCGACTGTCGTCGATGAGGTCGCCGGTGAGGGCGATAAGGTCGGGTTCGGCCTGGTTGGCCAGGCGCACGACCTCGCGAAAGTAGGCCTTTCCCACCCGGCCAGTGAAGTGAAGATCGGAAAGATGCACGATCGAAAACCCGTCGAGCGCGGCCGGCAGTCGCGGCACGTCGATCGCCCGCTCGCTCAGGTCGAGGTGCAGAATCTGGTTGCCCGGCAGGTGGACCAGGAAGTGGTGCGCATGTTCCTCCGAGGTGACCGCCTCGCCCAGCCCTCGGAGCGACAGGGTGCGCGTCTGTTGCGAGCGGACGACCGCCGGCGGCCCGAGGAGCACGTTCCGCCATATCCAGTGGGCGATGGCCAGGACCGCGGCGGCCGCGCACACGCCTACGTACACCAGGGCAAGCAATTGCCCCGGACTCGGGACGGGCCACAGGCGGAAGCTCCGCAGGAATGCGTCCCAGCCGGCCAAGGCGACCCATCCGGCGTAGGCTGAGGGAATGGCCACCAGGAGGGTCAAGCAGGTCAGGGAAGCCACATGCCCGGCCAGCCGCGGCAGGTTGCCCCCGTGCGCCCGATTGACCACCGCCACCCAAAGCAGCACATGGCCGAGCATCGCCAGAATCAGAATCGGCAGCAGCATGTTTGGGCCGGGGATACATCGGTCATCGTGGGGGTAGCCTCTGCCAGTTGTGAAGGGTCGGGAACGGGCCGCAGTTGGAGTCCACGCCTTCGCGTGCAAACCGAAGCTGGGCGAGCTCCGGCACGCCGCAGCGTGAACTCCAACAGGGCGGAACCGCAAGTCCGTTCCTGCACCCTGTGTGAAGTCGGGGGACCTGGATCGAAGTTGACGGGTCCCGGAACATGCTGTAGTATGCCGTTGAGGAATTACGGATATAGGCAGCGTTTCTGTTCGCTCGGGGCATTGCGTTGGGGGCAGCCTGCCCTCCAGCCGCCCATCTACAGGATAGCGTATTATGCGATTTTGTGCCTTCCTTGCCGCAGTGGCGTTTCCCTGCCTGTTGCTTCTGGTGGCCGGCTGCGTTCCGCCGGAGCCGAATGAAGACGCCCCCGCCGCGCCAGGCGCCACGCCGGCCGTCGCATCGCCCGTGCCCGACCGTCCCACCAAGGGGGGCGTGAAGCCGGCCGAGCGCGACACGCTGCTGTTGGCCTACAACAGCGATCCGAACACGCTCAACGGCATCACGGCCAGCGACACGG
>CAYPWB010000900.1:0-1597 GCA_964414315.1 uncultured Planctomycetaceae bacterium | reverse complement strand
GCCGGCAGCACGTATACTGGGTGGCTGCGGATTGGGCGGGAAGGAAGGAATGGTTGCAATGCTCGGTGCGAGAGTGGGGGAAGCTGCCCCGGATTTTGTCCTTACATGCGTAAGCGAGGCCGACGTGGGGCCTCGCCCGGTGAGGCGGGACGACTATGCGGGCCGATGGCTCATGCTGGTGTTTTATCCGGGCGATTTCACGTTCGTGTGCCCGACGGAATTGACGGCGCTGAGCGCTCGGCATGCCGATTTCGCCCGGCGGAATTGCTCGCTGCTGGGCATCAGCGCCGATTCGGTCGCAATGCACCGGGAGTGGCTGGCCACGCCTCCGGCCGAGGGCGGGCTGGGGCCGCTCCAGTTCCCCTTGGTCTCCGACCCGGCGGGCGAGGCGGCCCGGGCGTACGGCGTTTGGGCCGAGGCCCAACGGGTTTGCGTCCGCGGCCTGTTCCTGATCGACCCGGACGGCGTCCTGCAATATGCGGTGGTACACAACCTGAACGTGGGCAGGAACCCCGACGAGGTGCTGCGCGTGCTCGATGCGATGCAAACCGAAGGGCTTTGCCCCGCAAGTTGGACCGCGGCCGACGGCACCATCGACCTGGAGAAGGCACTACGAGCCGGTTCGGTGCTGGGCTCCTACCGCATTCGCGAAAAGCTGGGCAGCGGCACGTTCGGAACGGTGTTCGCCGCGTGGGACCAGCGGCTGGAACGCATGGTGGCGCTAAAAGTGCTCAAACGCACCAGTGCGGAATCGCGCGAGGCGATTCTGGTCGAATCGCGCGCGGCCGCCAGGTTGAACCACCCCAACGTGTGCACCGTGCATGCGGTCGAGGAAGTGGACGGGCTGCCGATGATCGTCATGGAGTATGTCGACGGCCGGCTCCTGTCGGAACTGATCGGCGAGGGGCTCGACCGCCGCCGCGCGGCCGGGCTGGCCGCACAAATTGCCGCCGGGCTGGCGGCGGCCCACGCGGCCGGCATCGTCCACGGCGACCTGAAACCCGCCAACGTCATCGTGACAAAAGACGGAGCCGCCAAACTGCTCGACTTCGGCCTCGCGACCGCCCCGCGCGAGGCGCCGGCCGAAGACGGCGTCCGGGCCGGGCAGCCGTCGCCGGCGGCCGAGGACATGGAGCAGGCCCCCGACGGAGTCGAGCCGACGATGGAATACTACAGTTCCTCGTCCGACCGGCCCGGCCTCATCCGCGGTTCGTTGGCCTACATGGCGCCGGAGCAGTCGCAGGGATTCGCCCCGACACCGGCCGCCGACGTGTTTTCGCTTGGACTCACCTTCGCGGAAATGCTGACAGGCAAGCGGGCGCACGGCGAGCAATCGGCCTTGAAACTGCTCATCCGGCTGCAAGACGAGAGTCTTGGGGCGGAAGTCGCAAGCCGGGTCGATGTCCCTTACCGCGATACGATCGCCGTCATGCTGGCCCGCGACCCGCTCGAACGGCCTCCCATGGCCGAAGTGGCCCGGCGGCTCGCCGTCGAGGGTGCCGTGTAGAATCCTCGTACGATCGATGGCGCATCAAACGCTTGGGGCTCGCGAAGGAATAAATGGCCTTGTTTAGGCGCGGCGAGGACAAGGCTGCGA
>CAYPWB010000899.1:0-1600 GCA_964414315.1 uncultured Planctomycetaceae bacterium | reverse complement strand
TCGAATTGAAGCCGGCCCAGCGAAAGCGATATGAAGCGATTCGGGCGCGGAAGCAGGCCGCGGGCGAGAAGCCGGTGCGACCGTCGGACCGGCCGCCGGCTGAGGCCCGCTTTGCCGGGGCGCTGCTGAGTCGGATTCTGGAGGGCGGAGAAAATCCGACAAGTTGACGCGATTTAAAAGGCCCGGCGCCGTAACGCACGGCGCCGGGCCGGAGCCCATCCTTCCAAGCAGCCAGACAGCAACTAAGCCGTTTTCACGCCGGTAATGAGGTGCCCCGCCTCAGGCAGAATCACGCGCGCGTCCCAATAGGTTCTCGCTCGCAGAATGGAGCCGCGCCGGCCTTCCTCGCGATATTCTTCGACGAGGATTGCAAGCTCGTCGTCGCGCGAGCCGGTCGGGCCGTCGTCGGCGAACATGAATGTCCTGCCGATACACGGCTCGCTGAAGTCGTCCGTCTCGGCAACGCGGCAGACCATGCAGTACGAATCGCTCCAGATGGGCGCGATAACGGCGGGCTGTCCTTCGGCCGCAGAGTTGTACGCGGCGTCGGCAATCAACACCCGGTCGACCGTGAAAAGCTGCGCGAGCGCGTCGGCTGTTGCAACGGCCGGTTTGCTCGTACTGCCGCCCGACACGATCCTTTCAAGCACCTGGTCGCACTGTCCGAGGTTCTGGAACGTTTTGCGATTGAAGATGACGGCATTCGGCCAGAACCCGCAACGATCGTGAACCGCTCGGCACGCGGCGATTACGTCGTCGATGGGCGCGGCGGTCTCGGGGACATCCCAGGCGACGGAAGCACCGTCGGTCAAGTCGCCGCTCCAGGTGGTTTCATTGAAGATTGCCGCCGCGGCCTCGCGCTCGAAGTTCCGGAGGACCACGTCGACCGCCCGCTGGGCGTGGACGGCCTCCGCGTCGATTACGTCGGCGAAAATGGCAAGGCTCGCGTCGTCGAGAACCTCTTCCGCCCCGTTTTCCAGGCAGCGGTAACTGGTCGTCTCAAACTCGAAGTCGGCGCGCGAGTAGCCGGATTTCGGGGATCGGACTGTGGTGCGGTTTGCCAGAAGCTGCGCGAGCGGGATTAGGCCGATATCGGCGGCCTGTTTGGCTACGGACCGGGGCCGCAAAACGCTCGGGGCGATGAAACCCTTTCGGCTTGCGGCGAGGTCGATTTCCGCGATTCCGGGGCTGTACTCGATTCGCGAGATTGTTGTGGTGGGGCTTGCCATGGGCATTTCCTGCAAAATCAGTGAGGTGGATTGGAAATGGAGTTTGTCCAAATGGACAAAATGCCGGCGGCCGTTACTGGTCGAACCGCTCGCGAATAAGGGCCTGGACCGACGGACGGTCGGGGTTGTTGGCCGCGACAAATTCGGCGTGGGCCGCCGGGTAACGTCGGCCGATCTTGCGGACGGCCTCAGCGCGTGGAACGCCGGCGTCGATTTTCGCTTGGACAAGGGCAGCAAAGTCGGCGTCGCCGTCGGCATCGCCGCCCGCGGCCTGCCGGCTGCCGGCGCGGTCGTGCAGGGCGTTGCAGCCCGGGGTCTGGGGCTTCGCGGCCCGCTCCCGGGCGGTCAGGTCGGCCTCGCGTCGGTCGAGC
>CAYPWB010000898.1:0-1605 GCA_964414315.1 uncultured Planctomycetaceae bacterium | reverse complement strand
GAGATCGTAAAGTTCGATCGACTGGTCATCGTATCGGCGAATCAACTTGTACCGGCCGGAACGGATGGCGCCGCCCGGGCGGTTGGATCGGTGCCAGGCGTAGTGTGGGTAATGGAAAAACAGCGGCTCGCGATCCGGGGTTTCGCCTTGAAGGAGCGGGCGCAGCGTCGTGCCGTCGAGCGACTGGTCCGGTCGGAGTTCCACGTGCGCCGCGTCGAGAATGGTTGCCGACAGGTCCATGGTGATGACGGGGGTACGGTCGACGGCGCCGGGAGCGACCGGCTTTCCCGGCGCGATTACAGCGGGCCAACGGATGATCAGTGGGACGCGGATCCCGCCTTCGTAGAGGTGCCCCTTGCCACGGCGCAGCGGCCGGTTGTCGGTCGCGCCCTCCCAGCCGCCGTTGTCGCTGGTGAAGATAACCAGGGTATCGTCCGCGATATTCAGCCGATCCAGCGCATCGAGCACCGTGCCGACAGCGCGGTCGGTTGCCTCGATTTGCGCGCCGTAGATTGGGTTCTTCAGGCCCGGCCCCTCCTTGCCCCTGTATTTCGCAATCAGCTCCTCCGGAGCTTCGAACGGGTAGTGCGGGTTGTATGTCCACAAGCAGATAAACATCGGCTTGTGGCAATTGGCCTTCATGAAAGCGACGGTGTCTTCTGCCAGGCGGTCGGTCAGGTATTGGCCTTCCCGGCGCGGCTTGAGGGCGGGGATGCGATACGGGGCGAAATACGTGGGCGGCCCACCAAGGCCACAGCCGCCGATGTTGATATCGAACCCCTGATGCTCCGGCCAAAAAGCCGGGCCGGCGGCGGTGGGGTCTTTCGGAGCATCATCGCCTGAAAGGTGCCATTTGCCGAAGAAGCCGGTCGCGTAGCCGGCCTCCTTCAGACGCTCGGCAAGTGTCACGGTTTCGAGCGGCAACACATGCTCGGCGGCGGGCGGCTGCACCGGCCGGTCGTCGGGCCAGAACCGCGGGATATCTTCCCCGTGCTGCGTGATGTGAAGGCGCGCCGGCGCCAGCCCGGTGATGATCGCTCCGCGCGTCGGAGAGCACACGGGAGCCGCTGAATACGCGTCCGTGAAGCGAACCCCTTGTCTGGCCAGACCATCGATGACCGGCGTGTTCAGGCGATCGTTGCCCTGGCACCCGAGGTCCATCCACCCCATGTCGTCGGTCATGATCAGCAGGATGTTGGGCTGCGACGCGCCGGCCTGGCCGGCGGCGAGACAGGCGGGCACGCTCAGCAGCGCGCCCAGAAACGTGATGAATACCTTCAACGACTTTTTCATGAGACTACCTTTCGAATGGGTATTGTGTAACCGTTCACAGGGTGGCAGGGCCGCCAACCAATGCGAGCTTCCGCTCGAAGGCAGGGCCACGACTGTGTGAAAAAGTTCACGATGATTGGAGTTAGTAGTACAGGGCGGCAGGGCCGCCAACCAGTGCGAGCTTCCGCTCGAAGGCAGGGTGAGAACTTTGTGAAAACTGTACACTTCTGGTCGGCTTGAGGAACTGTCGGCGGTCGATGTCGTCCAGGTCAGGTGGCTGTCGGTCGCCCAGGCCGGCTTCATCTCCTACCGCCGATAGAAGTCGATCCACTG
>CAYPWB010000897.1:0-1606 GCA_964414315.1 uncultured Planctomycetaceae bacterium | reverse complement strand
GTCGACCGGGATGGTGAACCAGCCGAATGCCAACATGGCACTCAATCAGGGTGGATTTCAAAACCCACAATGAGCGAAACCCACTCTTCGGGACGGCGTGCGACGGGTGCTCATCGAACTTCTTTAGCGGAAACCGCGAAAATTGGCAAAAAGTGTAGTTCACTAACGCCCTTTTGCGCGTTATCTAAGTGGATGCGCACCGTGACTTTCGGATTGGACGGGGGGCGACTGGTGCAGAGCGGCATGTTCGCAGGATGGAGCGTTTTCGTTTAGCCCAAGTTGGGCAGTAACGACCGCGCGGCCCCGTGTTTCATGGGGTCGGGGCCTGGATTTTTCCACTACATCCGGGCGTCCACTTTTAGCTGACGCGGAAGGCGAAGCCCGAGACGGTCGAGGAGAATCGCCTGGTGTTCGGTGGGGCGGGCGACGCAGCGGCGGCGGATCTCCACCTTCTTTTTGCGAGTGGGAAGGACAACGTCGACCAAACTGATTTTGCCCAATTCCTCGAAGATTCGACGCGGCTCGTCGCCGAGGCCGGCGGCCTTCGTCATCCGGTGGAGCGCCTTCCAGAGAACGTACGCCAGGAAACAGATCAGAACATGAAACTGAACCCGACCCTCGTTCTGATGACAGATCGGGCGGATTTTCAGGTCACTCTTGTGGTAACCGTTCACGGGGCGGCGCGGGCAGTTTTCTCCGCTGTATACGAAGGGGACAGTCCCATTTTCCCGGCGGAAACGGTGGATTATTGGGCGAAAACGCCCTTGGTGCCGCGAAAATTGGGACAGTCCCCCCGTGAACGGTTACCTCTTGTGGATCCGAAACGCGGCCTCTGCCTCGGTGAGTTGAATGTAGGCATGCCAGAGTTGTTCGGCCGACCAGTCGGTGACGTTTGTCCGCAAGCGATAACAGCCCTCGTTGCGCGTCGCCCATTCACGCGACGCCTGCGAAAGCCATGCACCCGCTTCCTCTAGTCCTTAACCAAGCGAACTCCGAGGCGTGCGCTTGAGTGGAGTGTGGAATAAGCTCGAAAACCTTCGGCGATTGTGGGGGTAACCGAGGCGGTCGGGGTTGTCGAGGCGGGCTGGGATACGGACGTGGCGGCAGCATGGAGAGATAGAGATCTTGCAACCTATAGGCGATCCTGGCTGCGAATCTTCTGCGGGACTTATCGCAGGGCGCGAACTACGCTCCGGGGGATACTGGTTTCGGAACGCCCCATGACGTTCGACGCGAGGGTTGGCCTGCTCGATCGACTGATCGAGGGGCAGAAAGCCTGCGACGCACTGCAAAGTGGTTTCTTGGGGCAGCTTGGCCGGGACGCGTTTGGCTCTCTTTGAGATGGTACGCAGTCGGATTTCAGCGCACTCTCGTCGATTGCAAAGTGGGAGCTGGAATGCCGCGAGGCGGGCAGGCGCCGGCGTCGGCCTACCCGTCAGGGAAGCTTGAGAAAACCCGGGGCCGGGATCTTTTCCGGCCCCGGGCATCGCGTTCAATCAGAGCAGGTTCACCACCCGCTCAGCCAAACCCCGCTCGCCCAGCACGACCTGGAGCTTGCCGCCGGCGGCGACCTTTTCCAAAACCTCCAGTTCGCGCAGGCGCATGA
>CAYPWB010000896.1:0-1607 GCA_964414315.1 uncultured Planctomycetaceae bacterium | reverse complement strand
GTTGCCCCAGAGCGACAGCCGCTTCACGCGGCCCATCAGGCCCACCGGGCGAAGCTGCTCGTCGGTAATGCCCGTCGCGGCCAGGTACAGCCGGTCGATGCTTTGCAGCCACGGCAGCATTTGCAGCAGTTCGTCGTCCACCGCCCGCCGCTCCAGGTGTACGAAGGTGACGTAGTCGTGCCGGTTGATCCGCAGTTCCGCGCCGGCCTCCTTGAGCACCTCGACGGCCCGCTCGCGCATGGCACGGGCTCCGGCGTGCGGCGAGCGCACTTCCCGCGGTTCGACGCGAAACGTCTCCGCTTGCTCCAAGACTTCGGGCGGGATCTCCGGCGGTTCGGCCGGCCCGCCGCTGAGAATGGCCGAGACGCTTTCCGGGCGGTGCAGCCACTGCTCGAAACGCTCCAGCGCCCAGTGCCGGCCGCCGTGCTCCCAGGCCAACTGCGGCCGGGCGCGCTCGGTGGCGACGAATGCGCCGGCCGAGGTCCGGGCGATCCAGTCGCGGTGCTCGTTGCGGGTGAACAGGTCGGCCGCCGGGGCGAGCGTGTCCAGGCGCCAAACGTGGACGCGGCCGTCGTCGCCGGGCGAGAACACCAGATTCCGATCCCCCATCACTACAAGCTTGCGGGCATAGGCGTAGCGGCTTGTGTGGGAACGCTCCTCGGCTGGCGGCGTCCAGGTCCACCGGTCCGGCTCGGCGACGGTCGAGCGGAACAGGCGGCCGTCGCCGAGCGTCGAGCCGACGACGCTCTCGCCGTCACCGGTCAGCGCGCCCCCGGGAATGCCGTGCCGGAACGACCAGCGGCCGAGCTGTTCGCCGGTGTCGAAGTTCCGCAGGACCAGTCCCCAACCTTCTTTCGCCAGCAGGCGCCGGCCGTCGTCGCTGAAGGCGAGGTTCGTCGCGCCGAATCCTTCGCCGCAGATGCCGCGCTCGCGCGTCTCGGCCTGCCAGTCCCACACGTCGATCCGGTCCGAGGGCTCCTCCCGGCCCTTCGGCGGCGCCCGATACCCGACGGCCAGCCGGCGGCCGTCCGGCGTGAAGGCGAGGTCGTCCATGCGGCGGGGCGACGGGTCGACCAGCCGATGCACGACCCGCCGGGCGGGCAGGTCCCAAATCAATGTCCGCCCGGCCGATTCGTCGTCGGGCCCGCGGTACAGCACGGCCAGGAACCGTCCGCCGGGATGCACCGCCATCGCCGCGATCCATTCCACGCGCCCGTCGTCGGGAGCGGGCAACAGGCCCTCTCGCCGGCTCGTCGCGGTATCCCAGAGGGTCAGTTCGGCACGTTTCGGCCCTTCGACGATGGCCAGCGACCCGTCGGGCGTCAGGGCGATCCGAGACGCACGGCCGATGGGCGGGAAGCGGTGGACCAACTGCACCGGCCGGAGTTGCCAAAGCGCCGCGGAACCGTCGGCGTACGAGGCCAGCAGCCGGTTACCTCGCGCATCGGCGGCCAACCACGTGCAGGCGGGTGATTCGGCACTGCGGACCACCAGCCGCGGCCGGGCGTCAGGGGACTGTCCCGATTTTCGCGGCGCACATGGCGATTTACCCATTCGCTCCGCCGTTTCGGCCGCGAAAATGGGACTGTCCCCCTCGCACACCGCGC
>CAYPWB010000895.1:0-1611 GCA_964414315.1 uncultured Planctomycetaceae bacterium | reverse complement strand
TCGGGGTGATTGTCGAGCGCGGCACGGCGTTCTGGAACGAGCACGTCGCCAAGCAAGTACCGCCCCCCGGCGGCGAGTTGGCCCCGCTGGAAGTCCTCAAGGCCATGCACCGCGAGCGGGCCGAGATTGCCCTGCCGAACGAAGCGGATGGGCTGCTTGGGGAATACGAGTACCACAAGGCCACGGAAAAGGCCGCGGCCGAGTGCGGCAAGCGGTTGCAGCGCCAACTCATTGCCCTGCTGGGCGACGCCACCGACGGCCTACTGGCCGACGGCCGCCGGATCACCTACCGGCCGCAGTCGCGCCGGTCGATCGACACCGCGGCACTGAAGGCCAAGCACCCGGAGATTGCCGCCGAGTGCGAGAAAGAGTCCACCTTCCCCGTCTTCCGAGTCTCAAAGAAGTAGGAGCCGTATCGTGAGTACCGCAATGCAAACCACCCAGAAGCCCCGCAGCGCGCTCGCCGCGTGGGTGAGCGAAGACGACACCCGCCGGCAGATTGCCGCCGCGGTGGGCGACACGCTCGACGCGGATTTATTCGCAAGCCATATGCTCGTGGCCCTGAACGACCCGAAGTTTTCGGATTGTAACAACGCCAGCAAGGCCCGTGCGGTGCTCGACTGCGCCGCCCTGGCGCTGCTGCCCACGGCCGGGCAAGTCGCACTAATCCCGTACCGGGGCACACTGAAGGCCATGCCGCAATGGCAGGGCTACAAGGCCGTCATGGAGCGGCACCCGTCGGTCCTGGAGGTTCAGGCGTTCCTGGTTCACAAGTCCGACGTGTTCGGCGTGGAGAATGGCGACGTGCAGCACAGCTTCGACCCGCTCGACCCGCAGCGGACGTTCGAGGAGATTGGCGACATTCGCGGCGGGTATTGCAAGATCATCTATCGCGACGGCCGGCCGCCCCGCTACCACTTCGTGACGGCCGCGCATATCAAGAAGGCCCGCGGCTGCGCGGAGACGCAGGCGATCTGGAAAAAGTGGTTTGAGCAGATGGCCCTCAAAACCCTTTACCGCGACTGCTACGCCCGCCGTGCGGTCCCGGTCGATCCGCTCGTTGCCGCCCGCATGGAGCGGATCACCGCCGCGGACGACGTGATTCTCGGCAACGATCCCCGGCAGTCCGTGCCCACCGAAGGCAGCCGGTCGGAGCGGTTTCTTTCCCGGGTCGCGCCGGAACCGGAGGCTGAGCCGCAGTCCACCAGCCCCCACCAGGCCGTCGAGGACGCCGCGGCGGAAGAGGTTGCGGCCGGCCCCTCGGGCACGACGGAAGAGGTCGGGCACCAGCCGGAGCACCCTGACAACGCGCCGGAAGACGAGCCGGGCGGCATGACGCCCGCGGAGGCGGTCGAGGCGCTGTTCGGCGAACTGGAAGCCTGCAAGACGCCCGACCAGGTCGACGCCGTGGTGGGCCAACTGGAGGGCGTGTATTCGTGGCTCGACTCCGCGAGGCAGGATATGGTCCGCACGACTGCCGTGCGGTTGAAGCGGGAACTGCGCGGCAAGGCGGCGTAAACCTTGGAGTTCGTTTTCCAGGCGGCAAGACGCCGCCACAACCAACGCCACCCCGCGAGGCACGACGCTGAGCGGGGCGGAGCAAAGGAGCAT
>CAYPWB010000894.1:0-1612 GCA_964414315.1 uncultured Planctomycetaceae bacterium | reverse complement strand
AATTGTGGCTGCTCGCTAACCCCGCTGTCAACAGGCCCCCACCGGCGTTTTGCGCGGCGGGTTTTCGGGCGAGGGGGCTGGCGGGGGGGCGCAATTCGGCGGCGGGGGCGAGAGGGTCCCCGCCCGGGCTTGCCCGGGGGATGGATCACTGGTCGGCTACAGGCGAGGTCCGGAAGAACTGGCCGACTTCCCGACCCCTTTGGCCGCTTTGGCGGCCGAAGCGGGACGACGGCAAGCAGTACGAGGACTATCAGCCCTTTTACGCCGAGTTCTCGGGCGTACTGTACTACTAACCTCAAACATTGTGAACTTCTTCACAAGGTCGTAGCCTTGGCTTTGAGTGGTGTTCGCATTGGTTGGCGGCCCTACCGCTCTGTGCCACAACGCCATGTGCGAAGTACCCTCGGGGGAGACCCCGGGTCAGACCGGGATCAGGGATTAGCGAGCCGTGTTTCCAACCCTTGAACGGTTGCGGTGAGCTTGCTCGGCGTCCTCTTCCGTGCCGAAGGCACAGCCCTATGCCAGCCCGGGGTGGAGCGGCGTGAGGAACGAACGCCGCGCAACCCCGGGTAAGAGGCTTTCACTCCCCGGCCAACGATTGCGGCATGGTCGTGTCTGCCGATTAGGGCCAGCCCTTCGGGCTTCTCTCGCACGTTCTTCCCGCAACCCAGGGTTGCGCCTCGCTCGTTCCTCGCATCGGCTCCACCCTGGGCTGGATTAGGGTCGTCCCTGCGGGACTGACGCACGGATTCTGGCTCATCCAGTCCCAACGCAAACAGGGACACCCCGGGCCAGACCGGGATCAGGGATCAGCGAGCCCATTTTCCAGCCCTTGAACGGTCCGCTGAAGCCCGGCGGTGGCCTGCTCGACTGGACGCACCGCGCGCCCTGCGCCGCTGGGGGCACGGGCATTGCGTCGTTTGGCCCGAATGACGGCGACTTTTCGCGGTGGATGCAGCGAATGACTCCACTGCATTGTCGGGCCATACTGACAGCGAATCGGCATGGCGCGCCGAGATGCCTGTCCTGCGCAATATGATCGCCCGTCGCCTGGTCCTTGGCTCCAGTATTTCAACGCCTCAGCGGGTGCCAATATCCGATACCGTCCGCGGCGCTTGGCCGGGACCGTGTACTCGTCAATCCACCCGAGGCGGGTAGCAACCATCCGCCAACAACCAGCCTCCCCGTGGCCTGTTTTTCCACCTTGTATTCCGGTGCCGGATCTGGTACTCTCGGAGAAGTGTACATAAGTATATGTATTCCCGGCCAACCGGAATGGGCCTTGCGATGCATCGAACGCAGTAGAAGTGGGGGGGTGAATGTGCAAAACCGAAAAATTGCCACCCAAAGAATCGACCGCCCCCGGTTCAAGCATGCCGGCAGGCCGGGAGTAGGTTTGGACGCGAATAAAGAACAAGCCGCAATTCGCCCTCGGGGCCGATCCGTTCGAGCGGATGGATGAGAAAGGTTACGGCGCCGACGGCATGGGCGCGGGCGGCATGTATTAGCGGCGGCCCGGATGCCGCCATGACGATTCGATCGGCCTTAATGCTGGGTCGGGGCGCGCAGTGCGATGACGCTCAGGGGGGGGAGTGTGAGGTTCAGCGAGTCG
>CAYPWB010000893.1:0-1612 GCA_964414315.1 uncultured Planctomycetaceae bacterium | reverse complement strand
CCTGCCGAACGTCCTTCGCGAGATCCGCGGAGCTGCGCTTGGCCGCGGCATCACGACGATCCGCCGTTTCTACCAGCAGCGTCCCCCCATCTTCCCCTGGCCTGTTTTTCACCTTGCAATCGGCATCCAATCTGCTAAACTCGAATATCTATACATATGTCCATTTCCGGGCCGACCCGAACGAGTCTTGCCATGTGACCAGTAGAAGCGGGGGGGCGAGTGTGCAAAACCGGAAAATTGCCACCCAAAAAAATCGAGACGCCGCGGTTCAACGGTAAGGGTTCACCGGCTCGGTGCCCTGCAGGATCGCGCCGGAGAGCTTTGCGGTGCGCGACGGCTGGCTTATCACGAGCGGGTCCCATGGGCAAGAGCGAACTCGCTACCGGAAAGACGAACTAGCTGCGTTCGGGCCGGGCGAGTTCAGTGCGCGGCTGCGGTTTTCGGCGATTTGGAACAGCCGCGGAAAAGGAACGAGAGGAAGCCCAAATGGTTCCGAGAAACTCGGTTTGCACGCGACGTGTGTGAAAGTGGCCAAAGGGTCTCGTACATGCGGCGGGCACCTTCAACGCCGACTCTCGGACGGGCTGTTGCCGCCCGCTCGCGCGGAACGCCTGTTTAGGGGTTCTGTCCGCAGTTTTCCAGGGGATCGGTGCGCGAAAGCTCGCCGGATGGGAGTTCGTAGTACAGGAACCCATTGATCGAGTAGACATTGGGGATTCCCAGTTTTCGACTCTCCTCTTGCGCTTCACGGACGGCCCGGCGACCAATTTTCACGATTTCCTCGAGCCTCACGAGCGTATCGTAAGGAATGGGCGAAGCTCTGGTCATGTGCCGGCTCCCTTCACGAGATCGACGAACCGTTGATAGAGCGGTTCGTCGCGGATGGATCGTTCGGCTGCTGCGCCAAACGCCACGTCCTGAAAGTCACTACCCGCATTATATACCAATGCCCAGTCGTCGACCAGAAGGCGGTAGGTCGCCCAGAAATTCCGCAGACTCCGGTCGAATCGACGCCGGATGTCGGGTTCGGGCACGCCATGCCCGCCTTTTCGCTTCCGCTCTTGGACGCGAGCCACACAGGTGTCGGCCGAATCGAGGAACAGGTAGATGATGGTTGTGGCGAAGCCTCGTTCCTGCGCCCGTTCCAGGATCCGGCAGAAGCTTCTGCCGGCGAGCGTGGACTCGACCACCAGCGAGCGATCTTGCTCCAAGGCGTCTTCGATGGCCGTCAAGAAGCGCCGACCTGCCGCCACCTGGGCCCTTTCCGGAACTCCGGGCGAAAGCTCTTCGGCAATGGCGTCCGCCCCGAGGTACAGCGCGTCGTGCTGCGACAAGAACGCGTGGGCCAAAGTGGTCTTGCCGGCCCCATTGGGTCCTGCCACCACCGTGAGGTGCTTTCTCATGCACGCACTCCATCGCACTCGCTGCCGCGTCGCCGTCGAGGTCCAACCCGTACCGGTAGAGTCCAGCGGACGGCCGTAGGCCGTCCGCTGGAGCGATTTGTTAGGTAGACATGCGCAGGTTCTAAGTTAGGCATTGTCGGTCCTATCCACCCGTTCAACGTGGGGTGGTGAAAACTCGCCAGCGGAGAGGTTGCCGTTTCTGTTCCTCT
>CAYPWB010000892.1:0-1613 GCA_964414315.1 uncultured Planctomycetaceae bacterium | reverse complement strand
AAGGCGCCATGCCACAGAACGAGGCCGGCCCAAGTCTTGACCGTATTCATCGAAGACCCTTTCCCGAAAAATACCTGCCGAAGCCGCGAGGAAGAAAAGACTTCCCGATTGATTCTGCGATCCGAAACGGCACGATAAGCTACGTAGACGGGGCTGGGTCTTGGACGGCCCGGCAAACACCGCTCCTCACAAATGCGTCGCACCGAGTGCGATTATAGCAAGCCGCTCCCAGATTCGCCACCAACTCGCAATAAAAACAGTTGAATAGGTCACCGTTCCGCTACACTATAGGCCCCCAGCAACTCCCGGATGGCTTACATATCCTTCCTTCCAACGCTGGGCTCGGTTCCACGCACTCCTCACGGTTTCCGCCGCACCAACAGCCCGCAGGCCACCGCCGAAAGCAGAAGCAGCCAGGCGCCCGGTTCCGGGACATAGCCGATAGCCAGGCCGCCCGCCGTTTGGACGACTCGGAAATGGCCTTTTCCGAGAGCATTATGCTCGGTAAAGGGGCCGGCGTTCAAGTCGAACAAGCCCGGGTCGAAATCGCCCAGGAGCGTATCGTAGGTAACGAACTCCCACGTGCGCGGCTCGGTGGCGATGAAGCTGCCCAGGCTGCCGGGCGCGGCGCCGTCCAGCGACACCAGGTCGATGCGGAACGAGCCGGCGGTCAGGTCTCGGATATCCAACGTTCCGCCGCCGTGTTCGCTGCTGATGGTGAGCAGATCCCATCCGCCGGCAGCCAGGCCGGCCGTTCCCGTTGCGTCGTTGATTTCGAACTCGAACGCACCGCCCGGGCTCCAAACCGCATCGCCGACAGTTTGCTCGCCCACGCTGGCGCCCGGGGCATGCATGCCGCCCAAGCCAATGGTTACCGTCGCGCCGATGGTGCCCGTGCCGCCCAGCGTTGCCGTGCCGCCCGACGTCGCTTGCACCGTGTACATGCCTCCGCCCGCGTGCGTGCCGTCAACCAGCAGCGTACCGGCCGTCACGTTGGTCGTGCCGCTGTAGGTGTTGTTGCCGCTGAGGATTTGCGTGCCGGGACCATCTTTCGTGAGGTGAAGGATGCCTTGGCTCGTATCGCCAGGCGGCCAGCGATCGCGCAGGCGTCCCGCGAAGTTGTACGTGCCGTTGCCGTTGAGAATCAGATGTGCGTCGTCCGGGCTCGACGTGCCGAACTGCCGGTTCTGTACAACATAGTTGTCCGCCCCGTCGCTTGTCAGGCCTGCAATCGACTGCGTAGTGCCCAGCAATTCCAGGATGGCCCATCGAACGCCTTGGAAATTGACCACGCTATTGACGCCAAACTGGTGATCGTTCAGCGTGTAGACCCTGCTGAAATTGCCGGAGGACGCTCCGGCGATGGTCAAGTTGCCGGGAATGGCGACGACGCCGGCCGGCTTGTTCAGTTCCAGCACGCCCGCATCCTGGACCGTCGTCGTGCCGGTGTACGTATTGGGCGCGGCGCCGCCGAGGGTGAGCGTGCCGGCGCCACTCTTCAGCAGGTTCGCACCGGCGATACCGCTGATCGTGTTGTTGATCTGCATCGAGCCCGAGTTGACGAAGATGCGGCTGTCGCCGGTGAGTACGACTTGGCCGCCCCAGACGTTGTC
>CAYPWB010000891.1:0-1615 GCA_964414315.1 uncultured Planctomycetaceae bacterium | reverse complement strand
ATGTAGCTGGTGTCGTTCTCGTCCGACTTGGTGTCGGTCACCGTCACAAAGGCCTCGACCGTGAAACTGCCCACCTCGAGGCGGTTGCCGGTGTTGTCGCCCTGCAAGAGCACGGAATCGCCGCCGGTGAAGGAGGCTGCGCTGAGGTTTTCCGCACCGGTTTGGGGCACCGGGTTGGGAAACGTGCCGGGCACTTGGGCGACGTCGCTGCCCGTGCCCACCTGGCTGAGCGCAATTCCCTGCGGCCCGGAATCGGCCAGGAAGCCGGGCGAATCCTCGAACCGCCAGTAGCCGATGGTGGGACTGTCAGGCAGGCCCGACGCGGGCACGGCGAGCAACTCGTTGGGGCTGAGCAACTCGTTGGAGTAGCGCACCTCGTCGATGATGCCTGGGAAGAAGTTGCCGCCGTCGGACGACCGCCCCTGGGCGCCAATCCCAAAGAAGGCCGTGCTGTTGTGCAGCGAGGTCACTTGGCTATGTGTCGCGCCCTGCCACTGCAGCGGTCCGCCGTCGGTCAGGTTCTGCAGGTAGAAGGTGATTCCGTCGGCCGAGGTGTCGGTCGCGTCGACCGCGATGGCGGCGTAATAGTCTTTGCCCGCCTCGATCGCCAGGCTGGGCGAACGGATGACTTCGGTGTTGCCGGTTCCCGTTTGACCGTTGTCCGATATGGCCAACTGGAGTTTCCCGACATCGGGACCGTCGTTTCGATTGATAGCAAAGAACCAACCCCGCTGGTTAGCGTTGCTGTCGAAATGCCCGGCCACAATGGGCGTTGAACCGAGGCTCAGCGTGTCGATGTTCAAGAACGTTTCGATCGTGAAGGTGTTCGAAGTGAGCGCATCGTCGTCGGGAGCGGTGAGCCACTGGCCGGAGCCGCTAAACTGGGCCGCCGCCAGGTTCGCCTGGCCGGTTTGGGGAAGCGGGTTTGGAAAAGCCGAGCCGACGCCGGTTGCCGGCAGGACATACTGCGCCGGACTGCCGCGGGTGGTCAAGTCGTGGCCGTTGCCGCTGGCGTCGAGCAGCCAGTCGGTGCCCGAGCCTTCGAAACTCCAGTGGCCGATCGTCGCCGCTGGGGCGCTGGACAACAGCCCGAGAGTTATCGCCAGGGCGGTGGCAAAGGTGCGGAAGCGCATGATCAGTCTCCTTTCGGAAAACGGGGGATGAAACCGCGGAAGTTTGTCAAGGTGATGCTTCGATCGTAATCATGCAGGGCGGCCTCGCGCGCACTCTGCACAGCCGTAGCAACAGGGCGGTCGGAATGCCGAGAACGGCAAGGACAAGAAGCTCGATCAGCGTAAAATCGCGACTACGACGTCCCATGACAAGCCCTTTAGCTAACGGGATGGATTAGAGGGGGCCTTTCCATAGTCTAAACAGAAAGGGGGGCAGGAACCAGCAAGCCGCCCCCGAAAACGAAAACCCGCAATCAAAAAGTGAAGCTTTCAGCCATTTTGGACAAGAGAAAGCACGCCGCCGCCCTAGATGTGGGGGGGCGATCGCCGCGTTGAACTCCGCCAACTCGACGAGCGCTTGCCGGGCAAGTAACAGCCGGCGAGGTGTTTGGCCATCACGCCTTCGTGCCCTTGCCGCACGACCTGCTCGAACCACGCGGTGC
>CAYPWB010000890.1:0-1624 GCA_964414315.1 uncultured Planctomycetaceae bacterium | reverse complement strand
CGACAGCCTGCTCCCGAAGCCCGCGAAGCACTTCGTGGAGTTTTGCCCTGGGTCCTGGGGGTTGCCGCCACCGGGCTAGCCGGTTAAGCTCAGGAGCCTTGACATGGGTATGCCGCCACGCCGACCCACGGCCAACCCGGGGGCGGATCCCGATTCTCGGAGGAATAAAGGGTTCGAGAGTCTTTGCTTCGGCCTTGGCATGGAGGGCCACGAACCATTGCGGAGATCGAAGGTCGAACCGCCAAGGGCAAACACTCCCGACCGCTTTACACGTCCTGCGTCCTTGGGTAAGGCCACACACCCTCACTCTGGCCCTCTCCCAAGGAGAAAGTGAACTTCATCACCACACCTTACCGGAGCGAATCCTATGCGTATCACCACCATCTTGAGCTGCCTGCTTCTTCTGGTCTGCGCGTCGACGACGCGCGGTGCCGAGCCGTTGTCGGTTAAGTTCGTGCCACACCGGGTGGGCACGTTCCGTAGCGAGGCCTGCGGCGTGGCCGATTTCAACAATGACGGCAAGCTCGACATCGTGGCCGGCCCCTTCCTCTACCTGGCACCCGACTGGAAACCCCAAAAAATCCGCACAATGGTCGGCAAGGTCGACGACAAGGGCAAGGGCTACTGGCGCGACTTCATGAATGGGCCGATCGACGTCGACGGAGACGGGCTGCTGGACGTCGTCTCCTGCTCCTGGTTCGAGAAGCGGTCGAAGTGGTACCGCAACACGGGCGCCGCCGGTGGTGAATGGCCTGAAGCGACAATCGAGGAAAACGGCAATTTCGAGTGTGGCGACCTCCACGATGTCGACGGCGACGGCAAGGCGCTCGAGATACTGCCGCACGTGCCGCGCACCGTCTGGTACGAGCTGGTCAAGGGGGCCGACGGCAAGCAGGGCTTCGTCGTCCACGTGGTTTCCGAGAAGAAGCTACCTTACGGGGGCGGCGTGGGCGACGTCAACGGCGATGGCCGGCCCGACATCATCCGCCCGGGCGCCTGGTTCGAAGCACCGGCCGATCCGCGTGAAGGTCAATGGAAGGAGCATTCGGTCGCGTTGGGTAGTATTGAGGAGGGCAAGTCGGAACACACGCCGCAAATTTGGGTCTACGACGTGAACTCCGATGGGCTCAACGACATCATCACCAGTTCGGCCCACCGCCACGGCATCTTCTGGTACGAGCAGGTCAAGGGCGAGAAGGAACCCACCTGGAAGCAACACCTGATCGACAAATCCTGGTCGCAAGCTCACAGCATCACGCTGGCCGACCTGGACGAAGACGGCGACCTCGATCTGGTGACCGGCAAGCGCTTTATGGCCCACAACGGCAACGATCCCGACGCCTTCGGCGGCCCGGTGGTCTATTGGTACGAACTCACGCGTGGTACCAAGCCGGTCTGGGAACGGCACACGATTTCCGAGGGCCAGAACATCGGCTCCGGCATGAGCATCCCGGTAGTCGACCTCGACGGCGACGGCGACCTGGACGTAGTCGTCACCGGTAAGTTCGGCGGCCCGGTTTGGTTCGAGAACAAGGCGAAGTGAGGCCTGTTTCGCCCATCCCTGTTTGATAAGGGCTCGCGAAGGAATAAACGGCCTTGTTTAGGCGCGGCGAGGACAAGGCTG
>CAYPWB010000889.1:0-1625 GCA_964414315.1 uncultured Planctomycetaceae bacterium | reverse complement strand
TTACTTCGTACAGCCCTTCAGGTTCCAGCCCCTCGACCGCAACGTCGAGGCCGTCGGCGCTGTCGGTGCCGACACCAAAGATGAAGTCGCGCAGCAGTTCCTGCTGGGTGAAATCGCCGCCGTTGGTGGGCGAGCTGCGCCGCCGGTCGTCGATAACTTGGTCCGTGGGCGAGGTGACCGTGACGCTCAGGTCGCCGAATGTTCGCGTGCCGCCCGCCGAACCGGGCAGCACGAACTCGTCGAACCCGTCCTGCGTAACGCCGGCCCCGGTCGCCCCACGGTCGTTGAAATCGACGGCCAGCACCGTGTCGTTGCGGTACAGCGTATGCACCTGGTTGAGGTCGAAGGCGTTCAGGGTGAGGTGCTTTCCTGGTCCGGCGTCGGTGCTGAGAAAGCGAAGAGCCACGGAATCGTCCAGCGTACTGAACTGGAAGGTCGAAGTTGTAATGGAGGACGGATTCGTGCCGGCCGACACCTGCAACCCTGTGGCAATCTGCTGGTCGATGCCCATCGAATCCTGCAATCCAATGTCGAAGCTTGCTGCGCCATGTTGCGACTCATGATGGTAGGTGGTGATTTCGTATACCCCCGGCTTCAGGTCGTCGATGGTTAACTCGAGGGTGCCGGGCTCGTTGCGCAGGACACTGTCGCGAAGCAGGTTGCTCACGTCGGCGTATGGGGAGCTGGTGGAGATCGCAGCGAAATTGCGGAAGTGCGTGTAGCCGCCTACGGTCACATCGACGGTGTCATCCTTGGCCAAGGCGCTGCCATAGGTGCGGCTGTGTGCAGGATTCCCGCCGCCCTCGTTGTCGATGAATTGCAGGTATTGGTCTTGCCGGGGGCTGCCGGTCGCCTGGCCGAAATCGACCATCAGAACGCCGTTCGCCGACTGATAGTGTGAAATCACCTGATCAGCCGTCAGGGCGGAGCCGTACATGGCCACTTCGTCGAGCGTGGCGTCGAGCCGGCGGTTGTTGTGATTGCCCAGGATGAAGGGCCGGCTGTTCGTGCCGTAGGCGGCGGAATTGACGCCACTGGCCGTATTGACCCCGCGGCCGTCGATATAGAGCCGCGCCTGACTGGCCGTTGCATCGTACACGCCCACCACGTGGTGCCATTGATCGTCGACCAGGTCGCCGCCCTTCGGATTGGCATTCGAGTTGCTCGTCGTTCGCAGGTAGAGTTCCGTGCCGCGGTTGTCACCCGAGCCGTCAAGCCGTGAGAGATACCAGGGACGGCTTTCCGACGCATCGAACCCTTTGCTAAGAACGCCAGCGCCTTCGGACGAGTTATGGCCGGGCGCTACCTTGATCCAGTACTCGAACGAGAAGCTCTCGCCGCTCCCGAAGGCGAAGTCGGTGGTATTGGGCCGGGCAGCGGTGGCGTCGTCGAAGTGCAACGCGGCGCCGCCGGGCGTGGCCCCGGGAACCCGGTAATCGGCCATGGAAAAGCCCGCAAGTTCCAGCGGACGAGTGGAGCCCGACCAATCGGCCGCCTCGCTCGCCCCGGCGGGATCGTCGAACCGCCAGTAACCAATGGGCCCGTCGTTCAGGACGACGTTGACATAGCTGGCCGGCGCGGCAGTAGCCGCAATCAGTACGGCGGCAACGGTCATGCAGAGTGAA
>CAYPWB010000888.1:0-1627 GCA_964414315.1 uncultured Planctomycetaceae bacterium | reverse complement strand
AGGACCGGGCTACCCCGCAGGCGGCACTGGAGCGGATACGGCAGGCAGCGCGCCGGGATAAGCGGCTGCGGTTGACCACGCTGTGGCACCACGTCTATGACATCGCACGGCTGCGGGAGAGCTTCTACGCGTCGAAGCGTACGGCATCCCCGGGCGTGGACGGCCAGACGTGGGCGGCCTACGCGCGGGACCTGGAGGCCAACCTCCGGGACCTCTCTTCGAGGCTCCAGCGGGGCGCGTACCGCGCCCGGCCGGTCCGGCGTGTCTGGATCCCCAAGGCCGACGGTCGGCAGCGTCCGATCGGGGTGCCCACGCTGGAGGACAAGATCGTCCAGCGTTCGGCGGCGGAGGTTCTGGGCGCGGTGTACGAGCAGGACTTCCTGGGCTTCTCGTACGGGTTCCGGCCCGGGCGCAGCGCCCACGACGCGATGGACGCGTTGACGGTGGGCCTCGAACAGCGGAAGATCAACTGGGTGCTCGACGCGGACATTCGTGGGTTCTTCGACGCCATCGACCACGAATGGATGGTGAAGTTCATCGAGCACCGGATCGCGGATGCCCGCGTGATCCGCCACGTGAAGAAGTGGCTTCGCGCGGGCGTGCTGGAAGCAGGCCGACGGGTGACGGTGGAGACGGGCACGCCGCAGGGCGGGAGCATCTCGCCCCTGCTGGCCAATGTGTATCTCCACTACGCCTTCGACCTGTGGGTCCACCAATGGCGTACCCGGCAGGCGCGCGGCGACGTGGTCGTCGTTCGTTACGCCGATGACTTCGTGGTGGGCTTTGAGCACAGACAGGAAGCGGAAGCGTTCCTGGGCGAGCTTCGCGAGAGGCTTGCGAAGTTCAAGCTGGAACTCCACCCCGACAAGACGCGGCTGATTGAGTTCGGGCGTTTTGCGTCCGAGAACCGCCGTCGGCGCGGGGAGGGCAAACCGGCGACGTTCGACTTCCTGGGCTTCACGCACGCGTGCGGCCGGAAGCGCAACGGAACGTTCACGGTGCTCCGCTTCCCCATGGCCGGCCGGATACGCCGCACGCTTCGGGCGATCAAGGAGAGCCTGCGGCGAAGGCGGCACCGGCCGGTGGCCGAGACGGGTGAATGGCTCGGGCGGGTCCTGCAAGGGTGGTATCGCTACTATGCGGTCCCCCGGACCTCGCGCTGGCTGAGTTCGTTCCGCTGGCAGGTGCAATGGCTGTGGTGGCAGACTCTCCGCCGCCGCGGTGACAAAGGCAAAGCCAGTTGGGCGCGTGCCTATCGACTCGGCAACCTGTGGCTTCCTGCTCCGCGCATCTTGCATCCTTATCCCTCACAGCGCCTGGCCGTCAGGACCCAAGGCAGGAGCCCGGTGCGGTAATCCTGCTCGCCGGGATCTGTCCGGGGGGCGCCCCGTAAGGGGCGTCCCTACCGGGGACAACGAGAAAGCCAGCCTCTGGGCGCAACGAACACTACTTGCCACGTTTGGCGATGAGGCCCGACGTCAGCAACATGCTGAGATGCTGGTGCTTAACGAGGTCGGCTACCTCCTGATGATCACAGAGCAAATCGACCCACAGGCGGTTTACGACTCCTACGCCGACGCCTTCGTGAAGGCGGCCGAGAAGGGCGAACTTGACCTCGCCTGGCGGA
>CAYPWB010000887.1:0-1632 GCA_964414315.1 uncultured Planctomycetaceae bacterium | reverse complement strand
GGCCACTCGACCCGGCAGTGAAGCTGCCGGAACATTCGCGGGTGATCATCGTGGCGTCGGAGCAACCCTGACGAGCCAATGGCGGGCACCGGCCGGTTCGTCGGTCCCGCTCGGCTCGTGGACGTTTCCCGCCATCCTGAATAATCCGGTTCAGAACTTGATGACGCCCCGGGCGCGGAGTTCAAACGCTACCCGAATCACCTCAAGCATCTCCGGTGTGTACCGGACACCGATATCCCCACCATCCGACGCTCTGCCGCGACATGGGCTGGTGGGCATAAGACGGTAGTCCCAGCCCTTGGGGTTGGCGAACTGCGGATTGCCGCTGAAGCAGTTTTTCCCCGGACGGTCGCCGGCACACTTACCGGTAACGATATGGCAGAAAGAGATGTCGTTCCCGGGTTTCTCGCAGATAACCTCTTCAACGGATGAGTCAACCATCACCGCGTCTCCTTTTAGCCTGACAGACTGACGAATGGTGGAGTTACGGACTATGGCGGAATGCGGCAAGTCGAGATATGCACCGAAGGCCGCATTGTGGATGCTCGCGCTCTTGGCCCCGTACGCAATTACCTGTTGCGTGAAGACACTGTCCCTGACGTTGAAGTCACCTCGCGCGTCCAATCCCCCCATGCCGAAACAGGCGGTCATTTCACATCCCGCATGGAAGCACGCACTCGTCCCCTCGGCACATGCCCATATCGCGTCGCGGATTCTAATGGACGAGTCCGCAAGTAAAGCCTTTGCATTGCCTGCATGGTCTGGGTTTGCCATCACTAGCCTCTCTAGTACCGTGTCGGCGGCGCGAACATGCACAAGCGTTTCAACCGTGCCCAACTTGCCTCCGGAACTGATTATCGGCCAGATACCTTTGCGCCCGCGAATTAACATGCCGGGCTTCTCTACCGGGACTGAGACCTTTTCAAAATAGGGTCCTACGTCTGCGATTTCGATCACGCTTCTGGCTGGCGCCGCGTCGATGGCCTCTTGGATACTCTTGAAGTCGCCCTCGCCGTCCTGGCGCACGGTGAACATCTGCCCCAGGTCGGCCACGGCCTTCTCGAGCTCGCTGAAAGGCGGCTTGCGCACGTCGTCGGTCACGGCGCGGGTGCCGGCGTAATCGGTCTTCAGTCGCTCGACCAGCGGGCGGAGATCGAAAAGCTGTTCGTTCTCGAAGAAGCCCACCGCCTCGGCGTATCGTGCCTCGGCCTCCGCTTCCCGGACGCCCTGCTCGGCCGCAGCCCGAGCGGCCGCGACGGCCGCCTGACGGGACGACAGCCACGGTGTGCCGGCGTGCGCGCGTTCCATCGCCGCCAGGGCGTCGGCGGCCTCGGCGAACTCGCCCGCGTCCAGCAGCGTCCGGGCCGCGTCGAAGGCCGCCTGCGCCAGCGGGCCGCGGTAGGGGCCAAGGTCCACGCCCATCTGCCCCGCTCGGGCCAGCAGCCGCTCGGCCAGTTCCACGTCGCCGACGCTCAATGCGAATACGCCGGCGCTGAGCCAGTCGTCGGCTTTGCCCGAGTCGACCACCAGTTGCAGCAGCTTGCCCGGCCCCTGTGAGCCCAAGTCGTGCCACGGAAGCGATTCTTTCCGGCCGGTGGCCAGGGTGGCCGTGATTGCTTGCGCGTCGGCTCC
>CAYPWB010000886.1:0-1635 GCA_964414315.1 uncultured Planctomycetaceae bacterium | reverse complement strand
CGCCGCCGGGACTGGCATGACAACTGCCACAGGCCGCAACCCCATGCACACCGGACGGCGTTTGTCCGCTGCTGTCCGCGCCGATATCCTCCGCCTCGCCCAGCAGGACCATGCCGCCGGAATCGTGCGCGGCAACATGCCCGCAGCCGGGGCCGTGCACATGGCCGGTGCCGGCCTGCATGCCGGGCCGCAGGGACGCAACGGCGACCGCATCAGTTTCCATGGTATCGGCCGCATGGACGGCGTATTCCACGGAAGGAACCGAGCCCTCCGCCACAGCCTGCACGGCTCCGACATCGGGAGCCGCAATCACATCAAACCCTTCATCGGCCAGCACCTGACCGACAGCCAGCGCCGCGAAAGCGCCAATGGCAAGAATCGTCTTCTTCATCCTCATGTTCCCCTTGTTGTCTTTTGAGATATCCACTCAGGAGGAGGTTTCACTCTGCGGTCACGACTTCAAAAGCCCCTCGATGACGCGGATCGCCGCCTCGTACTGGTCGATATAGACCTGGTGCGACTCCACCGTGCCGACACCGGACTCCGAGGCCGCAAGCGCCTCCGGGTCACCGCTACGCAGCCAGTCGCGCCACCGGGCGTGTATCTCGATGCGCCGACGCAGCAGCCGGATCACCTCCTCCGGCGACTCCGGAATGGTGTGATCCCACTTATCGGGCCCCTGCCAACTCATTTGGGACTGCCGCCGATCGGCCCGTGCCCGGAAAAGGCCTTGTTCCACTCGCCGGACTGCTGACGGCACCGACAGCAGGTCTTACCATCTTCGCAGACCGGGCCACCGAAATGGGGGCACTGGCCCTGTTCGCCCCGACGCTCGCTATCCGCTTCAGACATTCGCCAACTCCCGCTTCAGCCACTCCCGGAACTTCGGATCCACGCCCTTGGGCTCTTCCCCTAACCGCATCCAGGTCCCGCGGCAGTTCGGGTGCTGGGTGCCGGCCGCCGGCCACCACAGTTCCGACTCGGTCCGCTCGACCAGTTCATCACCCACCCGCTTGCGCGGTGCGGCAGACCGTCCGGCATTGGTCTTGCCAACCCACACCTCCGACCAGCCGTCCTTGTCCTCCTTGGCCGGACTGACGACCTTGAACACCTTGCCGTGGATTGACTTGCAGAACGCGCAGGCGGTGGCGGAGATCTGCCGCAAGCCTGGCGTTACCGAGGGCAGGGTTTACAACTGGCAGAAGGATTATGGTGGTCTCGGCCCATCGGAGCTGAAGCGCCTGAAGATGCTCGAGGCGGAGAATGCTCGACTACAGGGCATGGTGGCGAACCTGAGTCTGGACAAGGTCATGCTGCAGGAGGTTCTGTCGAAAAAGCTCTGAAGCCTCCCCGGAAACGCGAGCATGTGGACGATCTTCGGCAGCGATAGGGAGCCAGCCAGCGCCAGACTTGCGCAGCGCTGAAGCTCTCGACTTCCGTCTATCGCTACAAGTCCATAGCACGTTACTCGTCGGCAATCCGTATGTGGATACGTGAACTCACGGAGACGTACATCCACTACGGGTGCCCACGCGTGTTTATTACGTTGCGCCGGGAAGGCCGGAGGGACAACCACAAGCGCGTTCACCGCATTTACTGCGAAGAAGGCCTCTCGATGCGGGAGAGGAGGCCACG
>CAYPWB010000885.1:0-1635 GCA_964414315.1 uncultured Planctomycetaceae bacterium | reverse complement strand
GCTGCCGGAATTTTGGCGTGGCGAGGGGGTTTGGGGCAGAATTTGGCCCGGAATTGCCACTTTGGAGGGGGTTGCTGGTCGGTTTTTCGGCCAAGTGGAACCGGCCACGCGCGAAAACGCCGGGTTTCCACCACGCTCCAGGCCCGGCGCGACCCGTCGGACGGGTCTGGCGCTCCGGGCGACACTGGCCCGGGCTTTGCCGAATCGTGGGAACGCGGGCGTTACGGGCGCCGCCAAGCGCTTCGGCAAAAAGTCCGGAATACAACCGACGGCCAGCGGTCCGAGGGTCTACGCGCGGCAGGCCCATGGGGCAACGGGACGTGTGGGGCAGGGGAGCGCTGGGCGGACAGGCCTTGCACCGAAGCCTCGATCCCGCAGAGGGCCGTCCGTCGTTCACCCGTCGGGCATGGAGCGGCGAACGGCGGGGGACGCGGCGTCAGGTGACCCGTGGGGCGCCGGTGGTCCACATGGCGCCGGCAATCGATGAGGCCGCGGCGGAGGTGTTGGCCGACAGGGTCCGTACCGTCGTCCGCGGAATCCCGACGGGCAGGCACCGTGGGCCGTATCGGCTGGCGCGCCGGCAAGCGACGCGACGGCCCGGGGCGGCGCCCGCCGCCGAGTGGGCGGCCGACCGGACGCCTGGGAAGTTGGCGGCCCGCGATGCCCGCGGCGGAAACGCGCGACGCTTCGGGTGGCTCGACGGCGGCGCCCCGGTGGAAGGGCCGTGGCGCGAGGCGGCCGCTGGGCGTTGAAGCACCGCCAGGCGGTTGATCACCGGCTATTTGGGCGTTGGGACGATGCCGGCGACGATCCATTGGCTTCGGCAGCGGCCCGCGGGAAGCCAATGGGCGGTCTTGGTCCACGAGTTTGACGAAGTGGCGATCGCCCAGGTTCCGCTGGCCGGCGCAGCCGGTGCGGGCGCGGTGATTGGCGAGGTGGCCGGCGGGACGCCGCACGGCCAGTGCCCGCGTGCCGCCCCGGGACGCGCTGTGCACGAGGGTAACCGTACCCGAGAAGCTGGCCCGCTTGTCGCGGCATCCCGTGTACCCTGCCCGCCTGGAAGTCACTCGGCGGCGTCCTCGGCATTCGCCTTGCGCGCGACGGCCACCAACCGCTGGGCATCGGGGCCATAAACCTCGCCGTCGAGGTTCCCGTACAACCTGACGTCGGTGAAGCCCGCCTGCTCCAGCCGGTCGCGCAGCTCCTGCCCCGAGTAGACCGTATGCTGGAACCGGAACGTCTTGGCGCGGCCCCCGCGGATCATGAGCCACTCGTTGCGAATCCGCGTCCAGTCGTCGCAAATCGTGTGGCACAGAATCGCCCTCGTCCCGTCGGCCAGCAACTCGGAGGTGACCGGCTGATAAATCCTGGCCAGCCGCTCCTTGCCCATCATCTCCATGAGACAGACTCCTCCGGGCCGGAGGCTGGCATGGATGTTCTCGAGCACCTGCCGGTCCTCGTGCTGGTCGTCGAAGTAGCCGAACGATGTGAACATATTCACGACGAGATCGAACGCTTCGGTCCGGACGAAGTCGCGCATGTCGGCCTCGACCCACTCGATCTTGACTCCGGCCTCTCGGGCCCTCGCGCGGGCCTTGTCCAGCAGGAATCGCGTCCGGTCGACGCCCGTCACGC
>CAYPWB010000884.1:0-1636 GCA_964414315.1 uncultured Planctomycetaceae bacterium | reverse complement strand
GGTTGGCAAGGCACCGAAGGACTGGGTTGTTGAGCAGGTCGATCAGTTCGTCCAGTTCCTCAAGCACGAGGAGTGGTGGTTGCAGCACTCCGCGCTCGAGGCTTTGGCATCGGTGGCCGCCGATGAGCGTTGCTACCAGAAAGTGCTCCCGGCAATCGGGGAACTGTTGCGGACGAACTATCACTACAGCCTTTCCGCGCGGTTGCGTTGGGGGCCGATACCCAAAAACCTGCGGCAGGCGTCGCCCGAAGTGCAGCAAGTGGCGCGGGAAAGCCTGAAGGAAGCCTACGTCGAGTTCGTCGAATACGACCACGGCTCGGAGCGGGTCGAGGAGATCGTCAACCCGATGACCCGCGAGGCGCTGGCCGACTCGCTCGTGAAGCTGCCGGGCGGATACGACACGCTCTATCAGATCGGCAAGCAGCGCTACCCCGATCAGCAGTTGCCGTTCAAGGAGGTGTTCCTCAAGGCCGACCCCGAGCGTCTCAGTCCCGAGTTGAGGAAAATCGTCGACCGGGCGGTCGGTGGCAACCTTATCCCGGCCTACGTCATGGAGCATCGGGAAATCCTGCTGAAGGAAGCGGCCAGTGAGGAGGTCCGCCGAGGCAGGATGGACGGGCTGACGGCTCTCTACCGCAAGGTGGGAGTCGATGAGTACGACTGGCGGTTATTCGGACCGCAGCCGGGCTACATGGCTTGGTCTTATCACAGCTTCGACCCGCCGGAGAAGTGGTTAAAGCCGGGCGACCGTCTGGGACGCTATCGCACGGTGACTTTCCCCAAAGGGATGGACGAGTGGTACACCCTCGACTTCAACCCCGAAGCCCACGGCTGGAATCGCGGCAAGAGCCCGTTCGGCGCGGCCGATGGCGAGAAGGGCTACATTTCCGGCGCCAGGCACCCGTGTAGCCTATCGTTCTGTCGTTGCGGCGAGCCAATCAACACCCGCTGGGAGAAGGACGTCCTGCTGATCCGCGGCACCTTCGATTTCCCGACCTTCGAGGAGGGCTACCGCTACCGCCTACTCCACGCCGGGATCTCGCACGTCGGCTCGGGCGGCGGGTACCGGCTCTACGTCAACGGCAAGCTGTTCATCGAGGACACAACAGGTGTGGACCGGCGTGGTGGGGCGAGACCTGAGGGCAAGGTCATTACCAAGCAGTGGTGGCCCGAGTTCGAGGATGGTCAGGTCACGCTGGCAGCCATCACCTTCAAGAAGCACCATCCCCGCACCAAGAAGTACGGCGGCAACATCGCGATCTTCATGCAACGCATGAAGGTTCCGCCCCTGGAGGAATGAAGCCCCATCGGTTCGCCCGGCGGCTCCGGTACAATACAGTGGCTTGCCGGCCGAGGCAGAGGAAAGTGAAGAGGAACTGTACGATCGCCGCCGGGACCCAAGCCAGTGGCACAACCTGACGGGCCAGCCGTCGCTGGTGAACATTCAAAGGAAACTGCGCGCGAGTGCCCCCGCAACGTTCGCCCCGCCCGCTACGCCGCGTAGCGAGCTGAGGCTGGTGCTTGACGGCGAGGAGTTTCACTGGGAACGTAAATGGAGCGGCCGAAAAGCGAACCGTCGGTAGCCTCCTGGCCAATCGGACTAGCAGAAGCGACGGGACACCCGGACCGCCCATCA
>CAYPWB010000883.1:0-1640 GCA_964414315.1 uncultured Planctomycetaceae bacterium | reverse complement strand
CGGACCAGCGAATGCTGTGAAGGATGCTTTCCAGGTTATCATCGTCGGAAGTCGAACCCAAGCTGGGCCGCGTATCCCATGGGTTTTGCACCCGGTTGGAGCCGACCGCGACGCCGGTGACGTCTTCGTGTGTAAACATGACGTCGTTCACGGGCAACGCCTGGGAGCCGCCCACATTCACGGCGTACACCATATTGCCCGAAAGGTCGAGTTCGGCGGCTCCCGAGAACGACGTGACCCACGGGATGCCGTACTTTCCGGCCAGGTATCCTTCGACCTCGCGCCGCTCGGCGGTCGAAAGGCCCCGGTCGTACATGAGCACTTCGGCGATGTCGCCTTCATAGGTTCGAAACCGCCCCCCGATGGCCGCTCCCGGATAGGCGCTCAGCAGCGTCGTGTTGGTGTTCGCTCCGGCCAAATTGCCGGCGCGATAGACGGCCTTGCCGTCGAACTTGTCGGACATGAACGTATTGAGCACGAACTGTTGGTCGGAGAAGCCCGGCACGCTCAAGTTCAGGTCGCTGGAATACTGGGCGAGCGTCATCGTGGTGTTGTTGCGGTAACCGAGGATCAACTGCTGATTCGCGCTGCCGGCGGACCCGCCGGTGAAATAGTTCTCCGCCCGGCTGGAACTGCGGCCTTCCAGGACAAACAGGGTGTAGGGTGTGCCGGCCAGGATCGATCCGTCGAAGTCGAGCCACTGTTGTGTGCCGCCGTCGCCGAACCGGACAGCCGGCAGACCGCCAAGCCCGGCATGGCTTTCGACGTAAGCAGGCTGGCGGGTCGTTTCCGTTTGGGTGGCATGATGGTTCTGGCCGCTCTGGTCGGTCCAAGTGGTCACGAGCGATGTGTCGGCCAGTCCGGTCAGTGCATCGGCCCGGTACCATGCTTGAAGCCCGCCAACGGCCAACGGCGTCGCTTCAACGACGGATGCTCCCATGAGTACCAGCAGACACACCGACGCGGTCCACGCGAAGAAGGACGGACAGCTTGGCTTTCTCATAACGGACCCCTCCCGGCTGAATTCTTGATACGGAATCGAGTTCAGAACGCGAACCCTTACGGAAAAGTCTCTTGCGGAATGCGAAAACACGGAAATGTTTGCCTCGCCTACCTGTCTCCGGTATGCCGCCGGCGTTTCAGGAAGAGCATGGGGACCAACCCAAGGAGAAGCAGCATCAGGCTGCCCGGCTCGGGAACCGTCTCGAACGCGCGCAGTTCGGCCAGGCCGCCGCCGGCGCCGTAGTAGCTGTCGACCTGGAACTTGACGAACCGTGCCCAAGTCTCGTCGAACTCGAAGCTTTCCAGCGGCGTATTCAGCCGCGCCGCGGTGGCGTCGGTATAGAAGCTTAGCGTGTCGCTGACCACCTCGGTCCAGTCGTTGCCGTCCACGCTCACCAGCAGCGTGAAGTCCTCCGTGCCGCGGTCCATGGCAGCGCCGTTGTGGGTGTTCTGCAAGTCGATCCGGTCGATGAGGAACTCGCCCTCGAGGTCGATCACCGCCGCGCCGAGGGTGGCGTCCGGCAGCAGCCAGTAGGCGGCCGTGGCGGGCGTGGTCCATTCCTCGTTCACCCGGCCGTCAACGATGCCCGTCGCGGCGAACTGGCTGCTGTACATGGCCGTGGCGCCGACCGGCTTGC
>CAYPWB010000882.1:0-1642 GCA_964414315.1 uncultured Planctomycetaceae bacterium | reverse complement strand
GCGTTCGCCGCGAAAGCGTCGATGGGCTTCCGCGCGAAGCCTGCCGGCGTGGTGAAGGGGCCGCTTACCGAGGGATGCCTCAATCTTTGGGCGGATTGCCGGCGCGTGGTCGAACTGGTCGGCTCGAATATCAAGTTCACCGTGACCAGCCCCTACATGCTTGCCCGGACGTTGCTCGACCGGCATTACGGCGATTTCGAGGCGTTGCTCACGGCCCTGGCCGACGTGCTGGCCGAGCAGGCGGCCGATTTGGAATGCGCGTGCGTACAAGTCGACGAGGCGAACGTACCGGGCAATCCGCACGACGCCCCGTTGGCCGCTCGCGCAATCAATCGCGTGCTCGACGCGGTGAGGGTGGAGAAGGCCGTGCATCTTTGTTTCGGAAACTACGGCGGGCAAACGATTCAGTCGGGCACATGGCGAACCCTGGTCGATTTCCTCAACCATCTACGTTGCGACCACCTGGTGCTGGAACTCGCCCATCGGCCGAAAGACGACTTGAAGGCGCTGAAAGACGTCCGCGAAGACCTCGGCCTCGGAATTGGTGTGATCGACGTGAAAGTCAATCGCATCGAAACGGCTGACGAAGTGGCCGCAAGCATTGCGCGAGCTGAGAAGGCGCTGGGCTCGGGCCGCGTGAAATGGGTCCACCCGGATTGCGGCTTCTGGATGCTCAAGCGCAGCGTTGCGGAGCGCAAGCTTGCCGCCCTGGTCGCCGGTCGCGACCTCTACCTGGGTACACGGTGACCGGCGCACGGCACTACGTGTTACCGGTCGGACGGCTTGACCAGCCGCGGGTCGAGCCAGTTCGCGTGGTCGAGTACGTGGGCACGCTCGGCAAAGTCGACCACCAAGTCGAGCCGGTTGGCGCCGGTCAGGTCGAGGTCGATGGTTCGGGGCGGCTCCCCGCCGCGAACCGGGCCGGCGGCGAACTGCTCCTGCCCATCGACAAATACGCGAAAACGCACGCTTCCGCGCTCGCCGGTGCCGTCGTCGACACCCACCTCCGACTGGAACCGCTTGAAGTTGCCGTTGAGAGGGTAAGTCAGCCGGGCGGCGGTGTGCATGCCGAGGCCGTTCAGGTACGCGCGTCCCCCGCAGCGGAGCCGGCCGCCGTCCACGCTGCGGTCGAGTTGGTAGGGGCGCTGCAGATCGAGGTACGGCACGTGCCGATAGCCCGACGGCTCCAGAGCCGACAGGTACACCGCCCTGCCGCCCACCGGCTGCAAGAACACGAGGTCGTCGGGCAGGGCGGGCCAGGTCGGGCCTGCTATGGTGGTGAGGGCCAGCTTCCGGTCGTCGAGCGCAATGCGGGCGGCCGGCAGCAGGCTTCCGTCACTGAGGCCCGCCCAGGCGTACAGCCCCTCCGGCTCGGCCGGGCGGAGGAGCGACGGATTGAACCGCACCGCGGCCACGGTGCGGCGGTCGGCCTCGATGGGACCGGCGTCGGTCTGCAACCGTACCCGGTCGAGGTCCAGCCGGTCGATCAGCCCTGTCAGTTCATCGCCGTTTTCAAGGATGATGCGGTCCGACGGCGGTCCGGGAACGGGAAAAGGGGTCAGGAGCCTTTTCTGCGTAGCACCCTCCGGGCCGTTCCGGGGAGAAAAAGGGGTCAGGAGCCTTTTCTGCGTAGCACCCTCCG
>CAYPWB010000881.1:667-1650 GCA_964414315.1 uncultured Planctomycetaceae bacterium | reverse complement strand
GCAGGCCTGCTTGCGTGTCGGCAGCTTACTACGGCTCGACGGCCACACGGAAACCCACGTTGTACACCGGCTTGTAGGGCTCGTAGCGCCAGCGGGAGGCGGCGGTGGCGTGGGGGAGGGTGTCGTTCCACGAGCCGCCGCGCACGACGCGAGGCTCGTCGCCTGCCGGGGCGTTGCGCCCGTCGGCCGGATCGTAGGGATACGGCCGATAGGCCGACCGGGTCCATTCGGCCGCGTTGCCGTGCATGTCGAACAGGCCCCAGGCGTTCGCCGTGAACCGGCCGCCAGGGGCGGTGAACAGGATGCCGTCGTTGTAGCCGGGCTCGGCGCGGCCATGGTTCCAAGACCGCAAACGATCGTCGGCCACGTTGGAGAAGGGCGTCATCCGTTCCGGCACGTACGGGCCTACGTGGAACGCCTCGGCCGATCCGGCGCGGCACGCCCATTCCCACTGGGCCTCGGTGGGCAGGGTCACGCGGCGGCCCGTTTGCTCCGAAAGCCACCGGCAGAACGCCATCGCCTGCTGCCAACTGACACGCACCACGGGCAGGTCGGGCGCGTCGATGTCGGTGCCGCGGCGCTGGCGGTCCTTCCAACGCTCGTTGATCACACCGCTGGTGTGCTCCGCGTCGAAGCGGCGGAACTGCGCGTTGGTCACCTCGAACCGGCCGAGGTAGAACGGCTGTTGGATTGTTACCACCGCCTGCGGCCGCTCGTTGTCGAAGCCTCGGGCATCGCCCATGACGAAGCGGCCCGCGGGCACGAGTGCCAGAGGCATGGTGGCGCCGTCGCCCAGGTCCAGTTCCAATTCGCGGGGCAGTCCTTGCTCGACCGATACCTGCTGCGGCAGCCGCTCGGCTTCCTCGGCGGCCAGGGGCCAGCCGGCCGCCTGGAGCGGCTCGCCGGGCAGATTGGCCCGCGTAGCCGGCGGCTCGAACGCCGCGATAGGCGGCAGCGGCAGCGGCTCCTCGTCGCGGTCGTCG
>CAYPWB010000881.1:0-657 GCA_964414315.1 uncultured Planctomycetaceae bacterium | reverse complement strand
CGCGTGTCACGCTCGACCAGTGGCAGGCCCTCATCGCGGTCGTCGATGCCGGCGAACAACGCTTTGTACTTCGCCCGCCGGGCAACCAGTTCCTCCCGCGGCGGCCGATGGCTTTCGTGCCAGGTGGCCGGGTAGGGCACGTTGAAGTCGATCCACGTGTAGAGCCGCTCCCACTCGTCGGCCGTCAGCTCGACACCGTGGTGGCCCTTCTTGAGCATTTGCACCAGGTGGCTCGTGTCGGCCTCGTATTCGGCCGGCTTGGGCATGTGGTAATCGCCCTCGAAGCCGGGCCGCCGGACGTAACGCTGCAAGGCCATGTAGGCCGGGCTGTATTTCTCGCCCGGGTCGTCGTGCAAGCGTTTCGCCCGCAGGTCGAGGAGGGTAACCTGCTCGCCGTTCACTTCCCTCGGTTGGCCGTCGTGACAGCCGGCGCAGCGCCGGTCGAGTACCGGCTGCACCTCGCGGTCGAAGCTGAAGCCGCGCACGGGACCGTGCCACGGGCGAATCGTTTGCGGCTGCCGCGTCATGGCCGCCTTCGTGTATCGCAGCGGGGGCGCGTCGTTCTGTCGCTCGTGGCAGCCGACGCACGAGACGACCTCGCCGGGCATGGCCGTGAACCAACTTCGCATGACTTGCTGCGCCTTCCCCTCGGCGTCG
>CAYPWB010000880.1:0-1650 GCA_964414315.1 uncultured Planctomycetaceae bacterium | reverse complement strand
CGAGGAGCTTGGCATAGGTCAGGCGAGTTTCACCCTGCGCCTGCCGATACGCGGCCGCCACCCGGGGCTCGGCCGCTTCCCGGTGGCTGAGCACCACGGCCAACGCCCGCGATGCCGCCAGCCGGTCGGGATCGGCCAGCCGCCGGACAGCCGCCGCCACGGCGGCTTCGGGTAGCGGGAAGTTGTCGTCGTGTTCGAGCACCTCGGCGGGCAGGTTGCCCACTTCGACCAGGTGCTCCTGCAGCGAGCGGATGTCGAGCCCGCGGGTGGAAACTCCCCGGCGGGCGATCCTCGCCGCGGCCGTGCCGGCGGCGTACCCCTGGTTCTGCATGTCGCGCTGCATGCGGACCATCGCCGAGGCGTCGCGTTCCATGCTCATACCCAGCCCGACAACCAGAATACCGTCGAGCCCTTGCGGAAGCAGGCACCGGTAAGGCGTGAAGCACGCGCCGCCGGGGGCCGGGTGGTTGGCCTTCAGCGACTGCGCGTCGTGAGGCATAAGTGCGAAGAACGGCTGGCTGGGGTAGCCGTGGCTGTCGTAGTTGCTGGCCGAGTAGACGATGCTGTCCGGGTAGGTGCGGCCGGCGATCTGGTCGAGATACCGTAGCACGTGGTCGCCCACAATCCGCCGGCGCTCGCGGTTGTGCAGCAGCGTGCCGACGTCGTACACGTCGGGCGGCCGGGTCATGCGAACGCCCACCATGGCCGCCCACACGTCGCGAAGATCGGCCTCCTCGACCAGTAGGTAGTCGGTATTGACGTAGCTTGGCCCCAGCGGGCGCGGGGGCAGGCCGCTGCCCTGCAGGGCGATGTCGCCGTAACCGTTGCCGCCGCCGTAGGTCGTCTCGGCGCCGGCGGCCGCGGCCAGGTCGGCGTTGCCCGTGGCGTCGATCACCACGTCGGCCAGGACGACGCCGCGTCCCTCGGGCGTGGCGACGACGGCGCCGGTCGCACGGTCGTTCTCGACAACCACGCCGCAGCCGATCGCCCCCAGCCAGATTTCGCCGTCCACCTCTTCGATTTCCCGGCGGAACCATTCCATTTTGACTTCCACGCCGCCCGACTTGACGTCGTCGGGGAACGGGATCGCGCGCGTGAAGCCCAGGTTCATGCCGTGATAGGCCCGGCCGATGAGGCCCAGCGTGCCGGTGCCGCCGAGCCCTTCGAGATACTCGACCACCAGGGTGCGCGCCCCCTGGCGACCCGCGCCGATGGCGGCCGAGGCCCCGGCGGTGCCGCCGCCGATGACGACCACGTCGAACCGGCCGAGGATCGGTAGTGCTCGCGGCTCGGCCGGCACGGTGCGTGTCGGCCGGTCGGTGGAGCGGACGCCGCGCAGTGTTTCGCGCACGTTGCCGGCGACGGTTGTCGTGCCCTCCCGCTGCGGCAGGCGCACGTCATCCATCTCGCCGACCTCGGCGGCCATCTGCGCGGCCGTCGTGCCCACGACACGGCCCAGACGCATCAGGCCCGTCGGCCGCAGCAGGCGGGCCATCGTATCGCGCGGCAGGTCGCTGCATCCGCCCAGCACCAGCAGCCGCTCCACCCCGGCGGGGCGGAAGTAGTCGACGTTCGGGGCGTCGGCGTCCCAGTGGGCGTCGGCGCGGCCGAGGATCCGGTCGGGCTGTTGGAGTTCACGCTTCAGCGTGC
>CAYPWB010000879.1:0-1650 GCA_964414315.1 uncultured Planctomycetaceae bacterium | reverse complement strand
GAACGCAAGGTGCGTCGGGCTCACAGGCGCCCCACCCGGCCGCTACCGCGTCCGACCTCCCCCGAGGGGATGTGAAGGACGTGGGCCACGACTCATGCACAACAACGAGGGTGCGCTGCCCGACACCCGACATGGGTGTCCCGGCTATACTTCCAGCGAGGCACCTACCCGCGCTGGGCGGCCAGCATGCGGCGGCCTTTCTTGATGATGGGATCGCGCTCGGGCTTGGTCATTTCGAAGACGGCTTCCCAGAGCGATTCCTCCTCGGGGGTCCACTGGCATTTGCGGCGGCCCATGGCGGTTTGGGCCGTCTGGTACAGCCGCTTCCGCCCAAAACCCTTCGTGACCACGCCCTCGATAAACCAGGCAAAGCAGGGGATGAACTTCGGCAGCGGCTTGCCGGTGGCCGCGATCAGCGCCATGGCGCCCACGTACGTGCCCGTGTTGAAGAGCGTACCGATCGACGTCTTGGTGTGATCGCCGATCAGCGCGCCGACTTTGTTCGAGCCGGTGTCGATGGGCCGCTTGCCGTCCAAGGTGACCGACACGTTGGTGTAGTCGTTCTTCAGGTCGCTGTTGGTGGTGAACGCGCCCAGGTTGACCCATTGGCCCACGTAGGCATGGCCGAGGAAGCCGTCGTGGTACTTGTTCGAATAGCCGTGAATGATCGACTCCTCGACCTCGCCGCCCACGCGGCACATGGGGCCGATGGACATCCCCTCGCGGCAGTTGGCGCCCAGCAGCATCGACTTGCGGCCGAGGTAGCAGGGCCCTTCAATGCGGGTGAAGGGGAACACCTCGGCCTCCTCGTCGATGTAGATGGGCCCGCCCGCCGCGTCGAGCACGGCCATCGGGTGCACCAGGGCGCCCGGCGCCACGTACACGTCGCCGGCGCTGCCTCGCAGGGCCTTCGGCTCCTCGATGGTCCCTTCGACGCCGCTTCGGCCGAGGGCCTTGTAATCGCGGGTAATTTGCTCGGGGTTTTCGAGGACGAGGTCCCACGTGTAATTCCAGGTGGGCGGGGCGGCATCGCCCTTGGGCAACTGGGCGCAGGCCGAATCGAGCAGCGCCTCGATCGACCCGACGTCGAGCTTCGCCAGGTCGGCCTGTTCGATTCGGACGGCCACCGTGCGGCCGTCGGCGTCGGCAACCACGCGGCTCGGTCCTTTGGCAAACTCGCCCAACGCCTCGGCCTTCAGCCGCGGATGCACCAGCAGCAAGTCGCCGCCGGCAAGCTGCGAGGCGTCGTTGACGGGCAAGTCGACCTGGTTCCGGTAGTGCGCCTCCATGTAAGGCGGCACGAAACAGGCGACGTCCGACGCCCCGGCCGCGGCGATGAGCTTCTCCCGCAGCGTCGTAATGCCGCAGCGCAACTCCCAAACGGGCCGGCTCAGGGCCAGCGGGTAGAAGTGATAGCGTTGCTCGTCGAGCAGGTCGAACAGGATCAGTCGCATGGGAAGCTCCGTCGGATAGGGCGATCGGTAGGAACGGGTGTATTCAAGCTGAAACTGCTTCGTTGTTGGACACAACTTGACGTTGCACAAAGGCCACCGGCGGGCTTGTCCCGCCAGGAGCCGTGGTCGGCGAGCTACGACTGCGGTCCACTCGATATTCTCCCTCCGCGTCGCCGCCGCCTCCGGCGGCGGCGAC
>CAYPWB010000878.1:0-1658 GCA_964414315.1 uncultured Planctomycetaceae bacterium | reverse complement strand
ATGAACGCAATCACACCGGCGCTGGTGCGGACCACCCCGCACTTCGCCGTAAGATGGAAAGGGTCGAGCCGCCCGAGTTCCCGGGCGAACTCGGGATCATCGAGCAGAAACAGGACAAACTCCTCGCCGGAGTCTGCTGAAAAGTTCACCTTCTGGAACAACGCGCAACTCTGTGCTCGCAGGTGAGACGGCAGAGGGCGGAAAGCCGGAAGTATCTTGCCTCCGGGCTGTCGATTATCGCCTTGGCTGTTGGAACGCTGCGCCGCGGGGCCGCCGGCGGGTTCCCGCGTCGCTCCAGGGGCCTTGCGCCGCGGCACCACATCATACTCCGCCGCCTGCTTTTCCCACTCGGCGCGTGTGACGAACTCGGGGTCGCCATACGCGAAACGTGGAGAGCCCGCGTCTCGGCTTTGCAGCCTGAGCATCCGAATGGCGTACAGTTCGCGGGTATCGCGGTCCAGCCACTTCTTGGCAATCTCCAAGGACACGTCGCGTCCGACCGTCCATTCGGCCACGGTGTAGATCTCGGGGTCGATCCAACTCGGTCGGGGCAGGCCAGGCGGGAGGACTCGACAGGCGGGGTTCAGTAGGTGGACCCGAACCTGCGGCTGCCGCGCCTCCGACGTGGCAGGTCCGCGCGGCTGGGGCTTAGGAGCCCGCCGCTCGGAGGTTGTCTTTTCCGGTGGGGGCGGCTCGGGCAGTCTGCGGGCGGTCCCCCCGCCAGGCGCCGAGGGGTGTTGGCTCCCGTCATGCCGTAGCGCTGCCTCCAACGTACTAGCCAAACTGGGCGCCGGGGTTCCGACCGCGAGTTCCGCGCCCAGCCGGTACATGAAGGGCCAGAAGAGAATGAAGCTTCCGATGCCCCACAACACGCCGTGGAGCCAACCAATGGCCACGGCCATTCCCATCGCCGCGAAGATAACCGGTGGGGTCATCACCTCGCCGCGGCCTTGCGCGAACAGCGAGCCTCTGCTGAATGAAGCGTATCCGGCAAAAGCCCCCAGGACCGAACCTATCGTCAGAAGCACGTGGTAGCTGAAGGGAAGCGCGCAGTGCATTCCCAGATAGACCATGAACCCAAACGCGGCCAATTTCCTCATTCGAGTGCCTCCCGTCCCCAAGACCTGTGCCTAATCGCGTGCCCGGCGGCACGCTGCCGCCTTTTTCGTTGGGTCCGGCAGGAAAAAAGGGGCGCCGAAACCAACCTGTCCCCGCAACCCCCGCCAAGGGGCACACGAAACAGCATCGGCCCGACGCCCCATCTCGGGGCGCGGTTCCGACGCTGCTTTCGTGTGCAAGAGCCCGAGGGCTCAGGTTGGCGGTTTTGCGGGAAGCAGCACGGACGCTCGCGCGTCGTTCGAATTGTCGTTGCAGCCGCGTAGTTCGCGCGGCCCGCTAGGCCGGCCCGCGAAGGGCCGGCGCTCGTCCTCCTTCATCTTGCGTCTCCGGGCGGCCCGCCAAACGCTGCGGACCGTCTACTTCCAGCATACCCACCAAAACGCAGGAATCCAGCCCCCGCAATTTCTGAAGAGGGGGTGGCTGGTTCCGCGTGCAGGAATCTGTCGGGCCCCGCCGGGCCGGAGTCTACCGGGGCCCCGTCGAGGAAGGTCCATCGATTCCGCAGAATACTCACTGTGGACGGTAAGATTTCCACCTAA
>CAYPWB010000877.1:0-1666 GCA_964414315.1 uncultured Planctomycetaceae bacterium | reverse complement strand
CGATGGTGGAAACGATTGGCGGGTTTTCGGTTGACGAACGGTTGCCATACCCGCGGGCGGCCAGGGGGTCGACCACCTCACCGGCTGCGCGGGTGGCCAGCGCGTGGTACGCGTCCAGGTCGATTTCATCGCTGATGAGCCGTACCGAGCCGTCGGCCATCAGGAAGTTTGCGCCGAACGGGTGGTGGCTGCTGAAATCGCTGAAGTCGTTCAGCACGTCGTTGGGCACGCGGCCCGCGCGGCCGACGACCCGCGCGGAACGCCGCTGGGCCCCCGGCACGGCGCCGACCCAGGTGGCACTGTCGAGCCGTGAGGACCGCTCGCCCACCAAAAGCGTGTTGCTCAGCCCGTCGCGGATGTCGTCGAACCGGATGCGGCTGTTGCGGAAGAAGCAGCCGTTGCCCTGCTGGGGCACCGTGTCGATTGAGTTCGTGCCGAACACGCCGGAGTAGTTCGCCCGGGCGACCTGGAACATCGGTTCGCCGCGGCCCGGCGATCCGTCGGCCGATGCCTTCAGCCAGGGATCGGGCGCCGGGCGGTGCAACATGAACACGGCGGGGGAGGGATCGGAGGGGCAAAGGAAAATGGGCACCGGCGTTTCCCGCACTTGCCGATGCGCCGGGTTCCCAATACCCGGCGGCGGGCCCACGCCCGGCGGAGGCCCAATGCCCGGCGGAGGCCCGACACCCGGACGAGGCATGTCCGGCAGTCCAGCGGGCCGCTCACCGGTATGCTTCAGGATGGCCGCGCCCCAACCCCAGCCCGGTTCGCCTTCGGCCGACATCTCCAGCCAGCCTGCCGGCAGCTCCCCCTGCGCGGCATGGTGTTGGTGCAGCGCCAAGCCAATTTGGCGAATATTCGACTGGCATGCTAACCGGCGGGCCGCCTCCCGTGCCGCCTGCACGGCCGGCAGCAGCAACGCAATCAGAACGCCGATGATGCCGATCACCACGAGCAGTTCAATCAGGGTAAAGGCTTTCCGCAACCTGTGCATTGCATCACCGGCCGAGGGGTATGAGGCGCCCGCGATGCGCCTCATGCAACATCGTGCGACACTCGGCCGCCTTGCTAATCTACCATTGTGGCGGCCTTTCCGGGGTCGTTTGCGGGAAAATGGGACGGAGCCAATTTGCCTGAACGGCCCTCCGGGCGCTTCACACGAATTGGACCCGTCTTGGACCCGCTTCGCTTTCCCCTGTCCCGTTTTCCAAACGGCTATTGTATTGCAACTGGCGTGCCGACTCCTGCGGCCCCGCAATCGGAACGCCGTTTGCACCTTGTTATAGGCCATAGGCTCCGGAAAAGACATGGAGCCGCTAGCCAAGGGAGGTTGTGCCATGTGGAAGTACGCTGTTGCATGTGGGATGTTGCTGGCGGTGGGGGTCGCGGCGGGACCCGCTGTTGCCGACGGCGCCGACGTGGTTGCCATTCAGGTATCGCCCGCCACCATCAACCTCGCCCAGAAGGGCACGTGGGTGACCGTCCACGCCGACATCCCCAAAGACGAGGTTCTCGACGTGAAGGCCGTCGTGGAACTCAACAGCGTGGCCGTCGCCTGGACCAAGGCCGACGCCCAGGGGAACCTTGTCGCCAAGTTCAACGTGGACGACATCAAGGAAATCGTCGAGGTACCGAGCGCCGACGTAACGCTTACAGGCGTGGCGGT
>CAYPWB010000876.1:0-1678 GCA_964414315.1 uncultured Planctomycetaceae bacterium | reverse complement strand
GGGGCCGGGGCCTACACCGTGCGCGACCTGGTGCGCAACGCGCTGCGCATGCGGCCCGACCGCATCCTGGTGGGCGAATGCCGCGGGCCCGAGGCGCTCGACATGATCCAGGCGATGAACACCGGCCACGACGGCTCGATGACCTCGCTGCACGCGAACAGCTCGGCCGAGGTGATCGAGCGGCTCGAAGTGCTCGTCCTGATGGCCGCCGACCTGCCCGTCACGTCGATCCACCGGCAGCTCAGCTCGGCCCTCGATCTGATTGTGCACCTCGACCGCTTGCCCGGCGGAGGGAGGGCCGTCACGCAGGTGTCGGAGGTAGTGCGTTACGATCCCGAGGAGCGGCGCGTCGTGCTGCACGACATTTTCAACATGCGCGACGGCAGCAACCTTCGCCCGACCGGCTACCTGCCGTCGTTCATCGACTCGCTCATCGAGAAGGAGCTTCTGGAACTGGAGTTTCTGTATGGGCGCGAAGCGGCGCCGGGGCCGGGCATCCCCGCGGCGCCGCACCTCCTTTCACCGGTGAAAAGCGGGACAGGTCCGGTTGGTGCAGAGCATCCGGAGGGCCGTTCCGGCAAACCGGACCTGTCCCGTTCTTCCGGGAGGAGCCCATGAACCCCGGCGTCGACACGTGGCTGGCGAGCATCCTGATGGGCACGGCCGTGGGCTGGGGGTACTTCGCCCTGCGCGGGCACCTTGCCCGGGCGCTCGACGCGGTGGAAAACGACCTGACGGAAAAGCTGCGGCGGCTGCGCGCGTCGACCCGCCCTCTGCGCCGCTGGATGATCGTGTGGCTGGCGGCCGTGGCCGTGGTGTTCTGCGCGTTCTGGTTGCTGCTGGACAACCTCGTGTTCGGCGCGCTGGGGGCGGCGTTCCTCCTGGCCGGTCCCTGGTGGTTGATCCGCCGCATGGCCGAGAAGCGCCGCCGCCGCATCGAGGACCAGTTGGCCGACGCCATGGTCACACTGGCCAACGCGGTCCGGGCGGGGCTTTCACTGGCACAGGCGATGGAGATCCTCGCCTCGCAGAGCCCCAAGCCGCTCAGCGACGAGTTCCGGCAGATCGTGGGCGAATACAACCTGGGCAAGCCGCTGGAGCAAACCCTGCGCGAGGCGAAGACCCGGCTGCGGAGCGAAAACTTCGCCCTGTTCGCCGCGGCCATCCTGGCCAGCCACGAGAGCGGCGGCCGACTGAACGAAACCATCGAGCGCATCGCCGGCAGCGTGCTCGAAATGCAGCGGCTGGAACGCAAGGTGCAGTCGGAGACGGCCCAGGCCCGGAAGTCGGCCGTGTACATGGCCCTGGCGCCGGCGCTGATCCTGCTGGTGTATTACTTCGTCGATCCGATCAACACGACGTTATTGTTCACGACCGTGCCGGGGCAAATTCTGCTGGCCGTGGCCGTCGTGCTCAACCTGATTGCGTACCTTTGGGCCCAGTTGATCCTGAGCCCGGATTTGTGAGAGGAAAACGGGACATGAAGGGAAAGCGGAACGGGTCCGATTTGTGCAAAGTACCCGGAGGGCCGCTCTACAAGAGTCGAGATAATGCAAAGGGCCACCGGCGGGCTTGCCCCGCCGGGAGCCGTGGTCAGTGAGCTAAACGAGACCGATCCACTCGAGTAGCTCCCCTGCACGCCGCCGCCGCCTCCAGCGGCGGCGGCGTGCAGGGGAGA
>CAYPWB010000875.1:0-1679 GCA_964414315.1 uncultured Planctomycetaceae bacterium | reverse complement strand
GTACACAAGTCGTGGCCCACATCCTTCACCTCCCCCGCCGGGGGAGGTCGGACGCGGTAGGGGCCGGGTGGGGGTGCTTCAGTGGAGGTCGAATGAACAGGAGCCAACCGAGATAACCGAGTCGCGGTGACCGTTGCGACCCCCACACTCCCGAAGTTACAATCGACCGATACTCGGCGTTGTTCCCCGCCTTCAGCCGCATCCCGGAGCCTTTCCCATGCATCGCACTTCCAGGCGTCAGTTTCTTCAAGCAGGTTCCATGGCCGCGGCCGGCACGCTCGTGGCCGGCAAACGGTTCGCGGCCGGAGCCGAGTCGAGCCCGAACGAAACGGTCCGGCTTGGAGTGATCGGCTGCGGGGCTCGGGCAGGGCAGGTGCTCCGGGGGTTCGCCGACCTGCCGGGCAACCGGGTGACGGCCGTGTGCGACGTCAACTCCACCCGCCGCGGAAAGTTCCAGACCAACCTCGGCGGACCCGATAAGGTGGCGGCCTACCACGACTTCCGCAAGCTCATCGACGACAAGAACGTCGACGCCGTGCTCGTGGCCACGCAGGCCCATTGGCACGTGCTGCCCACGGTGCTGGCGTGCCAGGCGGGCAAGGACGTGTACGTCGAGAAGCCGCTGGCCAACGCCATTCACGAAGGGCGCGTGGCGGTCGAGGCGGCCCGGAAGTACGACCGCGTGGTGCAAATCGGCACGCAGCAACGCAGTTGGGAGCACTACCAGCGCGCGGTCGAGGTCATTCAGTCGGGACGGCTGGGGCAGATTTCCGAGGTGAAGATTTGGGACTACGAAAACCGTTACCCCGGCCGCGGCAATCCGCCCGACTGCGACCCGCCCGAAGAACTCGACTGGGACTTCTACGTCGGCCCCGCCCCCTGGCGCAACTACAATCCGAACTGCTACGACAACTACGGCTACGACTGGTTCCGGCTTTCCGGCGGCGGGCACACCGTGGCGTGGGGCGTGCACCACTTCGACGTCATGCAATGGGCCATGGGCGTGAAGTGGCCGCGGTCGGTCGTCGGCATGGGCGGCATGTACGCCTTCGGCGACAACCGCGAGTGGCCCGACACGTTCTCGGGCATCCTCGAGTACGGCCCCTGCCCCATGGCCGAGCGGGGCTTCAGCGTGCAGTACACCTGCCGCATGGGCGCCCGCCGCGACTTCCGCGCCCACGGCAAATGTTTCTTCGGCAGCGAAGCGTCGCTCATTCTCGACCGGGCCGGCTACACCATCACGCCGGAGCCCGGCAAGAAGGGCGAGGAGGAAAGCTTCCGCTCGCCCGACGACAACGCCCACCAGCGCGCCTTCCTCCAGTGCGTTCGCGAGCGGAAACGCCCCAATGCCGACGTCGAAGGCGGGCATTATTCCACCAACGCCTGTCACCTGATGAACCTCTCCTGGCAGGCCGGCCGGCGCATCGAGTGGGACGGCGAGAAGGAACAGGTCGTCGGCGATCCGGAAGCGAACGCCCTGGTCGACAAGCCTTACCGGGCTCCGTGGAAGCTGGAAGTGTAGCAACGTAACCGTTCACAGGGCGGCAGGGCCGCCAACCAACGTGGCTCACTTCAGGCTCCGTCAGGCACTGGCAGAGCCAGTGGCACACGTTTGGGCAACACGGTACGATTCTGCCGTGGGTCAGGGAACGGATGGGTGCCACTGGCTCGGCCAGTGC
>CAYPWB010000874.1:0-1688 GCA_964414315.1 uncultured Planctomycetaceae bacterium | reverse complement strand
TTTGCACGGCCGGCAGCAGCAGCGAAATCAGAATGCCGATGATCGTAATGACCACCAGAAGCTCGACGAGGGTAAAACCGTGTAGGGATTTATGATTTCTGATGGATGATTTATGATCTTCGGCGCACATACGCTTCCTCCGTGAGTCGATGAAAAGTGTCAATCGCAATTCAGAAATCATAAATCCCAAATCAGAAATCACCATCGCCGCCGCACCAGCAGCCCGCAGGCCAGGGCCGAAAGCAGCAGCAGCCAGGTACCCGGTTCGGGCACGGCCGTCAGGACGAGGCTTCCGGCGGTCACTTCCCACGTGCCCCACCAGTTGCTGTGGTCGGTAATATTGAACAGGTGGGTAATGTCCTGCCCGTGGTCGAACAGTGCCGAAGCCGAGGCGTCGTACACGTCGCCGGAAAACAGGGTGAACCGATCGCCCGCGCTGAGGCTGTAGCCGTCCAGGCCGAAAATGTTCAGCCCGATCGCGCCTTCGGCGTCCGGCAGGTAGAGGGCGCCGCCGACGATTTGGTCGTAGGTTACACCCTCTTCGGTGTTGTTGACAAACTCCCAGTCGATCGCCGCGCCGGGCTCGAGCGTCAGCGTGGCGGCGTCGGCAAACTCCAGCGTGCCGATTCCGCCATCGCCCGGCGAAAGGACGCCGAAGCGGCCGATGGTGGTGTCGGCGTGGATCGTGCCCGTGCCGCCGAGGACGGCGGGGGGCAGCCCGTGCAGGATGTCGAGTCGGAAGTTGTCGACGTAGCCCTGGGCGCTGGCATATGCGCCGAAGGCCACGTGTCCGATGTTTGGGCTGGCCAGGGCTTGGGGACCACGGATCGATGCACCATCGACAAACCATTCGAACAACCAGTCGTCGCCGGTGGTATCGAGTTGGACTTCCAGATTGACCTCCCCTGGCGACCCGCTATGGTTCGCACTGCCCGAGGTACTGGGACCGAGGAAGGTCTGGAACCAGTCACCCTGATTTTGGTCATCTTCTCGGCGCAGCATCCAGCCCACGGCGCTGTTCGGCGAGGGATGAAAGTTTCCATCGACGCTGGCGCCCGCCGAGTATCCCAGCGCGATCCAATCGCGGCCCCCGGCGGTTGCGTTCACGTCCAACGAGAGCGAATAGACGTAGCCCGACTCGGGCGTGAACGGCAGGAAAGCGTTCGCGTTTCCACTGGCCAGGTTCGAACCGTCCGCCTTCCAGTCGGTGGAAGCACCCCACGCGTCGGACCCGATGACCGGCTGGGTTCCGTCGAGATTGTCAGAGACAAGGCCGCCGAAATCGTCGAAGTAGATTCTCCCGTTTCCCACCGTAACGGCGGATGTGCCGGTGAGCGCGCCGTTGACCAGCAGCCCGCCTTCGCGAACCGCGGTGGTGCCAGTGTAGGAATTGTCGTCACCGGCGAGGACCAGTGTTCCGGGCGCGGTCTTGGTCAGGCCGCCGGCGCCGGACAGATTGCCCGTCAACGTGGCCCGCTGGTTCGCCGGGTCAATGCCCGCGTCAACTACGAACGACGAAGCGCCCACATTCGTGTAGCTGTGGAGGGTGTACGGCGTACCCGCAATCGAGCCTGCCGTCCCACCGGCAGCCACGGCGCCGTCGCCGGCGTAACGAATATGGACCACGCCCGAGCCGCCGGCGCCGCCCGCCCGGTGGTCATTGTGTCCGCCGCCGCCACCGCCGCCCG
>CAYPWB010000873.1:0-1691 GCA_964414315.1 uncultured Planctomycetaceae bacterium | reverse complement strand
TGTTCCTCAGCGGGCTCGTGGTACCCGAGCCGGGCACGTGGATGCTGCTGCTTTCCGCCCTGGCGTGCGGACTGCTGGTGCGGAAGCGAAGGTGAAGATGGCGGACGGTGGAGGGTGGAGGGCGAACCGGGGAATGGGATAGTATCGTGTTCAGGAGGGACTCATGTTTGCCGACAATTCAACATCCGACGTCCAAAATCCAAAATCGGCTTTTACCTTGGTCGAGCTGCTCGTGGTCATCACGATCATCGGCATCCTCATCGCGCTGCTGCTGCCGGCGGTGCAGGCGGCGCGGGAGGCGGCACGGAGGCTTCAGTGCGCCAACAACATGAAGCAGCTTGGGCTGGCGCTGCACAACTACCATACCAGCCACGGTAGCTTCCCGCCGGGGGCCATCGGGGCCGATCCGGTCACCGGCAACAAGGCGGGCAACATCCGCACGCCATTCGTCGTGTTCGTCCTGCCGTACCTGGAGCAAACCACCCGCTTCGACTTGTACGACTTCTCCAAGTCGTGGATGAGCCAGCCGAAGGCCATGGGCGAATACCTGACGGTATGGCACTGTCCGAGCGACACTTCGCGTCGGATGTGGCACGCCAGCGACGTTTTTCAAGAGTACAAGGGCAATTATGCGCTGATTTGGGGGCAGGACACCTACATGAACCAAATCAAACGGTCGCCGTTCTTTCTGGAGTACGGGGCGAGCATCGCCGACATCCGCGACGGCACCTCGAACACGCTTGCCATGGCCGAGATGCTGCAATCGCCGTCAGACCAGGGCGACCCGATCGACCGGCGCGGACGAATATGGAACGACGACAGTTGCTGTTACCAGGTTTCCACGAAACTGACGCCCAACACGTCGGCCCCCGATCTGGCCCGCTGTGCCGACCGTCCGGAATTGGGGCTTCCATGCAACAACACCAACGGCAACGTCCACCAGGACTACATGGCCTCGCGCAGCCGGCACCCCGGCGGCGTGCAGGTGCTGATGTGCGACGGATCGGTCAACTTCGCCAGCGATTCCGTCCAACTCGAAGTGTGGCAGCACCTGAGCAGTCAGGCCGGCCACGAACCGACCCAGCCGCCGTGGAATTGACGTTTCGCCCCGTGGGAGTTCGCGCGTCAGCGTGCCGCCCAAACACAAGCCGGATCTTGCACGCTGAAGCGTGAACTCCAACAGCGGGAACAGTCGCCGCAAGCCCCGTTCCGCGGCCCCAGTCGTCCACGCCAAAACCAAAGGATTCCTGCGGTATGAAGTTCAACTGTCACAGCCTGCGAGGTATTCTTCTTGTCGCGGGAGTCGGTGCCGCCATGCTTTCCGGCTGCGGGGGGGCCGACATTGACCGCGTCGGGGTTTCCGGAACCGTGACGCTCGACGGGCAGCCGCTCGAAAACGGATCCATCCTGTTCCTGCCCAAAGGCGAAGGGCCATCGGCGGGCACGCAAATCGAGAACGGCCGTTTTGCCATCGCGCCGAGCGACGGTCCCAGCCCGGGCAATTACCGTGTCGAAATCCGCTCGTTCCGCGGTACCGGCCAAATGATTCCCGACGACGATCTTCCCGGCCAGATGGTCGAACGCCGCGACCAAATCATTCCCGCGCGGTACAACCATGCCAGCGAACTGGAGGCCGCGTTCTCCGCCGACCGGCGACGGGAGGAGTTGACGTTCGACATGCAGTCGGACTG
>CAYPWB010000872.1:0-1692 GCA_964414315.1 uncultured Planctomycetaceae bacterium | reverse complement strand
GCGCCGATCCTCCCTGGCTTCCCGCCCTGCTTGCCCGCCATTACCAGCTCTACTGTGGCTTCGACGCCGACGACCCCGGCCACGCGACGGCCGCGCGAATAATCGCCCTGGGCCCCACAAGCCAACGCCTGCGTCCGCCAACCCACGACTGGGTCGACACCCTCGACGCCAGCAGGTAGCAGCACAGAGCCCCACTTCGCGCGCCAAAGACACCACCGGCCCGCCCAGCACTCTCGCTCACCCCGCGGCGTGAGCCGATTGGCTCAATTCTTCTGAGCACCGTCTGGGCATTTTATCTGAATGCGAAGGCGCCGTGCCCAGGCCGCCACCGGTCGAATAGCCCATCAACAGGCAGTGGGTGGGGGGAGGTCGGCGCAGTGCTGGTGGAGGGTCAAGCGTCCGGCTGACCAACCGGATAACGGCCAAGGCGCCGCTGAACAGTTCCGGGCACGGCGGCCGTATTCGCCGGGCGGCTGCTTGCCAGCATTGTTCCAGCCGACCGGACGCGGCCATACACCTCGGCCGGCTTCGTGGTGAAGAAGTTGCCGGTTCCGGGCCAGTGGTGGTAGGCGAGGGTTTCGATTGTGGTTCGGCTTTCGAGACGCGCCGTGAAGGTAATACTGCCGCCAGCCGGGATGTTCCAGATGGCGCTCAGGTAGACAGTTTTGATGAAATCGCCCACGCGGAGGTCACCAGCTGATTTTGGCGTGGTCGGTGAACAGCTTCGCGCCGAGTTCCTAACCCACCTCATGCTAGAACCAGGCGACGACGTTTTTTTGATGGTGCCGGTGGCGCGAGGGACGGTATCTACGCCGCCTTGGGCGGCGGATCGCGCGAAGCAGCCAAGTCAGCCGACAGTTGTGCGCCCTGCGCGTGTACGTTCCGTTCCGCCGGGCGCGAGTACGACGACGTGGACGTCGAAGTCGCATTGTTGGCGATGCCCGCGTCTTCGCCCATCCAGGCACCGATCGTGCTGGGCAAAGTCGACGACATGCTGTCCGTAGACGTTGCCGGTCGCCTTCGCTTGCAGAATGGGACTCTTGCCTTGCACGAGACGCCCTCTTTCGTCCTTGGACTTGCACAAAGGTCCCTGCAACTTGCAGTATTGCCCTCAAGCCCGCCTTCCGCTTGCACGACCGCCCTTTCGACTTGCAGAAGGGCGTGTATTTCTGAGGCAAGAACATCCCCTTGCAATTCAGGTCTACCTAAGTCCTTTTGCAGCAAGATGTTGCGATTATGCTCGGCAATTGGCCCGGAAAGTGCTAATTACCGCGTCCAACCGGAGGTAACCCACCAAGGCAATAAACCCATGATCGACTACGAACACGAACAACTGATTCCCATCAAGCAGGTCTGCAAGATGTTCCCCGGCCGCGCCGGCAACGGCATATCGCTGGCATCGGTGTGGCGATGGGTCTTGCACGGCCGCCGGGGCCATAAGTTGGAAACCATCATCGTCGGTGGGGAGCGTTACACAAGCCGTGAGGCCGTCCGTCGCTTTTTGGCAGCTCTCAACGACGACGCGGCCTACTCCCAAGACCATGCTTCCGAACTCGCCGAAAGGCAACTCGAAGGAGAGGGGTTCTAACCATGAATACTGAAAGGCCCAACACGTCGAGCATCTGGACGAGCGCGAGCGACACCGGCGTGTTGGGGGCATACCCGGCGAACGTTGCTGGTTGTGTCACTCTT
>CAYPWB010000871.1:0-1695 GCA_964414315.1 uncultured Planctomycetaceae bacterium | reverse complement strand
TCGCCCTCCGCCTGCCCGACGACCCCCAGCAGCCCACTCGCACCGTGCCGGCCGAATAGGCTGCCGGCGGTTCCACAGTCGCCTCCCTGTGGGGCAGTTGAGGCCATCGTCCTGGCCTGGGGAAGTGCACCAAACCCGTGCGGGTGCGGAGGGTGGGCTTCTCCCTAGTGGATTACCCGAAAAGCAAGCCCTTCTGGGGGGGCTCAGGGGTGCCGTTCATTATCATTTTATGGCGCAAGTCGTTGCAGCATAGAGACTTCAATGGAATTCCGCGCCCCTTGCTATAAGGGCGGCGAATAGATTAAAATGGATGAGCGAATAATTTAATGCGGCCACCCCACGAGCCACGCCAACAGATGGACCCCGACCTGTTTGCCGCCGATTTCCCGGGAACGTTAGCCCGAGTTCCCCGCGATCCGGTTACCGGCAACCAGCACGCGTTCGTACCCCTCGCCCTTCCACCCGATTGGGAGTTTCCGGCTCGGCTTTGGCCACTGCTGGGCGAGGCCAAGCAGAAGCTTGGGCTCCTGGAGGGTATCGGCCGCACCTTGCCCAACCCCGGCATTCTCTTGCGCCCCCTCGCCGACCGTGAAGCCATTAAGTCTTCGCGGCTTGAGGGAACCTATGTTACAGCGCGCGAATTGCTGGTGTACGAAATGCGTCCCAGGGAATCGGGTTCGGAAACCGACCCTGCGAATTACCAAAGAGAGGTGCTCAATTATCGTCGCGCACTGCAACAAGGGGCCGATTCCGATTTGCCGCTTTCTCTCCGACTCATCCGTGAACTCCACGGCACCCTCATGACCGGGGTTCGTGGCGGCGACCACACGCCCGGCGAGTTTCGTACCGGACAAGTGGCCATTCGCCCGGATCATCGGTTCGTGCCTCCGCCGCCCGACAAATTGCTCGAATGCTTGCACACTTTCGAACGACATCTCCACGCCAGGAATCCCAAGTATGATCCTTTGGTCGATTGTTTTCTGACGCATTACCAGTTTGAGAGCATTCACCCCTTCAATGACGGCAACGGCCGCGTTGGGCGGCTCCTGTTGGCGCTGATGCTCAAGGAACACTGCGGGCTGTCGAAGCCTTGGTTGTACATGAGCGAGTATTTTGAGGCTCGCCGCGAGGAGTACTTCGATGCATTGTTTGGAGTGAGCACTCAAGGCCGATGGGAAAGCTGGATTGAGTTCTGCCTCGAAGGAACCGTTGCCCAGGCCGACGATACGATTCTGCGCTGCGAACGCCTTCTCAGGATCAAAGACGACTTCGCGAAACGCCTGCACGAGGCGGGCGGATCTGTCCGCCTCAGCCGAATTGTCGAGGACATCTTCGACTCACCGTTCGTTCGCGTCACCGACTTGGTGCGCCAACTGGAGGTAACCTATCCAACCGCAAAGGCGGACGCCGGACGGTTGGTCGACGTGGGCATTCTTAGCGAGTTGCCCGACATGACGCCCAAGACGTACTATGCCCCCGAGGTCTTTCGGGTAGCATACGAGGCGCTGGAATAGGGCTTGTCGCACTCGCCTTTCACATGCCGTCCATGAGATCGTTCTTGGTGTGCTTTACTGTGCACGGCCACAATCTGAGCTTCTGCCATATATCAAACTTGGGCAAAAACGCACTTTGCGGCCGCAGCAAGTATAATCAACGACGAGCCCGGCATGCCATTGACGCCCCCCGCCTGCCGGT
>CAYPWB010000870.1:0-1696 GCA_964414315.1 uncultured Planctomycetaceae bacterium | reverse complement strand
TCTTTCCGGAAGGTCAGCCGGGGCTGATAAAAAGCCAGTATGTCGCTGCGATTACATGACTTGGGTCGCGGCCCGTTCGCGCTGCTTCGAGCCGGGGCCGCCACCCCCTTCTCCCTGAGTAGCAGGGTAGCGCGCGCCCCGCGCGTTCCCCAGGCCCATAAAGTCAATAGGCACGCCGGCACGTGGGCGGCCCAACGTCCTACGCCGCCCAACCCACAGGCGAGCGGGGGCCGTCAGGCCCCTGTTTCCGGCCGGGCTTGACCATACCGCCGACGACCAAGACGAGGAGGCTGAATCGATGCGTCGAAACCTTGCAAGGGCCGCCGTGCTGTTCGCCGTAAGCCTTCTCGAGCTTGCGATGCCGGGGGATTGTCCCGATTTTCGCGGCGCGCAGGGGATTCCTGACGGGCAACGGTCGATCGCCGCGAAAATGGGGCTGGCCCCTTCCGTGGCGATGGCGGCCCAGCCGGCGGGCCAGCGCACCGCCGCGCTCAACAAGGCCATGGCCGGGCAGAACCACGCCGAGGCCCGCAAACTGGCCGAAGCGATGGTGAAGTCGGCCAATCAGGGCGAGCGGGTTGCCGCGTCGCTGGCCTACGGCCGCGTGCTGCTGAGCCAGGGCGAACGCGACGCCGCGCGGCAGTACCTCGCCTTCATGGGCAAGCAGAACCTCGACGCCAACGCCGTCCAGCTCATGCAGGTGTACGCCGCCTGGCTGGCCGCGCTCGACGGCAACGCGGGCGAGGCGATCAAGACGCTCGAACAGATGCTCGCCGACCGGCCCGACGCCGCCGCCACCGCCGAAGCGGCCGACGTGCTCGCGCAGCTTTACCTCGCCCGCGGCGACCGCACGGCCGCCAAAAAGGCCGTCGACTTCGGGTTGGGATTCCTCAAGTACCAAGACATCAAGCACCCGTATTTCGAACGCCTGCTCAAAAGCCGCCTTGCCGTCCGCGCCGATGAAGAACACCCCGAAGCCCGCAAACTGTACGAACAGGCCGAGAAGCTGCGCCGCGAGGCGGAAAAGGGGTCAGGAGCCTTTTCCCGGGACGGCCCGGAGGGTGCTGCGCAGAAAATCCTGACCCCTTTTCCGGCCATGGCCGAGGCCGGCAAGCGCTTCGTCGAGCTGCGGGCGAAGTATCCGCAAACCACCTGGGCCGACGCCGCCGGCTACCGCATGGGCCAGTGCCTGCAAGCGCTGGGCCGGGCCGAGCAGGCTGAGCAGCACTGGACCGCCTTCGCCGACCAGCAGCCCGGCGGCCCCTGGCGCGGGCAGGCCCGCGTGGCGCTGGCCGAGTGGGCGCTGGCCGGCCGGGGCGACCTGAAGGCGGCCGGGCAGCACGTGCGGGCGGCGCGAACGATTCTCGCGCAGGGCGTCGACGAGGCGGCGGCCGCGTCGTGGCAGAACGCCGCGGCCGACGTCCACCTTCTGCACGGCGTGCTCGCCCTGCTCGAAGCCCGGCACACCGACGCCGCCGCGGCCCTGCGCGAAGCCCGCAACGCCGCCGCCGGGCAGCAGCCGCCCGAACGCTTCCTCGCCGGGCTCGACCGGCTCATCACCGCCGCCGAGCGTCGCTCGCCGCTGCTTCCCACCCGGCTCACTGGGGAAAACGCGGGGGAAAACGGGACAGGTCCGATTTACCGGAACGGCCCGGAGGGTGCTGCGCATCAATCGGACCCGTCCCGCTCTTCCCCG
>CAYPWB010000869.1:0-1698 GCA_964414315.1 uncultured Planctomycetaceae bacterium | reverse complement strand
AGAATACCGAGGGGAGCGAGTGCGTCAAGGGAGGGGCGGCAAGTCGTTTCTCCATCAGGGCTTGGGGGGCAAATGAAAACCTCGGGCTCCAGCAGGCGATTCGGTGCCTGTGGCTCTGCCGAATGCGGGGGCACATGTGTGGCGTGGACAAGAGCCGCTCCGAGAAAGAAGAGCCTTATCCGACCCCAAGCACGGGCAGTCCGGTTTCGCGGTGCACCTGCTCGGCAGCGGCGTCGAGTTCCACCCGCGATAGGGCCGATACAAAGGGTTCGGCCGGCGGTCGAGCGACCGTATGCAATTGGACCAGCTTGATCTGCCCGCCGGCCGCCACGATGTCGTTGAGCCGGCGGCAATATTCGGCCAGCTCCTCGGACGGCGGCGGCTGCCCGTCGAGCCGCAGGAGCAGCGTTTGGATGACAATGGGCCTCGCACGGGCGGCGTCGTGCAGGTTGTCGAGGATCTTCGCGAACGATACGCGGGAACGGGCGATGCGGCGGTAGTAGGCCTCGGTGCCGGCGTCGAGCTTCGCCCAAATTTCGCCGTTCGCGCCGTCGAGCACGGCCAGCCCGCGACGCACCGCCTCCCGGTCGAGCAGGCTGGCGTTGGTGATGAGCACCAGTTTGACGTCGTCGAGGCGTCGCTTCCGGCGGACCGTGGCGCACACCTCGACCGCCTCGGCGAACTGTGGGCAGAGCGTCGGCTCGCCGTCGCCGCTCAGGGCGATGTCGTTCAGGCGGCGAAGCTGCGCGGGCGCCTGCCGAAAGCGTGGCCCTTCGAACAGGCGGCCGGAAACGACCGCCGCAGCCATCGCGTCGAGTTCCTCGGCCAGCAGGCCCAGGTCGATCGGCTCGGACGGTTGAAGTTCACGCTTCCGCGTGCCGGATTCCGCTCCCGCCTGGTTCGCACGCTGAAGCGTGAACTCCAACAGCGAGCCTGTCTTTGCACCCTGGGGGGCAGAGGCCGTCTGTTGTTCGCGGTCGACCTGGCAGTATACGCAACGGAAGTTGCAGGTTTTATCGCGATTGAGATTCACCCCGACCGAAATCCCGCCCGCCCGCCGGCTCAACACCGGGTACACGTACCGATTCTCGGCGAATCGGCGCGTATGATCTTCCGTCAAAGGCCGGTGGCACGATGGCTCGGGTTCAGGCATCAGCGCGTCGTCGCCGTTCACGGGGGCTGTCCCAATCTGCGCGGCAACTCATGGAGACTGTTTGAAAGACCCGTCCCCTCTCCCTCCGGGAGAGGGTTAGGGTGAGGGAAACCTACCGATCGACTTTGCCGTTATCTTACCCAAACTAAATAAGCCCTCACCCCCAACCCCTCCCCCAAAGGGAGAGGGGAGTTCTGTCGCCGTTACTCCACTTCTTTCGCGTCGATCCACGACATCAGCCGGCGAAGCTCTTTGCCTACTTCCTCGACCGGGTGCTCGCGTTCGCGGCGGCGCAGGGCCTTGAAACAAGGCGCGTTGGCCTTGTTTTCGAGGATCCACTCGCGGGCGAAGCTGCCGTTGCGCACCTCTTCGAGGATGCGGCGCATTTCAGCCCGGGTTTCGTCGGTCACCAGGCGGGGGCCGCGGCTGTAGTCGCCGTACTCGGCCGTGTTCGAGATGCTGTACCGCATGTAATTCAGGCCGCCCTGGTAAATCAGGTCGACGATGAGCTTCACCTCGTGGACGCACTCGAAGTAGGCCATTTC
>CAYPWB010000868.1:0-1699 GCA_964414315.1 uncultured Planctomycetaceae bacterium | reverse complement strand
GAGGTTGCTTCTCAGGTTGACGTGGCCGCCACGTGGCGCGACGGCAGTATCCGCTGGGCGCACGTCGGTATCAATGCAAACCCGCAGGGCAAGTATCGCGTTGAGTACGGTCCGGGTGTCAGCCGCTCCGCCCCCGAACAGCCCCTGACGGTGCAGCAGACCGAAGATGGCAGGATTACTGTGGACACGGCGGCGGCGGTGTATGAATTTCTCTCCGACCGACTGCTGCCGGAATCCGGCCGCATGGGCGATACGGCGGTTCTGTCCGGGTCCGGCGACGGCGCGTACCTGATCGACAACCGCGGCCGCCTGGCGCGCGTGGCGGGCGCGGGCGCTGACATCGACACACAGATTCTGAAGCAAGGCCCGGTGCACACGGTGATCCGTCGCGCCGGCTGGTACGTAACCCCGGAGGGCGAGCGTATTGCCCGCGCCAAGATGTGGTTCTACTTCACTGCCGGAAGTCCGTTCGTTCGCATCACGCATTCGCTCGTGTTCACCGAGGACACAAACGAGCTGTGGGTCCGCGATTACGGCCTGGAATTCCGGACTCCCGATTCGCCGGAGCGTGCCGTTTTCGCCTTGGGCGGAAGGGACCAGCAGGAGCTTTACGCCCGTCAGCCGGTTGAGGTGGACGAGCGAATTGAAACATCGCTTGAAGGCGACGAAGTCTACATGCTGCAGGATATATATCCGCATTTCCTCGAACGCGAGTCGCGCGCTGTCGTCGGGCGCGTACCCGGTGGACGTGATTGGGCGAAGACGCCTTTGGATACTTTCTGGGTGCAGGAATGGATGAGAATGTCGCCCGCCGTCGGTGACTGGGCCGACGGCACCTGGGACGACGGACGTGGTTTGACCGTGGTCGTGCCGTGGATGGCTCAGCAGTTTCCCAAAGAGATCGCGTTTGGTCCCGAAGGTGCACGGGTAGCCCTTTGGTCGGGCCGCAGCGGGCGCGATCTGGATTTTCGTGCTTTGACATTGGTAAACGAGTATTGGCAGAGCTGGTCCAGCCGGGCCAAGGGCGGATCGGACGCCTTGGCGACCAGGCCGAGCAATGCCCAGTGTGCCGCGAGCACCCACGATGTGTGGCTCCTGCCTCGGGGTGGGAGCTCAACCGGCATTGACGTTATCGCGGCACAGGCAAAGGCTGCCGCACACCCGCCGTTGTTGCAAGCGGACCCCGAGTGGCTGACCGCAACAGAGGCGGTGGGCTGGCCTATGTATCCTAAGGACGAAAATCGCTTTCCGGAAGTAGAATCCGTGCTTTCAGAGTTCTGGGAGAAGCTGATGGACGTGCGGTACGAAGGGCTGCGACGGACGGGCCTGATCGCCTGGGGCGCACCGCCGCGTATCCGCGGCGCCGGGAGCAGCTTCTTCCGCGAATCAGCGCTGGTTGACTATGGGTTGCGTCGTCATGTCTGGGGACTGTACGCCCGCAGCGGCGAGCGTACCTACTACGACTACGCCACCCGGTTCAACCGCTTCGCCGGGGATTGGTCAATCGGCCATTGGGACGCAGGAAAGAAGTTTAAGGGCGGCTTCACGAACGCGCCGGATTTCTGGAACGCCCCCATTTATTGGGGGAGTTATACCCAGATAGAACCGGTAGGCGGAAATACGGGCCATGACATTGTCAACTGGATCCTGGAGTATTACCTGACCGGTGACGAATACGCGCTCGAACTCGTTCAGATGC
>CAYPWB010000867.1:0-1707 GCA_964414315.1 uncultured Planctomycetaceae bacterium | reverse complement strand
CCGAGCTGTTATTGGCCAGGGTGCCGGTCACGTGGAGTATGCCGGCGGCGACCGTCGTCGTGCCGGCGTAGGTGTTGCTGCTGTTAAGCTCCAGAGTGCCCTGGCCGATCTTCGTGAGGCTGCCGGAGGCCCCATAGAATGTGTGGTTCATGCGGAGCGTGGCCCCCGCGTCAACGTTGATGGTCGTGAGGCCGTTTAGCGCCGCCTGCGTAGTGATCGTCTGAGTGCCGCTGAGGCTATGGATGGCGCCCGCGCCGCCGGCCCCGCTGCCGTTCAGATGCAGGTGCTCGTTCGTGGACCACGTGCCGGTCATCTCCAGCGTGGCTCCGGGGTTTACCCGGGTCCTCGGCGCGGTCGCGAAGCCGCCGGCGCCCAGCGAACCGGCGCCGGTCATGCGAAGCACGCCGGCATTGACTTCGGTCTGGCCGGCGTAACTGTTGTTGCCGCCGAGGACCCAGGTGCCCGCGCCCGACTTGGTCAGGTTCGTGGTGGTGGTGCCTGCGATGTCCGGAATGGGCAAGGCGAAGGTGTTGTCGCCGGTGTTGCTGCCGGTCAGCGTCAGGGTACGGGTACCGGGGTCTTCCCAGAAGTTCAGCGAGGACGTGCCGGTGAAGCTGAGCGTGGCGCCCGGATTGGTCCCCGAGGCGTCGATCGTTCCGCCCCCGCCGGTGGTGCTGAGCCGGACTTGCCGATTCGTACTCTGCGGCGTGCTGCCGGTGTACTGGAGCGTTCCGCCGCGGAAGAGCAGGCCGATCCTGTTCCCAACGGTATCGCCTGTGCCCACTCCGAGGCTGCCGGCCGTGCCGTTGTCGGCCAGGGAAGCGACGTTGACCGTGCCCTTGAAGAAGGTCGTTACTCCGCTGTAGTCGTTGCCGGTGTTGGCGAGGAACAGCGTGTTGTTCTCGTCGCCGCGGCTGCCGCCTTTGGTCAAGCCGCCCGTACCGGTGACCTTGCCCGTGATCCTCAGGTGATTGGTGTTGTGCCCGCCAATGTTGCTGTCGGCATTCAACGTGATTTGGCCGCTGAGAACGTACTCGCTGTGTCCGCCGCCGCCGCCATCGGCGTAAATGGCGTCTTTGCCGCCAACGCTGCCGTTGCCGTTGAGCGTGAAGTTGTTGGCGACGGTGTTCGAGCCGGCGTTCCACCACAGAAGCAGGTTGGCGCCGTTGGCGATGGAAACGTCGCCGCTGCCCAGGGCGCCGGCATGGCCGATGCGCAGTGCGCCGGCTTCCACTTCCGTGCCGCCGGAGTAATCGTTTGCGCCTGAGGTGAGGATGGTCGAACGCCCCGTCGTCTCGGCGACATAGAGCTTGCCGGGGCCGGTGATCTTGCCGTTAATCGTCATGTCGTTCCACGAACTGCCGCCCACGCCGATGCGGCTGTCGCCGGCAAGGGTAATCTGCCCGTTGAGCGTCACGAGGCCGGCGCCGCCGTCGTGGTTGATCGCGCCGCGGTTTGCCGCAGGGCCCATGCTGTTGAGCACGAAATCGTTGTTGATGGTGACCGCCCCGGGCGCCCAGATCAGGAAGTTCGAACGGTTGCTGCTGCCGGTGCCGTCCACCGTGACCGTGCCGCTGCCGGCACCGGCGCCGAGATCGTACCGCATGAAAAGCATGCCATCGTTGATGGTGGTGCCGCCGGTGTAGGTGTTCGCGGCGTTGAGCGCCATGATCCCCGCCCCGGTTTTGACGAGGCTTCCGGCAGTGC
>CAYPWB010000866.1:1149-1727 GCA_964414315.1 uncultured Planctomycetaceae bacterium | reverse complement strand
AACACGGCAAGCGGCGATTCCCTAAAGCCGAAGACATCGACGGGCCATTAGGCGAGCTTGAGCGACGGGGCTACATCCGGCGGAAACCGGACGGGAAGCCGGCGGGCCCTGGTCGGCCGGCATCGCCAACGTACCAAGTGAACCCGGCCATTACCGAAAATCAAACCCCAGGAAAACGTACTAGATATTCTAAGAACCCGGCAGAATCGACCACGGAGGGTAATTCTCAGAATATACAGAGCGCTTTTCAGGAATCAAAAAACACAAGCCGGGAACGGGTGACGATATGACGGCAACCGAAATACTCGCCCGTTGTTCGGCCCGGGGCATCCGACTAGAGCCGGCTGGCGACAGCATGACAATCGACGCCCCGAGCGGTGCCCTGACGCCGGACCTCGTTGCCGATCTTCGGACACACAAGGCCGAACTGCTTGCCATGCTGCGACCGGCAACGGCAGCCATGGAAGCCGACCACGACCCCGAGGCTATCGACGCCCGGGCGGCATGGCGGGCGACACTCGACAGACTGGCCGGTGAGATTCCCTGCGACATATTGGCGGGTTGTCTGGCGGCTGATG
>CAYPWB010000866.1:0-1139 GCA_964414315.1 uncultured Planctomycetaceae bacterium | reverse complement strand
CGGGCAACGGTCCCCAGGATGCGGCGGCCCGTTCACGCAAGCGGTGGCCGGTGAAGCGACACACGACAGCCCCGGGCACGGTGTCCGAGGCGACAAACCCTAAGACCGAGAGGATTCCACAATGAAGCGTATCTATTGCCGAGACTGCAAGTACCACGATGACGGCCTATGCCGACGGCACGCCCCGACGGCCCAAACCGAAGACCGATGCACGACATTCCCCCAGGTAGACGCCGGCGATAACGACTGGTGCGCAGAGGGCGAGCCGGCAGACGGCGGCGACGATTGACCGACTCCGAGAGCGGCCCCAGGTTGCGAGCTTTCGTCCCCGGCCGACTCGCAACACCTCGACAGCCGGCGGCCCCAGGAACGGCCCCCAGGGGGCTTTGCGGGGGTGGGAAACTAGGTAAGTGATTATGGCTTATTGTGGCCCCTATTGACAGAACACCAAAAGACCCGATAATGAAACCATGAGCAAACCCAGCGACACACTACGGCAGGCGATGAAGGCGGACGGCCGGAGCCTGAACCAGTTAGCCAAAGAATCGGGGGTGGACGTTGCAACGCTTTCCCGATTCGGCAACAGCATCCGGGGACTATCCCAGCCGGCAAGCGATGCCCTGGCAATGATTCTCGGCTTGGACTATCGCCCGGCGGAAGCAGCCCGGGCGAAGAAACCGAATCGAACCACGAAACGAAAACGCGGGTAGCCGACAAGGCAAACCCGACAACCGGAAGGCAGGACAATGGCAAGCGTACACAAGCGACCGAACGGCACGCGGGAAGTTGCTGTTATGGTGCCCGACGAAACGGGCCGGAAGCGGCGGCGTACAATCCGGCTAGGCAAGGTATCCGCCAAAGTGGCCGACAACGTGGCCCTTCGCGTGGAATACCTGGCAGGGGCTAAGGGCAGCGGGCAGCCCCTCGACGCGAACACGGCCGAGTGGGTTGGCCGAATCGGCGATGACCTGCACGGCCGGCTTGCACGCGCTGGGCTTATCGAGCCCCGGCAGCCGGTGGAGCGGGCAACGCTGGTTGGATTCGTCGATGCCTACATCGGCAGCCGAATCGACATCAAGGCGGCTTCGCGGGTAATCTTCGGGCACGTTAAACGGAATCTTATCGAGTGCCTTGGCGAC
>CAYPWB010000865.1:0-1727 GCA_964414315.1 uncultured Planctomycetaceae bacterium | reverse complement strand
TCCCGATTTCCCCGTAGCACGACTCTGAGAGACTGTCCGAAAAGGTTCGGATCCAAGTCCCCTCTCCCTCCGGGAGAGGGTTAGGGTGAGGGGCGTACACCAACAGGGCTTGCCGCTATCTTAATCAATTCTTTACAAGCCCTCACCCCCATCCCCTCTCCCGGAGTGAGAGGGGAGTTTTCAGGCAGCCTCTCCGAGTCGTGGCTCTTCCGACTCGGAGAGACGGGCTACGGGTTTGCACTCAGGAACGGAAGCGCAAACCAAACACGATAGCCGTTGCCCCCAACTCGATCAATCCCCGGCCCTTCCTGGGCGGTGCCACGGTCGCACCAGCGGCAGGACGCTCAGCGCTATGCAGAACCACCGTACTGGGGCAACGCCGAGGGCGGGCGTGCTTGAAATTGCCGGCCGATGTGCTATACACATCGTGCCATGCACCAACTTCTTCGCAACGTGGTATGCCGCCGGTTGGCAAGGCTCGACGACGGCCGCATCGTGCTCGACGACCCCGCCGGACGCCGCGAGTTCGGCCGCCGGGCGGAGGGCGGGCTCACGGCGACGGTTCAGGTGCATGACCCGCGCTTCTACCGAAACCTGGCGTTCGGCGGCGGCCTGGGGGCGGCCGAGGCGTACATCCGCGGCTATTGGACCTGCGACAACCTGGTCGACCTGGTGCGCATCTTCTGCCGGAACGCGGCCGTTTCCGCCGCGTTGGAGAGCGGCCCGGCTCGCCTGCTCAGCCCCGCCGTCCGGTTCGGCCATTGGCTGCGCCGCAACACGATGGGGGGCAGCCGGCGCAACATCGCCGCCCATTACGACCTGGGCAACGAGTTCTTCGCCCTGTTCCTCGACGAAACCATGGCCTACTCGTGCGCCGTCTTCCCGCGGCCCGAAAGCACGCTGCACGAGGCCTCGGTGGCCAAGTTCGACCGCATTGGCAGCAAGCTGGCACTAAAGCCCGACGATCACCTTCTGGAAATCGGCACCGGTTGGGGCGGGTTCGCGCTCCATGCAGCCGGAAACTTCGGATGCCGCGTGACCACGACCACCATCTCGCAAAAGCAGTACGACTACACCCGGCGGCTCGTGGCCGACGCCGGACTGGCCGACCGCGTGACCGTGCTGCGCCGCGACTACCGCGACTTGACCGGCACGTACGACAAGCTCGTTTCCATCGAGATGATCGAAGCCGTCGGGCACCAGTACTTCGATACTTACTTCCGCGCGTGCTCGGAGCGACTGAAGCCCGAGGGGCTCATGCTCCTGCAGGCCATTACCATTCCCGACCAGCGCTACGACGCCTACCGGCGCGGAGTGGACTTCATCCAGCGTTACATCTTTCCCGGCGGCTGCCTGCCGTCGGTGGGCGCCGTTTGCGATTCGGTCGGACGCATGACCGACATGCGGCTGGTGCACTTCGAGGACCTTTCGCCGCACTACGCCCGCACCCTGGCCCTGTGGCGGGAGCGGTTCTTCGCAAACCTCGACCGTGTGCGCGCGTTGGGCTTCTCCGACGAGTTCCTTCGCATCTGGGAATACTACTTCTGCTACTGTGAAGGCGCATTCCGCGAGCGGGCCACCGGCGACGCCCAAATGCTGCTGGCCAAGCCGAACTGCCGCCGCGAAGGAGCCCTTGCCGCCCATCAGCCGCCGGACCAGCGTCCGGCCGGTTAGGGCCCGCGAATAAATAACCGGCCGATTTGGACGGGCTGCGGCTACGGCTGCGC
>CAYPWB010000864.1:0-1728 GCA_964414315.1 uncultured Planctomycetaceae bacterium | reverse complement strand
GCGGCATCATCAGCCGGCGCAGCACGGGCCTCGCCGCGGCTGGCTTTGGCGTTCGCATCGTAACCGTCGCGTTCGGCGGGACTCTACGGAAAGACGGGTTTTCCGGCATTTGATCTTCCTTCGTCAATCACACGTGTCCGAACCGCGCTGACAGCGATGCGTTCGAATCGCAACCCTTCGCGTCTGTCTGTCCCGTGCACCCCTCCAACAAAGAACAAGTGGGGCGAAGCGGAAGCGACGGAGCATCTGGGCCTTCAGGAACTATTGCCATTCTCCTCAAGCCGTTGCGCACGGCGGCGCCGGCCCGAAGCCGGCACCGCGTGAGCCTGGTGGACGGTAACGGGCAACGAAGGTTCCTTGACTTGGGGCCGGCAGGCCTCAATGCACAGGCAGCCTTGAAACGGTTCTTCTCGACGGAGCCAGCGAACAATAGCGTCTGGGCAGTTCAGTGCCCGAAGCACGGCCGCGTTGAGTTCGTAACGGTTTGCATCGAGTCCGCCCGCCGCAAGCACCGAACGAACGGCCTCCACGTCGGCGAGAGGCGACGCATGCTGCGAAGCACCAGCTATTCTTCGCGACCTCGCGTGGTGCGGCGATGGTGGAGAATCGCCCGAGGTGACGGCTCTGCCGACGCAAGCAATCGGCCGCGCGGCGTACGCAACACACCGTCGTCCGACCGGATCGAACAACCCGCAAGGGAGCCGGACGGCGTGGCGCTGCAAAAGCGACAGGCAGGAATACCGCTCGGCTAGCGCGACCAGTCGGGCTCGGATGGCCGAGACCTCCCTTCGGTTGCAGCGAGACTTCAGATGCTCGGCAATGCTGAAGGCCTCCACCGGTGTGATGCCCATGCAAGGCCGCCGCCGGCACGCGTTGCCGCCGGCGGCTTCCTGCCATGGCGGTGCGGCGTGTTGGCGAACTGAGTGGATCTGTTCCAGCGCGGCGTCCGGCGTTTGCGGCGCCCGGGCAGTTCGCACCATTTCGCAGGATGGCGGCAAGGCGACGTCGGACTGCGGGGCCCACGACGACTCGCCCTCCCCCGTCGCATGAAGTCGAATGCTGCGTCCGTCGACGGTCGATGATGTGTTGGGGGAACCGTTCATGGGCGGAAAGCCGAAGGACGTTGCGATACCTTGAGGCGGACGGGAGTTTCTTCACTTCACCCCGCAGACCAGGTGCCCGCTTGTAGTAGAAACGGTCGAATTCGCCTAGACTCTTGCGGAAAACCGCAGGTGCGATTCGGTAATCTGCGGCCTCCCGAACGATTGTGCCGGTTGTACGAGATGAGGCAAACAAGAAATCCGGCGACCAAGCGTCAATCTATTCCTGTCGGCAAGGACCTCATTTGCTCCTCCTCCCACCGAATCCCCGCTCCAACACCAATTCCCATTTGCTTCCCGCCAACCCCGCCAAGAACCGCATCTGCTCTTGTCCACGGTACCCGTTCGCATCCCATGATCCTGCTTTCCTCGGACCATCCACGTATCAGCCGTGTGCCCCGTAGTATCCCATTCCAGACACGCCATCTCCGGTAACCCATGCCGCCATTCTCGAGGCCCATACCGTAATTCTCTTTTTGATCCCCCGAAGACGGACCCGGTTGCGTCGGGGTTCGTTGATTGTAACCGTTCACGGGTCGGCGGCGCGGCCTGTTTTCTCCGCTGTATGCGAAGGGGACAGCCCCCTGTGAACGGTTACCGTTGATTTCCTCGCCAATTACGTCGATGA
>CAYPWB010000863.1:0-1733 GCA_964414315.1 uncultured Planctomycetaceae bacterium | reverse complement strand
TGAAATGAACCGGTCTCGTTGCACACGGCGCGCCTGTTGGCAGAATACAAAGGTGTGGTCGTGGGCCAAATCGTCCTTGTGCCCAGTTGCGTAGCGGCGGGGCTCGTGCTCGTAATCGGAAGCGGGCTTCGACGAGGGAAACGGTTTTCGACCACGTTCGACGGGGCGTCTACCGACTGGCGATCGAATCCAACGCCGAGTCGATGTCGGCGCTTTGCGTACGCAACAGTTCCGTAATGACTTGTCTGGCACAAGCCAGTGCTCTTCCAGCCACCGGAGTTCGGTGGCTAGGGCTTGGCTGCGGTTCGGAAATGAACGCAAGACGGGCCCGCCGACCGGCGAGAGGTCGGCCGTCCATTGGCCGTTTGTGTCGGGCTCGATGTGCGAGGCCCGGCGAATATGGGGGCGGCCGCGCGAATGAAGGTCAAGCTCTTCGCTGTAGATGAACCGGACCGTCCCACCCTGCTCAAATGCAAGCTGCATGGCGTGCTCCGGGAGTTTGGGGTAACAGGGTGACAGGGTTGCCGAATCACCCGCCTGCCGGGGCCGCCGAAGGATATTTCTTCGTGGACGATCGACCAAAACGCCGTGCTGCAAAAACCAAGCGAGCGACCCAGATTGGAGGGCTCTACCGTTGAACCCAACTCACGTTGAGCGGTTGCCAGCTTGCCCCGGCCGTGGGCTAGCGCTGTCCGGTCTGAGTGTGGCCCCCTTGAGGTCGCTCGCTTCGTTCCGACGTGAGCGGATGAAGAGCGGACGGAAGGTCGGCACGGTGCTGAACGTCCGCGACATGAGTTCCGGCTACTGCCAGATCCAGTGGCCGGAGCCAATCTCGTGGGCTAGCAAGGCGCCGAGAACTCTCGCATTGCGCTGCCGACCACGGTGCTTTCGGCGGAATGGCTAGAGGAACGGCGGGCACCATCGGCAAGAACACCGGTCGCCAGGCGGGGAGTTGGTTGGACCGTGCTCGGTTTGAGCCACGCTTCGGCGATTTCGACGCCCCATGACGGCGAAGCACAAACGCAATTCGGCCAATGTGCTCGGCGTGCTACTTCTGTCCGGCCTGATCGGCTGGCTCACCGGCACCGCGATGCTTTGCAGGGCGAAGAATCCCTACGTCGCCATCGAGGACCACGGCAGCCTGGATTTCGGCACCGGCGATTCTTCCAGCGACCTTTGGATCTGCCCCACCGATCTCCCCGGCCAGGAAGGCGACCCACGACGACGTTTCCTATCGAAAAGCAACCATCCGCGAAATTGGTGGGGCATGGACATCACGTCCGAGGGCAGGATCAGTCTCGGAATGGGCGACTCGAACCGGGTGAACCGGGCTAGCCGCACACAGTCAGGCATTCCGGGAAACGCCTGGAGCCACGTGGCCGTGGTGACCGATCGGAGCAACCGCCAGGTCCGCTTCTACCTCAACGGCCAACGGGACAGCGTCCACGAACTCCCGGCCGACTTCACCGGCACCTTGAACGTGCCGAGCGATCTGACCCTCGGTTCCACTTGGCAGCCCTTCGTCGGCCTTCTGGACGAGATTCGCCTTTTCCGCCGTGCCCTCGGCGCGGCCGAAATCGAGGCCGCCTACCAGCGCGAACTGGGACGGCGCGTCAGCTCGGAGTGCACCGTGGTGGAAGAGCCAAACCGCTCAAGCCAGCTTCTCTGCCCCGGCCGACGTAACCGTTCACAGTTCGGCGGCGCGGGCTGTTTTCTCCGCTGCATGCGAGGGG
>CAYPWB010000862.1:0-1740 GCA_964414315.1 uncultured Planctomycetaceae bacterium | reverse complement strand
CCCCGCGGAATTTCCACGCGGGGCGTGACTCCGGCGGGACTGGAGGCTAAGCTGAGACTCCAGGAAACGGAGTGGTCGGCGGAGCGCACCGCTTGCGTGGGCCAGGAAGCACCGAGAACCGACCGACGAGAACGCCGCTTGCCGGACTTTTCGTAACCGTTCACGGGGGACTGTCCCAATTTTCGCGGCAAAAAGGGCGTTTTTGCCCAATCATCTACCGTTTCCGCCGCGAAAATGGGACTGTCCCCTTCGTATACATGCGGAGAAAACTGCCCGCGCGGCCCCGTGAACGGTTACGAGTTTTCCAACCGGGAGGATACGAGATGAACCCCCTTTTTCATTACCGCCGACCTTGTCTGGTGGCCATGTTGGTTTTCTGCTCCAGCGGCGCCTCGGCGGCCGACGAGCCCTTCACGCACCCAGGCATCCTGCACAGCCGGGCGGAGCTGGACTACGTCAGCAAGAAGGTCGCCGAGGGCGAGGAACCGTGGAAAGCCGCGTGGGAGCAACTCCAAGCCCAGCCGATCTCCAGCCTCGATTGGACGCCCAAGCCGGCAGAGAACGTCGTCCGGGGGCCCTACAACCGACCGGACATCGGCGGCACGGACCTGATGCGAGGTGGTGCCGCGGCCTACTCCCAGGCGATCCAGTGGGTCATCACCGGCGATCCGACCCATGCGGACAAGGCCATCGCCATCTTGGACGCCTACGCCCGCACGCTGAAGTCGGTCGGCGGTCACGACGCCCGACTGTTGGTCGGTATGGTCGGCATCCAATTCGCCAATGCGGCCGAAATCCTCCGCCATACCGAGGCCGGCTGGGCCGACGAGGATCAGGCGCGGTTCGAACACCTCCTGCGACAGGTCTTCTACCCGGTGATCCAAGACTTTTATCCCACGGCCAACGGCAACTGGGACGCGGCCATGATCCAGACGATGATGGCGATGGGGGTCTTCCTGGACGATCGGGCCATGTTCGATCGGGCCGTCGACTACTACCTGCACGGCGAGGGAAACGGCGCGATCACCCACTACATCAACCCGTTCGGCGAGTGCCAGGAGAGCGGCCGTGACCAAGCGCACACCCAGATGGGGCTCGGCTATTTGGGCTGCGCGGCGGAGATCGCCTGGAAGCAGGGTGTGGATCTGTACGGCGTCCACGAGAACCGGCTCGCCCTCGGCTACGAGTACACGGCCAAGTACAACCTCGGCCACGACGTGCCCTACGAACCCTATCGCAGCTACGAGGGCAGATACCACTACCCGAAGATCTCCGACAAGGGCCGCGGCCGCTTCAGCAACATCTACGAGCGGGTCTACCATCATTACCACGACCGGAAGGGGCTCGAAATGCCCTTTACCGGGCAAGTGGTGGAGAAGATCCGCCCGGAGCGATGGAAAGCCGCATTCGCGTCGTGGGGCACGCTGATGTACGCCGAATTGCCCGCCTTTCGCGAACAGTAGCGGGGCGCGCTCCCGGAGCCCGCGGAGGGGATCCCCGCCTCCGTGCCGCGGGAAGGGTCCAGCAAAAGGTCGTGGGGACGAACCATCGACTCGACCCACTTGCTGCCACGAAAAAAGGCGGATACGCAAAGCGTGCCCGCAACGTTCCGAACCGGTCGGGTGGAACTGGCCGACACGGTGGACTGGCCCGAGGGGACGCGCGTCGAGGTGAAGCCATTTGCTCCGCTGCCCCAGGAGCGGAACCGCGGCGAACCCCCGAGGACGCAATGGCCTGCGG
>CAYPWB010000861.1:0-1741 GCA_964414315.1 uncultured Planctomycetaceae bacterium | reverse complement strand
AGGGGACTGTCCCAATTTTCGCGGCACACACGGGAATATTCCCAATGGGTCAACCGTTCCGGCCGTGAAAATGGGACTGTCCCCTTCGCATGGAGCGGAGACAACAGCCTGCGCTACCGCCCCGTGAACGCTTACGTCCCGCCATCCCCCAATCCCGAAGCGAGGAACCTACCATGATGCGATTCTCCATTGTTTCGACCGTCTGCCTGGCGCTGCTGATTCCCTTCGCCGGAGTGCTCGCCGAAGAGTGCGACGGCCTGCCGCTCGTCTATTCGACCGGATTCGAGGAGGGCGCCGACGATTGGTCGCCCACCGACCCCGATGCCTGGAAGATTACCGAGCTGGACGGGAACAAGGTGTACCACCAGTTCAAGCGGAGCCAGTACAACCCGCCCCACCGAAGCCCGCACAATATTGCCTTGCTCGACGACGTGCTGGTGAGCGACTTCGTGCTGAAGGTGAAGGTAATGAGCACGGCCCGGACGGCCGGCGCGCACCGCGACATGGACGTGTTCTTCGGCCGGCAGGACCCGGCCAACTTCTACTACGTTCACCTGGGCGCGCGGCCCGACCCCCATTCCAGCCAGATCATGCTCGTCGACGACGCGCCGCGGAAGATGATCACCAAGAACGAGTCGCCGGGCATTCCGTGGACCGACGGCTGGCACCAGGTGAAAGTCGTCCGCAAAGTGTCCGACGGCACCATCGAAATCTATTTCGACGACATGGACAAGCCCGTCATGGTGGCCGAGGACAAGACCTTCACCTGGGGCCGGATCGGCCTGGGTTCGTTCGACGACCACGGCTACTGGGACGACCTGAAACTGTACGGCAAGAAGGTCGCGCGGCCCGAGTAGGGCGTGCACGGCCCGTGCTCGCCTGTCGATTTACGACAGTCTACAACAAGGAGGCCCGCCGCGATGCGAATCCACTCCGTGGTGTTTCTCTGGAGTCTATTGTTGGCCGTGGTTTGCGCTGCGATGATGCCCGCGGCGCAAGCCGCCGGCGCCGGTTTCGGGGCCGACACGCCGGGGGGGCGTGGCGGGCGCGTGCTGAGGGTGACCACGCTGGAGGCGGCCGGGCCCGGCTCGCTCCGCGCGGCGATCGAGGCTGAAGGGCCGCGCATCGTCGTGTTCGAGGTGGCCGGGGTGATCGACCTCGAAGGCCGCAGCGTCAAGATCGTCGAGCCGTACGTGACCGTGGCCGGGCAAACCGCGCCCTCGCCGGGCGTGAGCGTCATCCGCGGGGCCGTGTACATCGGCACGCACGACGTCAAGCTCCAGCATCTGCGCGTGCGCCCCGGCGATGACGGCCGGCCCAAACGCAGCGGGTGGGAGCCCGACGGAATCTCCACCACCGGGGCGAACTCGCACGACATCCTTATCGAGCACTGCTCCGTCACCTGGGCAACGGACGAGAACGTGAGCGTTTCCGGCCCGCGGCTTGAAGGGCCGGAGGCCACCAGCCGCCGGGTAACCATTCGCAACTGCATCATTGCCGAATGCCTGCACAATTCGACCCACGCGAAGGGTCCGCACTCGAAGGGCTCGCTCATTCACGACTTCTGCCAGAATGTCGCCATCGTCGGCAATTTGTACGCGCACAACGACGCGCGCAACCCGTACTTCAAAGCCCACACCACCGGCGTGATCGTCAACAACGTGATCTACAACCCGGGACGGTTCGCCGTTCAGTTGGGCTATTCGGCGGGCGAGTGGACGGGGGCGAAGTACGAGCCGCG
>CAYPWB010000860.1:0-1745 GCA_964414315.1 uncultured Planctomycetaceae bacterium | reverse complement strand
TTGCCCCTGGCTGATGAATTCGACCCCGTTGGGGTCGGGAGCAGGGATCGCCAACCACAAGATTGACCCGTATTTCAAAAGGCCGCGGACGGCCATTTGAAAACGGTCATCTTCACGTTCGGCAAGGGCCGATGAAGTGAGGACAATGTAGACATGCTGACAGTACATGCAGACCAACGGTTGGGTGGCTTCCGAGCGCTGCACGGTGTAACCGGCGGTCCCTGGGTACAGGGCGGCTGCTGGGATCTCAGCGAACGGTTCGAAGAGATGAGAACCCCCGTCGTCCGCCTCCACGATTGTCCGTACAGTGACCCAGGTACAGTCGATGTCCACTGCATATTCCCTGATTTCGCCGCCGATCCGGACGACCCGGACTCCTACCGTTTCGAGCGCACGGATGAGCATCTCGATCCGCTGATCCGACGAGGCATCCAGGTCATATACCGTTTGGGCGAGAGCATCGAACACAGTAGGAAGCAGTACTATGTCAATCCCCCTGCCGACCCCCGGAAATGGGCGCGTGTCTGTGCGAACATCGTGCGGCATTACAATCATGGATGGGCCGACGGATTTGAGTGGAACATCGGTCGATGGGAAATCTGGAATGAACCAGACGTGAATCCCAAGTGCTGGACTGGAACCGCCGAACAGTATCTCGAACTCTACGAGAAGGCCGTCCTCGCCATCAAAGCCGTAGACAAGAACCTGATGGTGGGAGGCCCGGCGCTCGGGCACAAATGGGATCTATTCGTGCAGTTCCTGCAGCACTGCCGACAGCATTCCTTACCGCTGGATTTCGTCTCATGGCACGCTTACGGTGACATGCCCCGCAAGCTCGTGGACAAGATCGAGTACGGACACGGCTGCCTGAAGGAGCACGGCTTCCAAGGCATCGAGACTCACCTGACGGAGTGGAACTACGTCACGAGCTTCACGCTGGAGCCACTGGCAGCTCGCGAGGTCTACGCCAGGACGATCGGGGCGGAGGGAGCGGTCTTCACCGGCGCAATGCTGGCCTTCCTGCAGTCGACGGAACTCGATCTGGCCTGCTATTGTTCGGCCGTAGGCGGTATCGGCCGGCTCTGCATGTTTGACCGCTACTGTGCTCCAAACACATCTTTCTACGCCTTCAAAGCCTTTGGCGAAGTCGCGTCCCATGGTACCCGAGTCGCCGTGACGGGCAACGATATCGAGAGCGGCCTCGGCATCGTGGCTGGGGTCAATCCCGACACTGGTGAAGCGGCGGTCTTGGTCAGCAACTTCCAGAATGCGGATAGTCGGCATGAGGTGTCGATTGAAGGCCTCCCCATAGCGACACCGATTGACTGCCGCGAGTATGTTATAGATGGAGCCAAACAACTCGCAAAGGACCGCGAACAGACTCTGTCCGGCAATTCGTCTTGCCTCGTGCTGGACCTGCCGGCGCCATCCGCGAGGCTCTTGTGTCTTAGCACGCAACAGAACGGCGAGCCGAACACCCATTAAGCCCCAGTGAGTAAAGACAAAAACGCCTCCCATCGCAGTTTTTTGTCACGAACGGGGGTTACCCGCGCGTAGCTGCGTTGCTGCACTTGTCGGCGGCGGTTCCTGCCAGGTTTCCTTGCTTTTCGGGTCCGGATATCCGGCCCAAACACCCATTATGCGTCATCGGATCGTGGCGAATTGCTCCGGTACGATCCTTAGCTGCCGATCGGAGTCAGACAGCGCAGCAGAAACATCTGCGATTCGCCCCGAGACGCGGCTGT
>CAYPWB010000859.1:0-1748 GCA_964414315.1 uncultured Planctomycetaceae bacterium | reverse complement strand
GGGCTGCGCCGGCCCGGGCGTGCCTGCCGAAACGTCTCTTCTTCTGCTTCGTCGATCCGCGGCAGGACCCACGACTCGACCTGGCAGTCGGCAAGGATTTTCTCCACCGCCTCGGCCACCTTGGCCCGGTCGCGGTAGCGGGTACGCGGCGAGGCCAGCCGTCCTTGGAGGTCGTGCAAGCCACTCAACGCCCGCTCCAACCGTCGCGACCGGGCCGCCTGATCCAGTTCGGCCTTGCGGGTACTGTGATACCACACCAGCCGATAGCCATCGGCGCTCTGCTGGACTTCCGGGCAGAACGAGTATCGGTCGACGAGCTTCCCCTCGTTGTTGTGCTTCTCGTGGATCACTTTCCAGGTCACCTCGCCGTGGCGGACGCGTTCGCGGAATTGCCCGTCCTCGCTCCGTGTCCGGGGCAGGACGCTCAGGAACCGGCCCCCTCGGCGGGCGATGTGTCCCATGTTTTCGGTGGTGGCCACCTTCGAGTCTGCCACGTAGAGGAAATCCGGTCCTCCGACCAGTTCCACCAGCAGATCCCACGTACCTCGGTGGGTCTGATCGTCGGTCACGTTCCCGCTGCCCACGCTGAAATGGATCGGAACCGCGCCGTCGGCGGTGACCGTCAAGGTGTAGATCAGTTGTTTCAGGTCGGGCCGGTGGGCCTTCGAGTGGCCGAAGGTCACCGCCGGCGTGACCCGGCCGCGCTGGTGCCGCTCACGGGCGGCGGCTTCGTAGGCTCCATAGAAGGAAACCGACGTGCCGTCGTTGTGCAGTTCGTCCAACGCCACGGCGAACTCCCGTACGGTGTGCGAAACCAACGCCAGCACCAGCGACGGCTGATCGCAGGCGAACAGCTTGTCCACCGCCCGCCCGTAGCGGTCGTCATTGAGCTTCGCCACCTGTTCGGGCGAGAGCCCGAGCAGGTTCGGTGTCTGCCGGGCAGCCCACTCCCCGACCCCGTAGAGCGGCTCCCGCGACACGAGAAGGTTCCGTACCAATACCAGCAACGCCCGGGCGGTGGGAATCTTCGTTCGTCCGTCCTCGGGCGGGAGATACTCCTGAAGAAACTCCTCAAGCTTCATCCGCTCGATCACCTGATTCAACAGCGGCAGTGCGCCGACATGGTGCGTGGTAAGGGTCTGCCTGCCCTGTCGGGCGCGCTCACCAGACGGGACCACTCGCCTCGATCCGCGGCGTTTGCTTCCCTCAGCCTTTTTCACAATTCCTTCTCCCTGATTATGAGTGCATGTCGTCCGATGGCGGAAGGCCGCCAGAGACTCATGTTGTCTCACACCAAGGATTGTCCAGTTCGGAAAAAGGTCAACTTGCATGCGAATCGAAAAGAACGCGTGGCGCCCCACCATCAAGGGGCGCGGAAAGTTCCGTCCCTGCTCCGTGAGAGGAGCCCTCTTAAACCCCTGGAACAACAGCGCCTCTTTGGGCCTCATCGAGGTTCTTGCCTTGTTGCGGGGAAGGCCGTTCACACCAAGAAAGATATTTTGTGCTCCGCCGGTTCATTGGACATTGCCTACAGCAAGACAATGAACAAGAATTCCCCGAACACGAACAACACAACTCGGCCCCAGCGCCGGACGGGACGCCCGACGTCGGCTACCCGTCACGACTCCACACAATCAACCCGGCAAGGCAGCAATATCCCGAGAAATCAAAAGCCAGAAGTGCGGAAAAGGTGGTGCATGATTACACTATCTATTGTCCGCCAGGGCACTTCGCCGCGAGTTGCCCGC
>CAYPWB010000858.1:0-1750 GCA_964414315.1 uncultured Planctomycetaceae bacterium | reverse complement strand
CGGCGACTGGGGGAACTCGACGTCGATCTCCTCGGCGCCGCCCAGCATGCGGTAATTTGCGCCGTTATCGCCCGGCGAGTACATCTTGCCTTTCTCGCCGATCACCAGGACGCCGCTTCGAGCCGGTTCCTCGCCGTCGAGCAATTCGGTCGGGCAGCGCTTGCCGCCGTCGTACCATGTCATCTTCACCGGCCCGCGCTGATCGTTCGCGGGAAACTCGTACGTGATGATGGACCACTTCGGGAAACTGTCGCGGTTGTGGCCCGAGGTTTCGGCCTGAACCGAAACGGGGTCGCGCAGGTCGAGGCCGGCGAAGGGCATGTTCATCGTGTGGCAGGCCATGTCGCCGAGCGCCCCGGTACCGAAATCCCACCAGCCGCGCCAGGCGAACGGATGATAGCCGGGCCCGTAGGGGCGCTCCGGCGCCGCGCCAAGCCACAGGTCCCACTTGAGGTTGTCGGGCACGGGTTGCGGATCGGGCCGGTCGCCGCCCTGCGGCCAGATGGGTCGGTTGGTCCACACGTGCAGTTCGGTCACCTTGCCCAGCGCCCCCGCTCGGAGCAGGGCGGCCGCCTTTCGCAGCCCGGGGTTGGCGCTGTGCTGGTTGCCCATCTGCGTGGCGATACCCTTCTTTCGGGCCACCTCGCCCATCAGGCGGGCTTCGTAGATGGTGCGCGTCATCGGCTTCTGGCAGAAGCAGTGCTTGCCCATCCGCATGGCCATCAGGCCGGCCGGGGCGTGGGTGTGGTCGGGCGTGCTCACGGTGACCGCGTCGATCTTATCCTCCATTTCCTCCAGCATTTGTCGGAAGTCGGTGAACTTCTTTGCGCCGGGGAAGCGTTTGGCGGCCCCGTCAAGCCGACCGGTGTCGGTGTCGCAAATGGCCACCATGTCGCCGGCACGGCCGGCGTCGTTCGAGTCGCTCGAACCCTTGCCGCCAATGCCCACGCTGGCCATGCGGATCTTCTCGTTCGGCGAATCGGCGCCCCGGGCGCGCAGCCCCGAGGTGACAAAATACCCAATTCCGACCGCGCTGGTCGTTTTCAGAAAGCGGCGGCGTGTGGTGCGTGTCGCCATGGCGTGAACTCCTTGTGCAAGGCGGGCGTGGAAGGGTAACGGGAGGAAGCCTTCGCACAACGAAAGCCCCTTCTCCCAGGCGGGGTTCGTCCGGCCGTCCAGAGCCGGCTCCAAACCGCTCCCAGTGTACCAAACCCGCGGGCCGGTGGGAAGCTGCCCCGCACCGTGAGACAAGCTTCCAGCCCCCGTGGGACAAGCTTCCAGCTTGTCATCCTTCGCAGCACATCGTTCGGTAAACAGTCGTTTCGTCGGGGTACGGGGCAAGGCAGGTGGGGCGGGACCGGTTGGGAGGCTGTGCCCGGGAAATGACAAGCTGGAAGCTTATCCCACAAAGGATCCACAAGCCGGAAGCTTGTCCCACGGGGGGCCGACAAGCCTACTCTTCGGCCGCGGCCAACGCCTGGTCGAGGTCGGCGAGGATGTCGTCCACGTCTTCCAGCCCGACGCTGACGCGCACGTAGTCGTCCGATATACCGGCAGACTGAAGCTCCTCGTCGGTCTGCTGCGAGTGGGTGGTCGAGGCGGGGTGGATCACCAGCGTCTTCGCATCGCCGATGTTGGCCAGGTGCGAAGCCAGCCGGACCGACTCGATGAACCGCCGCGCGGCCTCGCGCCCGCCCTTGATGCCGAACCCCAGGATCGACCCGCAACCCTTCGGAAAGTACCGTTTCGC
>CAYPWB010000857.1:0-1754 GCA_964414315.1 uncultured Planctomycetaceae bacterium | reverse complement strand
ATCCGCCCACCAAGTCAACACCAGTTTCACGGGGTTATTGAGAACTTACAAAAGCCTTGTCTATTTATTTTTGGCCGGTTTCGGGAGAAACCGGAGAACCAATCACGGGTCGGCGGCGTGCGGAGTGGGGAAGAAATAACTTCCGGATTTGTGTCGTTCACAGTTGCTCAACTGTGCTCACTTCCCTGCTCCTAAGCCGCCGGCGCCGGGCTCCGGGGTCCCCAACTCCGCCCAGAGGCGGGCCAGCACGGTGCCGGTGAGCATGCATCCGAAGGTGTACAGGGCCGGGGCGAGGGCAGCGGCCGGGTCGTCGGGGAATACGGTGAGCACGATGTAGGTGCCCAGGCCGGCGTTCTGCATGCCCACCTCCAGCGTTAGCGCGCGGCGCATTGGCCGGTCGAGCCGCAGCGCCCTGCCGCCGAAGTTCCCCGCCGCGTAGCCGCCCAGGTTGATGACAAGCAGGGCAAGGAGAATGGCCGGGTCGAGGTGCAGCAGTCGGTCGCGATTAAGCCCGACGACCATGGCGATGATCCAGAGGATCACCAGGTTGGCGACGATCGGGGCCCCAAAGTGCGCAGCGCGTTGCCAGGCCTGCCACAATCGCGAGAGACAATATCCGGCAACCACCGGCAGCACCACGGTCAGCAGCAGGCTAACGCTCACCTGCCCCGCCGGAAACTGCTGCCACTGCCCCAGCGTCAGCTTCAGCGTGACGGGCACCATGACGGGTGACAACAGGGTGGCCATCGTGGTGAGGCCGACCGAATAACTCACATTCGCTCGGGCGGCCAACGAAAGCACGTTCGAGGCCATCGCGCCGGGAACGCACCCGACCACCGTAACGCCGACCAGCGCCGGCCCCTCGAAGCCCATCGCCCAGGCCGTGGCAAAGGCCAAAAGCGGCATGGCCGTGTACTGCACCGCCGTGCCGCCAAGAATGCTCGGCCAGCGTCGGGCAACCTGCACCACCTCCTCGCGCGGCAGGAGCGACCCGATGGCCAACATCGTCAGGGCGATTAGGCCGTCCAGCGCAGGTCGGGCACCGACGAAGGGGTCCCACACATGCGGGACCCAAGACGGCCAGAACATGGCTGCCAGGCTCAACAGCAGAAGCCAAACGAGTAGTCCCCGCTCCAGCACAGTCGACACGGCGGCGGCAAATCGGGCGCAAGTCGTTTTCATATGAGCGTTTACGCGATGGCAATTGGGCTTTGTTCCGCTGCCGGAATCTGCGATACTCCCGGCCGGTGAAGATGGGAGGGGCTGGGGTAAGGGCTAGTGGCATTTGGGTAATACAAGCGCAAAGCCTCTCGGTAGATCGCCCTCACCCTAACCCTCTCCCAGAGGGAGTGGGGACATGAATCCGAACCTTTTCGGATAGACCCTAAGGATTCTATCGGGAAGGAGCCCGTATGACAGCCAACCGAACGCGGCGCATCTTCTTTTCCGTGGGCGAGCCGAGCGGCGATGTGCACGCGGCGAACCTCATTCGCGCCCTGCGGGCACGCTGCCCGAACATCGAGGCGGTCGGCTACGGCGGCCCCCGAATGGCCGAGGCCGGCTGCCGTCTGCACACCGACCTGACCGCGCTGGCCGTCATGTGGCTCGGTCGCGTGCTTCTGAACCTGCACAAGTTCTGGGGGCTGGTGAGCCGGGCCGATCGGTACTTCCGCCACCATCGGCCCGACGCCGTTGTGCTGGTCGATTACCCCGGCATGAATTGGTGGATCGCCTGGCGCGCGAAGCGGCACGGC
>CAYPWB010000856.1:0-1757 GCA_964414315.1 uncultured Planctomycetaceae bacterium | reverse complement strand
GGTCGACCGGTGGACCGCGCTTGGTTCCGAGAATGCGACCGACTGGATCGCCCTCGATCTGGGCATGGCCCGCCCGATCGACACGATCAGGCTATACGTGCTCGACGACGGCGAGGGCGTCGTCGCTGCCGCACGGACGTTCAGTCCTCCGGGTTTTTCGAACTGAAGTCGCACTTCAGAGCGCAGATACCACCCAGGTTGGGTGGCCTTCTCGTCGCCTTTCGCGTGCTACGTTGGTGTTCGATCGGTTTCACGTCATCAAACTCTACCACGACAAGCTTTCCGACCTGCGCCGGGAACTGCAACACTTCGAGGTGCGGTCAGGAACGGCTCCGACACAAAACGCCCAAACCCCGATGCGGTTTATTTTCTTTTCGGCGCAAGGAATGCGTGGGCTGGGAGGCGGCCGTCGCAAAAATTATTTCGTCGGGGGGGATTGACAAGCGTTTGGGCCCGAAGCAAAGTAGCGTATGCACGGGGGTCGCTTCCTTATCAGCCGCCTAGCGGAATGCCTCCGAAGAACTGAAGACTGTTTTCACCCCAATGCAAACCCGGGCCAGGCTGGGAGCTTGATCCTCTGGAACCGGGACCTGTGGATCTTCGGAGGCGTCCGTATCAGCTCCGGCTACGAACCGTCGGAGAGGAACCATGGATCGCATCGCGAGAGTCTCGAGTGTGGTGGTGGCCCTTCTGATCCTGGCGTCCGGAGGCCAGGCGGCCTGGGTGGAGAACTTCGATTCGTACGCGACCGGCAGTTCGCTGCACGGCCAGGGCGGCTGGAAAGGTTGGGATAACGATCCGACATGGACGGCGCCCATCAGCGACGCCTGGTCTTTGAGCACGCCCCATTCCGTCCGGATCGACGGTGCGGCCGATCTGGTGCACGAGTACACCGAGGCGGGCGGCCAGGTGCAGTACCGGGCAATGCAGTACATCCCAAGTGCCAACGCCAACGGTCAAAACTATTTCATTCTCATGAACGACTACAACGACGGCGGCCCCTACGACTGGTCGGTCCAGTTGCAGTTCGACATGAACGCGGGACAGGTGTTCTCGGACTTCGGTGGTGGAGCGACCGCGCCGCTCGCGTTGGACCAATGGGTCGAGCTGCTGTTCGACATCGACCTGGACGCCAACACCATCGATGAGTACTACAACGGCAGCCTGCTTGCCAGTCACGTGTGGGACGACAACGGAAAGAACACGTTCGACGCGGTCGACCTGTTCGGCAATGGTGCGTCACCGGTCTTCTACGACAACATGAGCCTCGGTGTGATTCCCGAGCCGGCCGCCGTCGTGTTGGCCGCCTTCGGCATGCTCGCCTTCGGCCTGCTAGGTCGGCGCCGGCGGAGTTGAGCGGCGGAGATCGACGGCGGAGTGGCTCTCGGGTCTGTCTTCTCCGAGGGGGTGCTCGCCGGCGCGCCGGGGCCGGCCAAGGAAAGACCGTGCCGGCGCCTGCCTCGTGTCCCGAGGAAACGAGGCCTTGCCTTCCATCATCTGAACACCGGTGGCATCCTCGTTACGACTCCAGACGTAACAACGGAGATATTTCAGCAGAACAAGACCATCGCCACCCCAGCCACACACAATGTCACCAGGGACGACCTCGATGTCGTTGTCGTCGAGAACACCTATGACCCCGACACCACGGACGACCACTACGAGACGACAATTGTTTACCTGATCCGTTCAGACCAAAGCATCAGAGCGTCCCACGTTCCGAAAGCACGCTGAAAGCACCCCAGTGTAGGAATCGG
>CAYPWB010000855.1:0-1763 GCA_964414315.1 uncultured Planctomycetaceae bacterium | reverse complement strand
TCGGGGGTTCGTCGAGGCCGCCGGCCGCCGGGGCCAAGTATGTCGGACGTACTCGTCTTTCCACCTGCCTTTCGGGCTCGATGGAATCGGTCGTTCATCAGTTGTTGAACGGAGCAACGTAGGGAGCCTATCGCCGTGTCTTACGTGAAATTCGAGCACCTGAAGCTGAAACCGCACACCGAGTACAGCGAAGCGTGGGTCCAGGCCCGGATCGCAGAAGACCCGAAGATCCTGGGGCTGGGAGACGTGGTCCTCAAAGACAAGGAGCGCATCCAGCCCCGAGCCGGCCGGTTGGATAGACCATGCATGCGAGGAGAATGGTTACCCAGGAGATTCGACAATGCCGTGGAACGGGGGCTTGCTGCCAGGAAGCGTTGGGAGCGGTGCGGGCCGCCGGGGAGCGATGGGGTGGACCGCCGGCTGCCTGCTGGTGTTCGCGGCGTTCGCGCCCGGTACGGCCGGTGAACCGGGCCGTGTGGCGGAGCCGTATTTCGGCATTCGCGTGGTCGACGAGCAAACCGGGCGCGGCGTGCCGCTGGTCGCGCTGCGCTCGACCAACGAAATCGTGCTGCATACCGACAGCGCCGGCTGGGCCGCCTTCCGCGAGCCGGGGCTGATGGGCCGCGAGGTGTACTTCGGCCTCACCAGCCCGGGCTACGAGCACCCGGCCGACGGGTTCGGCTTCCGCGGCGTGCGCCTCGTGCCCGCGCCGGGCGCATCGGCAACGGTGAAGCTGCGACGGGTGAACGTGGCCGAGCGGCTTTACCGCGTCACCGGGCAGGGAATCTATCGCCACAGCGAACTGCTGGGGTTGCCCGTGCCCGACGGCGTGCCTCCGCTGAACACCGGCGTGATGGGCCAGGACTCCGTCCAGGCGCTCCGCTACGGCGGCGGCCTGTTCTGGCTTTGGGGCGATACCGGTCTGCCGCGCTATCCGCTGGGGAACTTCAAGACCACCGCGGCCACCACGCCGCTTCCCGGCCCGAAAACCTTCCGCCCCGAAACGTGCGTGCCGCTGCGGTACTTCGCCCATCGGGAGCATCCCGACCGCGTGCGCCCCATGGTGCCGACCGACGAGCCGGGCATGATCTGGCTTTTCGGGTTGCTGACCGTGCACGACCCGGCGGGCAACGACGCGCTGCTGGCCCACTTCACCCGCCGCAAGAGCCTGGCCGAGCAACTGGAGCACGGCCTGGTGCGCTTCGACGACGCGGCCGGCGTGTTCGAGAAGATTGCCACCTTCAAGCCCGACAACACGTGGCGATTTCCCCGCGGCAACGCGGTGTTGGTGCGGCACGACGGGCAGGAGTACTACTACTTCGCCGAGCGATTCGCCACAACGCGGGTGCGGGCCGAGTGGTCGAGCCTGCTCGACCCCGGCCGCTACGAAGCGCTGGCCTTCGACCCCGAGGCGGGCGGCTACCGCTGGCAGCACGCGGGCCCGCCCACCCTGCAGGACGACGAGGAGAAGCTGATTCGGGAAGGCAAGCTGCCCGCGGAAAGGGCACGGTACCAATTGGCCGACGCCGCCACCGGCGAACGGGTGCGCATCCACCGCTGCTCGGTCCGATGGAATGCGTTTCGGCGGAAGTGGGTGCTGATCGGCACCGAGGAGGATCATGCGAGGAAGGTGTCGTATTTGGGCGAGGTATGGTATGCCGAGGCCGACGATCCTTCCGGGCCGTGGCGCAAGGCGGTCCGCATTGCCACGCACCCGAGCTATTCGTTTTACAACCCGGCGCACCATACGTTTTTCGACGAGG
>CAYPWB010000854.1:0-1768 GCA_964414315.1 uncultured Planctomycetaceae bacterium | reverse complement strand
TCGGTCCAGTAGCTTTGCAGCAGCTTGCCGCGGTGCTCGACTTCGACGTACGCTCGGGCCTTGTCGTAGCCGCTTCCCCAGAGGGCGGTAAACTCGTCGTCCGGTTCGACCGACCAGGCGGGCGCGTCGAACAGGTGCGGCATCTTGATGGCCAACTTCTCGGCCTCGGGATCGAGCACGCGGAGCGGCAGTTCCGCGCGCACTTCCTTCCCGAAGCGGTCCTGCGTTTCGAGCACGGCGCGGTACGGGCCGGCCTCCAAATCGAACGTGTGCGCGGCGTTCCCGGCCGGGTCGGTCGTGTAGCCGCGCTCGGCCACCACTTCGTCCAGCGGCCAGGTGTTGGGGTCGGAGAGGTCGGGCTCCGGCTCGGCGTCGGTTTCCGCGGCCCGGCCGCCATGGCGAGCGAACGGGTTATGCGGCCGTCCGCCCAACGGCGCCCGATGCACCTTCTCCGGCGCCTTGAGGCTGTAGATCTTCAGCGACCCCTCGGACTGCTGGCCTTCGCCGTCGAGTGTAGTGGTGCGAATCGACACTTCCACCGGTTTCCCGGCCACCAGCCAACTCGGCGCCGAAAGCTCGGCGCTCAGGGCCGTGTAGCCCACATTCACGACGCGCTGGGCCGACCGGGTCTCGCCGGCCTGGTCGGTTACGTCGGCGTAGACGGTGTACCGGAACGTCGGGTCGTCCTTTTCGGGCACGGTCGGGTCGGGCCGGGCGATGAACTCGATGGGGAACTTGCCGGCCACGTCGGTCGTCGTCGTGCCGCGGGCGATCTCCTGGCTTTGCTGGGATACGGGCGGCATCCACCACCGGCGCCAGTACCACCAGCTTGGGAACCGCACTTGGCGGACCACCCGCCAGCGAACCTGGGCCCCGTCCGTCGGCGCGCCCGTGTAGGCGGTGGCCGTACCGCTGAGGTTCACCGTGTCGTTCAGCTTCGGCGCGGTCTCCGGCGCGTCGAGTTCCACTTGGAAGGTCGGCCGCTTGTACTCCTCGACCGCTACGACCGTTTGCCCGCCCGGCGTGCCGTCGATCCGGATCGACATACGGCCCATCAGACGGTCCCGCGGCGCGGTGAAACTGCCGCTGAAGGAACCGTAATCGTTCGTCTTCGTCGTGTGCCGTTCGATTTCCTTCCCATTCACGTCGTGGAACACCACCGTGAGCGACCTGCCCGCGATGGTCTTGTAATCGTCGCGATTTTGATCCACTTCGATGGCGATGCCCTTGTAGTGGATCGTTTGGCCCGGGCGGTAGATCGACCGGTCGGTGAAGAAGACGGTGCGCTCGAACGGCTTTTGGGTCCGGTCGTGCTGATGCACCGAGTAGCTGCCCGCGGTGGCAAGCCGCTGGTCGCCGTGCTGCGCCAGCAGCACGTGGTTGTGCTGGTGGCGGGCCGCAATGCGGAACAGCCCATTCTTGTCGGTTGTCACCGGCTTCAGCGCCGCATAACCCTGGTTCCACCGCTGCTGCGCCCAGGCGCGGACCTCGGCGCCCTCGATCGGCTGGCCGGTGCTCGCGTTCAGCACGAACCCGTCGAGCACGGTCTCGCCCGCGCGGGTGCGTACGACCAGGGCCAGATCGCTTACCCAAAGAGCCGTGTACGATACGACGTTGTCTTTTTCGCCGAACTTCGGATCGTGGCTCGCCAGCAAGTAGTAGTAGCCGGGTTTCAGGTCCTCGGGGGCAGGCAACTCCTCGACGCGCTCCTGGTAGTCGTCGGTGGCGGGCAAATCGGCCGACCACTCCATGGCCGGCTGCGCGGCCA
>CAYPWB010000853.1:0-1780 GCA_964414315.1 uncultured Planctomycetaceae bacterium | reverse complement strand
AGGGCAACTCGACCATGGCCTTCACCACGCCGTCGTGGTAGCCGGCAACCAGTTCGAACGCGTCGCCGATTCGGTCGATCGCGAAATGGTGGGTCACCAACGGCGCCGCGTCGAGGTGCCCGTCGGCCAGCATGCGAAGCACCGGCGCCACGCACCCTTTCTGCCGACGCACGTTGCGAACCGATAGCTCGTTGACGCGAAAGGCGTGCGGGTCGAACTCGATGCGGGGCGCCGGCGGAATGCCCACCTGCACCAGCGTGCCCCCAGGCGTGAGCAGTTGCGCAGCCTGGTCGATGCAGGCCGGATCGCCGGAACACTCGAACACCAGGTCCAGCCCCAAAGGCTCGCGCGCGGCAATGGCCGCTACCGCGTCCACCTCGGCGGCGTCGACGGCGAAATCGGCGCCGCACCGGCGGGCGAGTTCCAGGCGGGCCGCAAGCAAGTCGGCCATGTACACGGTGCACGGGGCCTGCACCTTCGCGCACAGCAGCACGCTGAGCCCGATCGGACCGCTGCCCAAAATGCCGATCCGCGCCGCGGGGTACACCTCGCCCAGTTGCACCGCGTACAGGCCCACCGAAAGCGGCTCGGCCAGCGCGGCCAGGTCGAGCGAGACGCCGTCGGGCACGGGCAGGCAGTTGGCCGCCGGCAGGAGGGTCAATTCAGCGGCCGCGCCTGGCGCCTGTCCCGGATTGCCCATGAATTGCAGACTCCGGCATGTATTCTGCCGCCCGGCGCGGCACTGGTCGCACGTGCCGCAGGAGAAGGCCGGATCGATCGCCACCCGGTCGCCCGGCTTGAGGTGGGTCACTTCCCTGCCCACCTCGACCACGGTTCCGGCGCACTCGTGCCCCAGCGTCGCCGGGAACGCGACCCGCTGCGAGCCAATGCCGCCTTCGGCGTAATAGTGTACGTCGGACCCGCACACGCCCACGCGGTCGATGCGGACCAGCGCCTGATCGGGCTGCTCGATGGCGGGCGAGGGCTCGTCGCGAAGTTCGATGTGCCGCAAGCGAGTGAAATATGCAACCTTCATGGAGCGCCTTCGATCGGGGTTGGTGATGCCGGAGGGGCGGAATAGTCGTCGCGGACCATCGCGATCAGCTCTTATTGGCCAGTATATCGGCAGTTGGGGCCGCCCGAAAGTTAAAATAGGTCGCCTTGCCCCCTCTACAGAGATGCAATTCCCGTCCGAAAGGCCAAAAATCGCAAAGCCCCTGTTGTATTCTCGCGCCGGAAGAGTATGATCCACGGTTGAGTATTGTTTGGCCGAAGGCGGCGCACCCCAACCGGGTTTCCATGTCGCAACCGTCGGTCTGTTTACGTTCGGGTTCTGTTGTTTTGAAGGAGTGGCTGCCATGCCGCAAGGGACGATCAAAAAGCTGATCGCAGACAAAGGGTTCGGGTTCATCGACGGAGGACGGGGTGACCTGTTCTTCCACCACAGCCAGGTCGAGGGAGCAACCATTGAGGAGCTTCGCGTCGGGCAACAGGTGACCTTCGAAGAAGGAAGCGGCCCGAAAGGGCCGCGCGCCGAGAACGTCCGCCCTGCCTGACGAGCGTGCGATCGTGGCGGCCGACCCCGGCTGCCGAGTCCATCCAAGGCGATACGCCAGAGCCCCCGGCCTCGTACGCGAGCCGGGGGTTCTTCTTTGCGCTGTTCCAGCCCCGTGGGATAAGCTTCCTACTCCGTGGGATAAGCTTCCAGCTTGTCGACCTCCACGACGGTAACCGTTCACGGGACGGATATCCATGGCAGGCAGCCAGGGCGTTTTGAGCA
>CAYPWB010000852.1:0-1783 GCA_964414315.1 uncultured Planctomycetaceae bacterium | reverse complement strand
GCCCAGCTTACCCGTAAGGCAAATGTGAAGTGGGACCCTCAAACGCCACGATCGAAAAACGTCGCGGGAGAAGACGATCACGGAGTGATTCCCACCCGATCTTACGCGGCAGATTTGCGCTTAGAAATGCTGGCGGCCGAGTCGGGCGATTCCCGGGCGATCAGCAGCTTGCCCAGGGCGTGAAGATTCCGACCCAACACCCCCAAGCCGATGTAACGCTCGAATCCTCGTTCCGACCGGTCGCGGCACCGCTTCAACCCGTTGCCCGATTGCAGGGCGTGGATGGCCGACTCGACGCCGGGGTGCGATTGCCGCGCCTGTCGAAACTGCACGCTCGCCGTCCGGTCCTGTTCGGCGGCCTGCTTGACGCCCGGCATGGGCAGGCAAGGTTCGTCGAGGATCTTCGCCAATTCCTCCTGGTTTGTGGGGCTGTAGAAACCTCGATCGAACGAGGCCCGGCGAATCCGCCCGCCGTGCCGCTCCTGCGCCTTGCGCGTCTCCTCGACCGCCACGTCGCGGTCCCCCTTGTCGCGCGGCAGGACGCTGTAGTGCGACACGAAGCCGGCCCCATCCTCGTAAATGAGAACGAGGCGACCGAACTGCACCTCCTGGCCCGCCTTGCCACGCTTGTACAATTGCGTGTGCGGCTCGAAGATGCTGAAAAGCTTGTCGCCGTTGGGCACCTGCTCCTCCAAGAGCACCCGTCGCCGTGCCGTATCGCACACCTGCAGCGTGCGTTGGAGGAACGTTTCCAACTCGGCCTCCAGGCCCATGGCCTCCGGCGTGAAGCCCCCGTTTTGCCGGATTTCTTCAAGAAGTGCCCTGGCACGGCCGCAAACCATGTCGGCCACGCTCAGCAGTTCCCGATACAGGACTTTCAGCCGCTGTTGGCGGTCGGGCCTTTTGCCGCGGGCGATTCGGTCAATGTTCCGGGCCAGCTTGCGCACTTTGCGGTACAGGTGCTGATGCTGTCGCCAGCCGTCCAGACCGAACACTCCGGCCAGGGCCACCGCCAGGAAGATGATCTTTCGCATGCCGTCGCGGATCAGGCTGGAGTCGGTCGGGTAATGGATGTTGGTTTCGGAAACGAACGTGTCGCCTCGCACCGTCTCGGCCGCCTCCGGCGCCAGCCGATGGCCCTCGGCGACGATGGCCGCGTTGATCTCCTTGATGGTTTCGGGGCTCAGAAGGTCGAGGTTGCTTTCGATACGGCGGAAGTCGTACTTCTTCACGTCCCGCTCTTCGCTCCAGTCGCCGATCCTCATGATCTGCCGCAGGGCCCGGTGATTCTGCGCGAGGTCCGACAACTGATCGTAGTCGCAGTTGCATCCCAGCTTTGTCGCGGCAAGCACGGTGATTTCCCAGTAGGTCATGCCGGGGCGGCCCAGACTCGGATCGGCCGTCCTGTTGATATCGCGAGCGATGGCGGCGAAAATGGCGTCTCGCACCTCAGGCGTGTCGTAGATGTACTGGAGGGCGCGAAGGATGGGGATGATTTCGTGGCGGCCGTCCAGGTTCAGGAAAACGTCTCCAACATCCGGGCAGTCCAACCGCAGTTGAGGATCGAAAGCCTTTCGCATAGTTTATGCTCCTCGAAGTTTGGGATATGCGAGCGTAGTCCAGTCTTCAATTCGCCACGCTCGGGAACATACGTGTTCCATTCTTCGAGGAGTATTTTCACTCTTTCGCCCCAAAGTTCAAGCCGAAAACGCTTTTTCAGACAGACACTAGCGAGGCCGCGAAAATGGGACTGTCCCCCTCGCGGACAGCAGAGAACACGTCC
>CAYPWB010000851.1:0-1787 GCA_964414315.1 uncultured Planctomycetaceae bacterium | reverse complement strand
CCGTTGGCCGGCCAGGCGGCGAAGCGGCCGTCTTCCTGATACACGACCACGTGCTTGGGCTCGGCGGCGGTCGACTCCGTGCACGCGGCGACAACGAACGCCAACGCAAAGCCAAAGGATATCCAACGCATAATGTTTCCTCCTCGTTTGGGTGTTGAAGTGGCTGGTGTTCCGCCGGCTGCGAACGGCACGGTGCTTTCTGGTTATTCAGATGGACCGGCGAGTTCGTCTCCGCCGGTCACCTTCGCGGGTCTTTCACGCACTGCTCCCAGTCGGCCACGGCCGACCGCAACTCGACGACCCGTTCGGGATGGTCGGCAGCCAGGTTTCGGGTTTCTCCAATGTCGGCTTCCAGATTGTAGAGTTCGGCGGCCCGGCCGGAAGCCATCACCAGTTTCCAGGGTCCGCGGCGCGCGGCTTTCCGGTCGCGGATGCGCCAGAAGAGCGTTCGCGCCGGCAGCGCGTCGCCCCGCAGCAGCAATGGCGCCAGGCTGGTGCCGTCCAGCCGGTTGGGACTGTCGGCCGGCGGCGGCTCCAGGCCGGCAAGCGCCAGGAACGTGGGGAACAGGTCCATCGTCAGGGAGGTCGCGTCGGTGACGGCCCCGGGCTCGATGTGGCCGGGCCACCAGGCGATGGCCGGCACACGGTGCCCGCCTTCGTACACGTCCTGTTTCTGGCCCCGCAGGGAGCCGTTGGACGAAATCTCGCGGTAATGCCGCGCGTACCGCAGGTATCCGCCGTTGTCGGACGTGAAGAATACGAGGGTCCGGCCTTCCAGATTCGACGCCCGCAAGGCCGCCACAATCCGGCCGACGCTTGCGTCCAACTCCTCGATCATCCGCGATACGACCGCGCCGACCTTTTCCGGTGGGTGGGGCCCGAGCTTGCTCCGCGGGCCGGGATCGCTGCTGGTGAACGATTCGCCGGGCCGTCGCACTTCCAACTGGCCGTCGTCAGGCGTTTGCCAGGGGAAATGGATGGCCAAGTGCGCCACGTACAGGAAGAATGGTTCGTCCCGGTGCAACTGGATAAAACGCACGGCATGGCCGGTGATCAACGAGGTGGTGTAGCCGCGTTCGGTGGCCGGCTGCTCGTTGTGCCACCAATCGGCATGGCCGTTTCGATCGAGGCGGGTGAAGTAGTCGCCGCAGCCGCACGACAGCCCGCGGAACTCGTCGAAGCCATGGTGGATCGGATTGGCCGCCGGATGCTTTCCCAGGTGCCATTTGCCAAAGACGCCGGTGGCGTAGCCGGCCTCGCCCAGCCGCGAGGCCACGGTGATTTCACCCCGATTCTCCGGGCGTGCCAGGCCTCGGCAGTCCCAGCGGGTGGGCAGGGCCGTCTCGATTCCCAGCCGCTGCTGGTACCGGCCCGTGAGCAAGGCCGCGCGCGTGGGCGAACACATGGGGCCGTTCGAGTGGAAGTCGGTAAAGCGCAACCCTTCGCGGGCGAACTGGTCGAGGTGCGGCGTGCGGGCATTCGGATTGCCGTAGCAGCCCAAGTCGCCGTAGCCTAAGTCATCGGCCAGGATGACCACAATGTTCGGAGGCACATCGTTCGATTCGTCGCACAAGGCGGAGGCGCGAAAGCCGAGCACGAGCACGGCCGCGATGGCCGCCGACGCCGGGAGGAATCGAACGCATGCCATGGGAAGCTCCTTCGCATTCAGCGCGGCCTGCGGCCGTAACTCATCGGGGGTCGGAAACACGCGTGCACACGGCGCATGGCACGACGAAAGCCTTTACTCCTTCAGCCAAGCCAGGTTCATCCGGTAATGGTGCCGGCTG
>CAYPWB010000850.1:0-1792 GCA_964414315.1 uncultured Planctomycetaceae bacterium | reverse complement strand
TCGCCGAAACCGAGCGCCATGCGCAGGCGCCGCATGTCGGGCGCCGTCTCGCGCAGGAGCACCAGTTGGTAGTCGTTGTCGGAAACGTACTTCTTGTCGACCAGGAAGGCGTCGGGATAGTCTCGCAGTTCCTCCTCCGGATGAAGCCACATTTCAATCGTGAACGCCCCGGCGGGCGTGAGGCTCGGACCGTTCTTCGCCCGGGCCTGATGTGGCTCGTCCGCCTCGGGCCAACCTCGCTGCGACCGCAGCGCCCCGCCGAAGCGGCCGCCCTCGACGAACTCCGCCCCGCGCAGGGTCAGTTCATGCCCATTGCCCGACGCGTCGGCCGCCGGCTCCGGCTGGTTGAATTGCCACAAGGCAATCACATGGTCGCCCGTCGCGTTTTCGCCGGAGTATTCCGAGCGGAACGGCTCGGCGAGCTGCACTTCAGCCTCGTTTGCACGGATCGAGCCGATGGCAGCCAGGAAACCCACGAGGAGCAGTATTGCAAAACCAGGACGGGACACGTGTCGGTTGCGGCCGGTCCGCAACTGCTTCTGCGACCGCTCGGGTACGGCCGGTGCCGCAGACGGCGACTGGTAAGGATTGAGGTCGGACATGGCACGCTCCTGTTGGCTTGGGGCCGGCAACCGACGGTCGCAGCTTTATGCTTGCTACCCGGCGTTCCGCTGCTCGTCCTCGTCGCGCAGCACCTCGCCGCGGGCGCCGTCGGTGCCCGGGGGGCGAAAGCCGTAGGTTACCTCGTTTCCCAGGTCCATGGGGAACTCGTTTTCTTGGGAAATCTTTCGGGCCCGGCGCGTCAGCACGGCTCGATCGACGGACACTTTGCGCGGCACCGCAATGAGGATCTTGTTGCCGGCGCCGCGAACGTCGAAAACGTACAGTTCCTCGAAGGTGTCCTGATAGGTTCTGACCATCGAGTCGTAGAGCGGGTTGGAGTACCGGCTCCACACGTTCGCCACCACCACGCCCTCCGGTGTCAGCGCCCGGCGCACGAGTTGGAGGAACTCGCGCGTGGCCAGGGCGTAGGGGATGTTGTCGCTGCCGAAGGCGTCGAGAAAGATGACGTCGTACCGGCCGGGCGATCGGGCGATGAACCGCCGACCGTCCTCCACGTACGCCCGCATCGTTTCGTCCTCGCGAAAGCCGAAGAACTTCTTGGCCGCCTCGACGACCACCGGATCGATGTCGACCGCGTCGATCTGCATCTTGGGAAAGTGCTCGTGCAGGAAGGTGGGGATCGTACCGCCTCCCAGCCCGACGACCAGCACCCGCTTTGGGGCCTCGACAAACGCCAGCCCCACGGGCATCACCCGTGCATATTTCAGTTCCAGGTGGTCCGGGTCGTCCACCTTGACCACGCTTTGCCGCGTCCCGCCCTTCTCGAACCAAAGTGTGCGCAGCCCCTGGTCATCCTCCGTCACCACAACCGTGTTGTACGCCGACTCCTTCTCGAACAGCACCCGATCCTCAGCCGCCGTCCGACAGCAACCGACCCCAAGAACTACGAGAACTGCAGCGACAAGAAGCGTGCGGCCAGGCATCGATCGAACCTCCGGGTGTTGACAAAAGGGCACCGTTCCCATTGTCGTTGTTGGCGGCGTCTGCCGCAACCGTCAGGGGAGTTTGAGTCTGTCCGCAGACTCCCCTCTCCCTTTGGGAGAGGGGCCGGGGGTGAGGGCTTGTGAGAATCGTAGCCGTTCACGGGTCGGCGGCGCGGGCTGTTTTCTCCGCTGTATGCGAAGGGGACAGTCCCGAATGGCACTGTCGAGTCGTAAGTCATTCTGAC
>CAYPWB010000849.1:0-1792 GCA_964414315.1 uncultured Planctomycetaceae bacterium | reverse complement strand
TTAGAGGAAGTCATCGGCCCATCCCTGCCCAGGTTGGTAACGACCGTCCTGCTGCCCTTCCAGGAAAAGATCATCTACGACGGTCTGATCTCGGGATACAACATCACTTTTGGTGGCGGTATCAAGAGAACGCTCAACGAAGAGTACAAACAGGCCAAGGAAGTCTTTGGCATCATCACGTCGCTTGGGGACCAGGCTGCCCCGTTACTCGTGAAGAAGAAGTCCAAGAAGCGACCACGGAAGGCGACGACTGCTGCTGGTGGTCCGTCGCCATCCGCCCAGGCCAAGTCGATTGCCGAGGAACTGACCGAAATGACGGATGTCTTTTGCCGGGAGTTCCTCAACGAGGAGTATGCCGAACTGTGCCGCAAGTTGGCTTTGGCCCTGGCGAGGAAACGACCGTCGCCGCTTCTTCGAGGAAAACCTGAGACCTGGGCCTGCGGGATCGTGCGAACCATCGGCTGGGTCAACTACCTCGATGACCCAAAACAAAATCCCCATCTGAGATTGCCGCTGATCGACCGGGCGTTTGGCGTGGCTGAGAGCACCGGGCAGGGCAAGTCCAAGGCCATCCGCAAGATGTTCAAGATCGGGAACTTCGATCCTCGCTGGACGCTGCCCAGCAAGATGGACGACAACCCGAGAGTCTGGATGCTGGAGGTCAATGGATTCATCATGGATGTGCGGCACGCACCAAGGGAAGTCCAGGAAATGGCCTTCGAGAAGGGCCTCATCCCCTACATCCCGGCAGACCAGGCTGCGATAGGCGAGGAGGAGTAGGTGATGGGATGGCGAAGACGATGGCCCGAACGAACACGGACATCTCGTCCAGAAGTACGCCGACTGACAGAAGCCGAACAAATACGGATTGTACAAGCCCTGGAAAAGTGCATTGCGGCATCGCCCGTGTTGTCTGAATTCGGCATTCAGGTACGGGTAGCCCGTGGCCGTTTCTACTTGGAACGTCAACGACAGGATGAAGATCCCGAACCCCACAAGGAGGTCTGGGCCAGGATCACGCCGTTGACCGGTGCCAAACACGAGTTGTTGCTGGAAGTCGAACGTCGCCGTGGAAACTGGTCGGAGGTCGCCAGAGGGCAGGCGGCCAAGCTCGCAAAGACGATTGCCAGCGACACGAGGGGGACGTTTCATGGGCTTGGTTACCTGGATGCCAGCCTTCGCAGATTGGGAAAAGGCCAAGAGCGGCTGCCGATGACGCTGGATGAGAAAGGTAGTTTCGTCTATACGGACACCGGCGAAGAATGCAGCGTGCAAGAGGCATTGTTCCACTACTTCGGCCTTCCAATCGAGGTGGTTGCCGAGCCCTCGGCCTGGTACTCGTATCAGCGCAGGCCGAAGATTGCTGAAGTAAGCGAAGATCGAACGAGGGTCTTGGTTCAGTTCATGGCAACGAGCATGTCGGGCGAAAGCTTCGGCGGCACTTGTTTGTACATTCGGCGTGATGATCGATGGGCGGCGTACACGATTAAGCCCAGCGAGAGCCGGACCATAGCCCTGGCCGAGGCTTGGTTGATGAAGAGGAAATGGCGGGCGTGGTGACGATGTGGATGAGAAGTGAGGAGCGGGTGCTGCTGACGAACGGTGTTCCCGACCTTTGGAGACACCGTTCCAATTTTGCAGGCCGGTCCCTGACCGAACAATGGAGCCCGACGCGAGATGCAGCGGCATCAAGAGGCGCGTCACGTTCATTGCCGGAGAATATACCGAATCGCCGGAGCGAAGTCAACGATTTTTGCGTGTTAAAATTTGATTAACGTACGCCCGAGCGCCG
>CAYPWB010000848.1:0-1796 GCA_964414315.1 uncultured Planctomycetaceae bacterium | reverse complement strand
GACGACGTTGCCGCTTCCCAGTGCGCCCGTGGTTCCGCCGTTGCCGATCTGCAGCGTGCCGCCGCTGATGGTCGTTCCGCCGGTGTAACTGTTGTTGCCGGTAAGCGTGAGTGTGCCGTTGCCCGCTTGCGTGAGGCTGCCGGAGCCGCCAATTACGTGCGCTACTACGTAGTCGTTCGATCGATTGAAGGTCAGGTTGCCGGGCGAGGTGACGGTGACGGGGCCGGTGCCGAGCGTGCCCGTGGTTCCACCGTTGCCGATCTGCAGCGTGCCGCCGCTGATGGTCGTTCCGCCGGTGTAGGTGTTCGCACCGGTGAGGGTCAGCGTGGCGGCGCCGGACTTTTCGAGCCCGGAAACGCCGGTGATCGGCGCGCTGATCGTAGCGTTCTGGTTGGCCGCAACGCCGCCGCCGACCAGCGCCAGCGGGCCGGCCTGAACGGTGTAGCCGGCGGTGTCGAACTTGACCGAGTGTGCCGTAACACCTCCGGCGGCAATGGTTACCGTGCCGGCAGTGCCGCCAAAAACTGCGTCGTTGGGGCCGGGCGTGTTCCACGGAACGTCGGTAGTGCCGGAGCCCGGGTACCAGTTGGCCGTGACGTTCGTATTCCAGGTACCGGTGCCGCCCATCGCGCCGGTGGCGCCGTCGGCGTCGCCCCCGTCCCAGTATAAGGTGCCCGATGGGACTGCCAGGAACTGCTCGGGCAGCAGGACGGAGTCGGAGAACCGCACTTCGTCCAGCAAACCGTTATATGACCAAAAATCAGTGGGGGCGTTACCGAATCGCAAGCCGCTGAGGCCGTCGTAGTCGATTGTTTGACCGGTGGCAGTGGAGATTAGTCCGTAATCGCGGTACAGCCGCCACGTACCCACCGAGTAAGTCAGTGCGAAATGGTGCCAATAGCCGTCGGCCGTTGAGCCGGGAATGCTGAAGTTGCGGTTGAAGGTCGTCTGCGAGTCGACCCGCACGAACGCCTGCTCAGCATTATCCTTCCCGACGCCCCACGAGACGTTCCCCGGCCCGATGGCCGTTCCACCCAGAGCTTTCGGCTTCTGCACGATTCCCGGCCAGCCGCCTTGATTCTCAGCCTTCATGAAGAACTCGACAGTGAAGTCCGCCGGTTGCAACAGTGTGTGGAAGGGGATGTCGACGTAGTTGCCGCTGCCGAACTGGACCGAGGTGGCATTGGCGCCGACGGGCGTGCCGCCCACGCCGTCGAGGATCGTGGCGCCCGGCACGTCGGCAACGAAAACCGGGAGCGTGGCGCCACCGCCGCTCCCCTGCAACAGGGCGTTGTTCACCGTCGACGCGGCCGTGGTGACCGAACTGCCGGCCGCGTCGTCGAGCCGCCAGTAGCCCACCGTCGCCGCCGCGACCCACGAATGACTGAAGAAGGCAAGCCAAACGACGATCGCCGACAGGAGCCAAACCGTGCGACGGAACCATCTTGCGAGCAATGCTCTTACTGCGGAGTTCATGAGAAGACCTCCCAATCGTTTGTTACCTTTACCCAAGCGACTCGCCTGAGGGTCAACGAACAGCCTCATCCGCTTGTCCCGATTTCCCCTGGGGGCAGCAACAGAAACCGAACGCCCCGCGCTCGCCCGGCGGTTTGCAAAGCTGGGCGAAATATACCAACCGTGAATATAACAAAGTCTTCGCAGCTTCGCCACTCAATCCCAATAAAAGCAGCTAGAACTACCCCGAAGCAGTGTTCGCATACCGCCAGAAGTAGCAGCGACGTGGGGTGGTGAAAACGCGCCAGCGGAAAGGTTGCCGTTTCTGTTCCTCTGCCGGG
>CAYPWB010000847.1:0-1809 GCA_964414315.1 uncultured Planctomycetaceae bacterium | reverse complement strand
CTCCTCCCATCGCGCGAACGTCTCGGCCAGTTGCCGGTCGACCGCTTCGAGTTCCGCGGTCGTTTCGACGATGCGCTGCCGGTCCTGCCGGTAGAATTCGGGTTCGGCCATCGTCGCGTGGAGCTGCCGCTGCCGGGCTTCGAGTTGCTCGATTTGCACGGGCAGGGCCTCTAGTTCCAGCTTCTCTTTGTACTTCAGTTGCCGCGAGGCGGGCTTGGGTTTCTCGGGCTTGGATTTCTCCGGTTTCGGCTTCTCGGCACGCGGGCGTTCCATCGCAGGCAGCTTGCGCTGGGCGAGCCAGTCGTCGTATCCGCCGGCGTACTCGCCCACGCGACCGTCGCCCTCGAACACCAGCGTGCTGGTGACTACGTTGTTGAGAAACTCGCGGTCGTGGCTCACCAGCAACACGGTGCCGGCGTAATCGAGCAGAAGCTCCTCGAGCAGGTCGAGCGTCTCGGCGTCGAGGTCGTTGGTCGGCTCGTCCATGACCAGCACGTTGGACGGCCGGGCCAGCAGCCGGGCCAGCAGCAGCCGGTTCCGCTCGCCGCCGGAAAGTTGCCACACCGGGCTCTTGGCCCTCTCGGGCGTGAACAGGAAGTCTTGCAGGTAGCCGTACACGTGCTTCTTCTTGCCGTCGACGGAAACCGTGTCGCTTCCGTGCGAGAGGTTCTCGACCACCGTCTTCTGCAAGTCGAGCTGCGCGTGGAGCTGGTCGAAGTACGCCACTTGCAGCTTGGTGCCGTGCCGGACCGTGCCCTCGGTGGGCTTCAATTCACCCAGGATGAGCCGCAGCAGCGTACTCTTGCCCACGCCGTTCGGGCCGATGATGCCGATCCGATCGCCTCGCATGACCACGGTGGAAAGGTCGCGCACGATCGGCCGGTCGTCGTAGGCGAACGACACCTTCTTCAGTTCGGCTACCAGCCGGCCGGAACGTTCGGCCTCCTGGAGTTGCATGCGGGCAGTGCCGGTCCGGTCGCGTCGCTCCTGCCGCCGCCGGCGCATGTCCACCAGCCGGCGCACTCGGCCCTCGTTGCGGGTTCGCCGGGCGAGGATGCCCGAGCGGATCCACTTCTCCTCCTGCGCGAGCCGGCGGTCGAACTCGGCCTGCTGGGCGGCCTCGGCGGCCAGGGCGGCCTCCTTCCGGGCTTCGTACGTGTCGTAATCGCAAGCCCATGAGGTGAGTTGCCCGCGGTCGAGATCGAGCACCCGCGTGGCCAGCCGCCGCAGGAACCGGCGGTCGTGCGTGACGAACAGCAGCGTTTCGACGTGCCGCAGCAGGAACTCCTCGAGCCATTCGATGGTGGCGATGTCGAGGTGGTTGGTCGGCTCGTCCAAGAGCAGCAGGTCGGGCTGTTGCACCAGCGCCCGGGCCAAGAGTACGCGGCGCTTCATGCCGGCTGAGAGGGTCGCTACCTCGGCGTCGGGGTCGAGCCCCATGCGCGAGAGGATCGTTTCCACCTGCTGCTCGACGCTCCACGCTCCGGAGAGTTCGAGCCGGTGGGTCAGTTCGTCGAGTTGGGCGTGCAGTGCCGGCTCGTCGCGTTCGGCCAATCGGCGGCTCACGTGGTGATACTCGGCCAGTAGTTCGCCCTGTTCGGCTAGTCCGCCGGAAACCAGGTCGAAAATGCTGCCCGCCAGATCGGCCGGCACCTGCTGCGCGACCATCGCCGTGGTGACGCCCTGCCCCCGGATGATTTCGCCGCCGTCGGGCTCGATTTGCCCGTCGACGAGCCGCAGCAGGGTCGTTTTCCCTTCGCCGTTGCGTCCGATGAGGCAGACGCGCTCGCCGGGTTCAATCGTCAGGGC
>CAYPWB010000846.1:0-1810 GCA_964414315.1 uncultured Planctomycetaceae bacterium | reverse complement strand
CCAACAGGCACGCTGGAGCGCCCCACTCACCCGCCCAACTCGGCCAGTACATAGGGGCCTTCGGGAATGACGGCGATGGTGGCCTGGGGGCCGTGCTCCGTAAGCGCGGCGGCCACGGCGGCCTCGACGCTTGCGGCCGGCTCGACGAACAACCCGGAAAGCGTTTCGGTCGGTAGCCCGTCGGTCACCACGCGCACCTTGGCATGACGCCGCACCTTGGCCAGCTCCTCCAGTTGCCACTGGTCCATTACGAAGTAGCCCTCGTGCACGATGCAGTGCATGAACTCCTCGAGCGACGCATGTTCCCGAAACAGCCCCTGGAACTCCCGGCTGCCGATGCCCTCGCTCATGCCGGCCGCCAGGACGATCGTGCCGCCCGGCTTCAAAATGGGCAACGCCGCCACCATGCCCTTGACCGACTGGTAGAAGGTCGTATCGAGCGGGTAGCCGGCGGAACTGGTAACGACGATATCGACCGGTTCCGGCACGGTGTCGGTCACCAGCGGGCGGACGAACTCGACGCCCCGCTCCAGCGCCGCCTCCATGTCGCCGGCGAACACCTCCAGAATGCGCCGCCGGTCGTCGAGGACCACGTTGACGATGAAGTCGCAGCCGGCCATGCGGGCAATGGCCGTATTCTCCTCGTGCACCGGGTTGCCGGCGAAGCAGCCGGTTCGGGCGTTCTCGTGTTCGAGGAACCGGGGGCCGTGCCACTCGCGCACGGTTTCCAGGGCGGCGATTCCCGGGCAAATGAGCTTCCGCCCGCCGGAAAAACCGGCCATGAAGTGCGGCTCGATCAGGCCTGTGGTAATCTTCAACTCGGCTCGCACGTATCGCGAGTCGATCCACACCGGCAGCCCGCGAGGGCTGGCGCCGAGGTGGGTGTGCTCGGCCAACTCCCGCCCGTGGTGGTTCTCGATGCGGTAGTTGTCGAAGACGAACGGGCCGACCATTTCGCGCAGCTCGTCGCCCTCGTTCGGCCGGTGCATGCCGGTGGCCACCAGAATGAGAATGCGCTCGCGCGCCATGCCCGCCTGCTCCAGCGTTTCGAGCAGCGGGGGCAGGAGCACCGGGTTGGGTACCGGGCGCGTGACGTCGCAGATCACGACGCAGGCGTCGCGCCGGCCCCGCGCCAGTTCGGCCAGCGGGGGCGCGCCCACCGGCTCGGCCAGCCGCCGCGCCACGGCGGCCGAGGGTTCGGGCAGCGGATCGGCCGGCTGATACCGGAGCACCTTGACCACATTGGCGTCGGGCAGTTCGACCTCGAGGCCGGCCCGGCCGTAGTTCAACGACACCCGCATGGGAAGCTCCAATGCGAGAGCGGGTTACTTCGCGGGCTCTTCTTCCTTCTTCTTTTTCTTCTTTTTCAAGGCAAGCTTGAAGACCCGCACCTTGGGCAGCCCCAGGGGGCTTCGCCCCTCCTCCCACCGCTCGGCCTGCTTCAGCCGGTTGATCCGTTCGGCGCGTGTCAGCACGCTGCGCGCACGAGCCAGTCCGGCACGCACCCGCAAACTCTTGTCCATGGTCATACCATCACACTCCTGATGTCTTGAAAGACGGTGTATTGCCTATCATCATCGGCTCGGCCGGGCGCAGCCCGACAGGAACCTCACGAGCCACCTGGCATCGGCAAAGAAATAACTGTCCGAAGTCCCCTCTCCCTCGGTGGGAGCGGGTAGGGTGAGGGGGAAGAAAATGCGTCAGTTCTTTCTTTGCCGATGCTTACCCACCTGCGAACCCCCTAATGTACACTCGCCGCGGCCCGGCTGCAAGCCGTAGGGAGAACCGTTCCCAAGGGAATGCCCCGAAG
>CAYPWB010000845.1:0-1824 GCA_964414315.1 uncultured Planctomycetaceae bacterium | reverse complement strand
TTCTGGAATACAGCGAATACAACGCGGCAGGGAAACGCGTGAAGCACTTCACGTGTAACCGGTCACGGCCTGGGGTTGTATTTTCACGAAATTGATCTGGACACGGGCGGCGGTTTTTGGGACGACATGCACTATGTCGTCCACCAAGCCGCATCCCACCGCGATTCCGCCGGAACTCGACGCCGAGATGACGCCGGCGGTCCGCACGTTCGTTCAGTCGTTGCTGGCGACGATTGCCGAACAGGAAGCGCGGATCGCGGAACTGGAACGCGGTCGCAAGACGCCACAGAACTCGTCGCTGCCGCCGAGTACGCAGCATCCGCATGCCAAACCGAAGCCACGGAAGCGGAAGTCGAAGAAGAAGCGGGGTGGCCAGCCCGGACACAAGAAACATGAGCGCCCGTTGATCCCCACCGACGAATGCGACGACGTGCAACCGCTGCGGCCGACCGAATGCCGACGATGCGGCGAAAGGCTCGCGGGCAGCGACCCGGAGCCGCTGCGGCATCAGGTATGGGAATTGCCGGAGATCAAACCGTTGGTGACCGAGTATCAGCGGCACCGGCTCTTTTGCCCTTGCTGCGGCGAGAGGACCTGTGCGGAACTGCCGCCGGGGGTACCGCAGGGTCAATCGGGTCCGCGACTGATGGCCTTCACCGCCCTGTTGATGGCCTACTATCGGCAGAGCAAACGGCGGACGGCGGAGTTCCTCACCACGCTGTTGGGCCAACCGTGCTGTGCGGCCCTGACGGTGAAGATGCAAAGGCAAGTCACCGCGGCGGCTCGGCCGGCGTATGAGCAGTTGGTCGCCAAGCTGCCCGAGCAAGAGCACGTCAACGCCGACGAGACGGGCACGAAGCAAGAGAACGGGAAGGCCTGGCTGTGGACGTTTGTCGCCGGGGCCTTCAGCGTATTCGCCATCCGAGCGACGCGGGCGGCCACGGCGGTCGATGACCTGTTGACCGACGCCTTCGAGGGAATCGTCACCTGCGACCGGGCCAAGATGTATTGGCGGGTGGGTCGCATTCAATGGTGTTGGGCTCACCTGAAACGGGACTTCCAAGCCTTGATCGACCGGGGCGACAACCAGGCCCGGCGGCTGGGCTACGACCTGCGGAGAATGACCTGCAAACTGTTTGAGCACTGGGGCGATTACCACGACGGGAAAATCAGCCGCACGGCCTTCGTCCGCCGCATGGCCCCGGTGCGTCGCGAGGTGGAGCGCTTGCTGCTGCGCGGTATCGGCAGCGGGAACAAGTCGATCGTCGGGATGTGCGAGGAACTGTACGAGCATCGCGATTGGCTCTGGATGTTCGTCCGTCACGAGGGCATCGAACCGACCAACAACGCCGGCGAACGGGCATTACGCCACGCGGTGATCTGGCGTAAACTCTCCTTCGGCACGCAGAGTGACGCCGGTAGCCGCTTCGTCGAAACCATGCTCACGGTCATCGAGACCTGCCGCCAACAAAACCGTAACACCTTCGACTACCTCACCGCCACCGTCCAAGCCCACCTCGCCGGCCAACCCGCCCTATCATTGACCGCCAGGGTGTGAACGGTTACCACAATGGATCGATCCAGCCGTGCCCCATTGTGCGCAGATGCCGTCCAGTCGATGTCGGCAAGATCGACATCCTGCAAGACGTAAGGAAGCCCGATTGCGTCGAGCGTCTCTTCGGTCCACAAATCCGATCTCCATTGTAGGTCTCGCATCTCAATACCTCCTCCATAGCCTAGTAGTGCGACCGATTCAGCGGCCGGTCGCGTGCCGCGTGTCCTCAAAATCCCCGGGCGGGACGATTTCCGTTGGTCGCGGCGGTC
>CAYPWB010000844.1:0-1828 GCA_964414315.1 uncultured Planctomycetaceae bacterium | reverse complement strand
ACGGCTCGCTGTACATCGCCGCCTTGAGCGCCTGCGAGCAGATGGCGGAAACGATCGGCGATGAAACTACCGCCGCGCGCTATGCGGCCATTCACCAACGCGCCAGCGCGACTCAAGGCAAGACGTTGTTCAACGGCCAATACTATGAGCAGATCCTGGAGGAGGGAGCCCCGCACAACTGGTATCTGGAAAACGGTTACGAGATGCGCCATAAACCGCCTCATCCGCAGGCGATCCGCGGATCGGTCCTGGGCAACGGCAGCCATGTGGACCAATTGCTGGGCCAGTGGTGGGCCGACCAACTCGATCTGGGGACGATCTACGACCGCACGAACCAGCGGACCGCCCTGCGGAATCTCTTCCGCTACAACTTCCGCCTGGACCACACTGGTCATAACTGGCCGCTGTGGGTGGTGGACGACGACCCCGGCCTGGTCAACTGCGTCTGGCCGAAGAAACGTCCCGAGGGCGCGGCGGGTCAACGGGATTTCGGCTATAACCAATGCGTATTGACCGGCTTCGAGTACGCCGCCGCGGCGACCATGATCCAGGCCGGTCTGCTCAAGGAAGGATTCACCGTGGTCAAGGCAATTGCCGACCGGCACGACGGCCGCCTGCGCCAGCCGCTCCATCGTACGGCATGGGAGTACGGAGGCAACCCGTTCGGCGACGACGAGTCCGGTGCCTTCTACAGCCGTGCGCAAAGCTCCTGGTCGCTGCTGCTCGCCGCCCAGGGCTTCCTCCACCACGGGCCGGAACGGCGCATCGGGTTCAAACCGGTGTGGCGACCGGACGATCACATCTCGTTCTTCACCGCAAGTGAAGGATGGGGCGTCTACTCGCAAACCATCACCGGCAAGACGCAGCAACATGCCATCGAACTCGCCTCCGGCAAGCTGAACGTGCGCACCATCGTGCTGGAACTGGCGGAAGGCGTTGTGCCCCGGCGCGTGCGCGTCACGCTCGGCGACGAACCGATCCCCGCGGCGTTCGCCACCGCCGATCGCGAACTGATCGTCACGCTTGGCGATGAGGTTCACGTGGCTGCGCCGCAGACGGTACACATCAACATCCAGTGATAGGATTCCATAGCACCATGAAACAGCCCATAAACCGCAGAGACTTTTGCGTTGCCCTGTCGCTGGCTGCCGCCGGCCGGGTTGGACCTGTTTGCGCCGCCGGGGCCGCGCCCGTGCCCCCGCATCTGTCCGGGCATGCCGGGCTGTTTGCGCGCGATCCGCGGGCGGCCGCTTTGGCCTGGTTCCGCGAGGCCCGCTTCGGCCTGTTCGTCCACTGGAACGTGAAGGCCAACGAGGAGGGAAAGCGGCACGTGCGTCACTTCCAGGCGGACGGCTTCGATGCGGAGGCGATCGTCGACGTGGCTGCCGCCGCGCAAATGCGTCACGTGACGACGCACTGGGAACACCATTTTGGCTACCCCGTACCGTTAGTAGGAGAATTGCCGTGAACTGGATGAATCGTTCCATCCGAATGCGTCGTGTTGCGTCCGTTGTGGGCCGAAGTGTTGGGGCTGCCCTGCCGGCACCCGTCGGAGAAAGGCCGTCCGCGGTCGCGACGGGGCACACCTCGCTTCAGCGCCGGGCCACCATCCGAAGAGCGGGGGCCTTGGTGGTCCTGGTCAGCCGCATTCGGGCTTCAGTGTGGATCAGTCGGTGTTCCTGCCCGCCGGCGACCGCGCTGGCATCGAGCGTCTGGTTGGCTACATGACGCGCTGCCCGTTCAGCCTGTCGCGGTTGGTGAAGGTGACCGACGCCGGGCAGTGTGGAAAAGGGGACAGGTCCAATTTGCCGGAACGGCCCGGAGGGTG
>CAYPWB010000843.1:0-1833 GCA_964414315.1 uncultured Planctomycetaceae bacterium | reverse complement strand
ATTCCGCCGTGAATCAGGGAACGGATGGGTGCCACTGGCTCGGCCAGTGCCTCGATACTACTCACCTCAAACATCGTAGAATACTTCCTCGCGCGGCGTCGCCGCAACCCTTCGGCCGGCGCAACGTGCGGCCGGAACCACTCGCCGACGCACGCGCACCGTACGGCTGACGCCGCGGCCTATCCGACGACGGCCATCAGGGCGCCGATCAGGCCGTTGACTAGCGAGAGCAGCAGGCCGATGATGTTGAGCACGATGCCGGCCACGGCCACGTTGCGGCTTTCCGACTTCGCGGCAATCACCCCCAGCGCCAGGCCGATGGCACACAGCGGCACGCCGACCAGCGGGCAGCACCAGAGGAGCAGGCCGACAATGCCGATCACCAGCGAGGCGGTTGCCCGGCCGTCGCTGCGCGGCTGCAAGCCGTAGCCGGGCATGCCGGACTGGGTGGGGGTTTGGTAAGGGTTCGCGCCGGCCTCGCCCGCCCCGGCGTCGAATGGATCGGGCGCCGAGCCCGGCGGCGGGGGCGGCGCCCCGTGCCAGGCCGGTTCCCCCGAGCCGACCCCCGGCGCTCCGGCCCCGTAGGCAGCCGACGGAGACGTGCCGTCCTCGGGAATGACCGTCAGCGCGCCGCAATCGGGGCAGCGGGCCGTCTGGCCGGCCGTGCCGTCGCCTGTGCGAAGCAGCCGGCTGCAACTGCGGCAGCGAAACTCAATGGGCATGAAAAGGGCTCCTTACTGCTGCGAACCGGCCGCAGGGCCGCCGCCCTCGCTCGGCCGCCCCTGTTTGGACCACTCGCGAGCGCGTCGGAACCGCTGGTCGGCCGTAGCCTGGCCCGTCATGGCCAGGTACGCAACCGGCCACATGACGTTGAAGAAAGGAACGGTCACGAGCAAGCCGAGACCGCACGGAATGGCGGAAACGAGCGTCAGCGCGAACATCACAATTCCGAGAAGAAAGACGGTCGCTTTGTTGCCGTCGGTCACCCGCTTGGCTATTTCAAAGGAATCGAAAACCCCGACGTTCCGGTCGATAATAAGCCAGTAGAAGGGCCAGAACATCAGCATCAGGAACACGCCCGGCACAATCAGCAGGGCAAAACCTACCACCAGGGCGAGTCCGGCGATGATGCTGGCTCCCAGGATTCGAAGGAAGTACGGTCCGCCGGTGAACAACTGCCCGATCTCGACGGGATTGCCGCGCGCAATGTTCAGAAAGATCAACGCCTGACCGATCCCGATCCAAACGGTGAGCAGCCACCCCACGAAGTTTCCGAGAAACGAAAGGAAATTCGCCAGGCCGGGACTGTCGGCGGCAAGGCCCAGAAAAAAACCCCCATAGCTGAGTCCATTGCCGACGATCAGGTTGAACAGAAACACCAGAAACAGCACCAGCAGGCACATGCCCCACTGATCCTGGAAGATCGTCCAGGATCGCGAGAAGATGTCGCCGAAGTCGATGACGGTGGGCTGGAGGTTCCCCGACGGCGGCGTTCCGGCGGGCGTGGTCGGATACGCGCCGGGCGACTGGTAGGGATTTTCCGGATCGGCGCCAGGCGGCGGGGGAGGGGGGGCAACCGGCGACGCCGTCATGCCCGCGGTGTGCGGCTCGACCGCGGCACCCGACGCCGGCGGGGCGTTCGAGGGAATCGGCACCACGGCACTGCACGAAGGGCACTTCGCCTGCATGCCCGCCGTGTCGTCGCCGGTTCGCAAAAGCTTCCCGCACTGGTTGCAGCGGAATTCAATGGGCATCGGTTGGATCCTTGGGGGGTTGTTGGCCCGCGAACGCGAGTACGCGGCCGTCCATCGTTACAAGGAATACCCGGCCGCC
>CAYPWB010000842.1:0-1851 GCA_964414315.1 uncultured Planctomycetaceae bacterium | reverse complement strand
AGCCGCAGCCCGTCCAAATCGGCCAGTTATTCATTCGCGGGCCCTAAGCCGCTCCAACGCAAGCCGCACCAGGTTCAGGCCGCGTTTGGCGCCCAGGATTCTCAACGTCGCCGGATGCCCGGCGAACGGATAGGCCTCCGATTCCACGCCGTCGGGCCCGGCCAAGGCGAAGTGGACGCTCGCGGGCTGCGGGGCAGCAGGGTCGAACTCGGGAAATCGGCCGACAGCCAGCGCGTAGTCGGCTCCGAACCGTTCCCGGCACCCTGCGGCCATGAGTTCGGCAAGGGCGCTTCCGGCGACGGTGGGGCGCTCGGAAAGCTCCGGCGGAATACCCAGAGCCCGGGAGGCGGTCGCTCCGTCCTGCAGTACGAGGCCGCCCAGGTAACGGCCCCGGCACTGCGGCGTCTCGCCCAGCCAGTCGGCCAGCAGGCCGGCAGTGCCCCACTCGGCGGTTGCCAACGTAGCGCCGTGGGTTTCGAGCAGACGGCCGACGGCGTGCTGCAATTCGTCGTCCCCTTCGCCGAATACCAGGTTGCCCAGGCAGGCGCGGATCGTTTCGACCGTGGGCTCCATGGCGGCGTCGGCCTCCAGTGCCGTGGCGCCTTCGGCCGTGATGCGCAAGATGATGGTTGTTTTGCTGGCGTTGATGCCCACCGCGGGGTAGCGGCCGCGGCGGAGCAGGTCGGGCAGCACGGCCTCAATCTGGCTCTCGCCGGCTCCGAAGCATTTGATGGCCCGATGCCGGATCACCCGCCCGCCGCCGGCGAACGTGCCAACGGCGTCGGCGACCGAATCGTGCCACATTTCGTCGATTTCAGCCGGAACGCCGGGCAAGGCGATTATCCGGGCCGGATCGCGGCCCGGCCGGGGCACCAGCAGGTCGATGCCCGGGGCCGTGCCGTTCGGGTTGCGCACGACGCGGCTTCCTTCGGGAAAGAGCGCCTGCTTCTCGTTCCGGGGCGTCATCGTCCGATTGCGCCGTGCGAAAAGGCTACGGATATGCTCCAAGGCCGCGGGGTCGACCACGAGGGAACGGCCGGTTGCCTGTGCGACGGCCTCGCGTGTCAGATCGTCGTCGGTGGGTCCCAGCCCGCCGGTGGAAATGACCACGTCGGCCCGCGCGACGGCGTGCCGAAACACCTCGGTGCACGCCTCCAGGGAATCGCGCACGGCGGTGTGATACAGCACGCGGACGCCCATTTCCTCAAGCCATCGGCTAAGGCGTTGGCTGTTGGTGTCGAGCAATAGGCCACTAACGATTTCGTCGCCGATGGCGAGAATTTCAGCATGCATGGCTGCCAAGCGGTTTGCGAAGGGGACCGTCCCATTTTCGCAGCGAATAGGACGTTCTTCAAGAAGAATGCCTTCTGCGCCGCGGAAATCCGGATCGTTCCCCGTGAACGGTTACTTGGGCCCCTATTGTCATCGACCGCCAAACCGTTCACAAGGGCCGATCTTGGTCGCATCCCGCAGACAAGACAGAAGGGAAAGCGGAACGGGTCCGTTTCGCCGTTCCTAGAAGTACCCGGCGGGCTCGAGTTCTTCCTCGAGTACCGGAGGACCTTCGAGGCTCTCGGCCAGCCGGCTGAGGGCCTCGGTTTCGATTTGGCGGACCCGCTCCCGCGTGAGCCCAAGGGCCTGGCCGATCTCCTTGAGCGTGCGAGGTTCGTGGTTGTCGAGTCCGAACCGCATCCGCAGCACGGTCGCTTCCCGCTCGTCCATCGTTTCGAGTTGCTCAAGCACGTGGCGGAGGTTGTCGTGCTCGAGCAACTGCTCCTCCGGGTTGCGCATCCGCTCGTCCATAATCATCTCGCCGAGTGACCAACCGGCGTCGGCCTGGTCGGTCTGCGG
>CAYPWB010000841.1:0-1852 GCA_964414315.1 uncultured Planctomycetaceae bacterium | reverse complement strand
ACCAAGCCCATGGCTTGCTTGTCACCACCCTACTTCTCGTGAATAATCCCGGCTAAGCGGGCACGTCGGCCACGCAGTGGCTCATGGTCTGCTGGAGCTGCTCGGGCAGGAAGGGCTTCGCGATGAAGTCCTGGGCCCCTTTGCGGATGGCCTCGGAAATGAGGCGCGTTTGGTTCAGCGCGCTCACAACGACCACCTTGGCCTGCGGATCGGTCTCGAGAATGTGCTCCAGGGCGTACATGCCGTTGAAGTCCGGCATGACGATGTCGAGCGTGACGGCGTCGGGCTGTTTCTCACGGTATTGCTCGACGGCCTGTCGGCCGTCGCCGGCCTCGCCCACTACCTGCCAGCCGGCGTCGGTCAAGGTGTCGGCCACCATCTTGCGCATCAGTATCGAGTCGTCCACAACGAGTACGTTTTTTGACATCTCTTGGTCGCTCCCAAATAGTGGACGCGGCACCGCGGCCCATCCGACGGACTCGCAGCACGGCGGGTACCGGCATGCCCCTCTCGAAAGTATAGGTTGCCGCCGGCGCCGCGCCCGCCGAAGACGCAAGGGAACCCCGACGGTACGGGCCTGTGGCCGTCGCAGGGCCTTTGTTTCTCCGTCGGCATGTTCCAACCGGCAGGACCGGCGCCTTGCACACAATCGCGACGACCCGGCCCGCGGCGCGTCGAACGGGGGTCGCGTGCGGACGCGCCGCGCCCCGAATAACCCGCAGTCGAGCAGCTTGCATCAACCCAAGCCGACGCCGGTTCGATGAAAGAAAAGGGAGACGCCAGGCCCGTCCCGCGATGTAGGAGCCGAACGCCATGTTCGATTTGAACCGAAACCAACTGTTTTTGGCAGGCATGCTGTTCCTCTTCCTGGGCCTTCAACTTCGTTGTGTCGAGTCGTACAAGTTGACTCCCGACTTGACCCAGTTCCTGGCCGAACGGACCGGACATCCGCTGGCCTCGGTGAACGCGGCCACACCTGCCCTGACGCAAACGGGGAAGCCGCTTGCCCAGAAGACCATTGCTCCGGCCGATTGGATTGGTTGGGCCATGCTTTCGCTGGCCGCGACGCTGATCCTCCAGTCGCTCATTATGAAGGGGCCGGAAGGGAAGTAGGCGCCGTCGCTTTGCCACCTCACTCCATTTCCGAGACCGCGCCATGGCACCTTTGCATACGTACCATCCCTTTGACCGTCCAACGCACAGACGAGCCGCCGTACTGCCGCCGGCCTCCGCTGCAATGGGGTGCGTTGCCGCGGTGCTGCTCGTTGGCGCCGCCGCTTGGCTCCAGACGGTCGGCACGGCAGCGCAGCCCGCACCCTGGGCCAAGCCTGCGGCTCCCGACGCCGCAGCCGGCGAGAAAACCCAGCCTTCGGGGGGCCATAAAGACCGGCTCCGCGAAGGAACCGAGCTGGTCGAGCAGCCGGGCATCTTCCGCATGGCCGGCGACCGAATGACTTTCTTTACCGACCTTGGCGAAGGCCGGTTCGTGGTGCTGGAGAACCTGATCCTGGAAAGGGTAGGCGACGTCATCGGCGAGTACCAGACTCCCCCTTATTGGAGCGTTACCGGCACCCTCACCGAATATCAGGGCGAGAACTTCCTGCTGATCCGCCGCGCCGTTCTGAGCAACGGCGAGGCCGAGCAGGAGGGCGAAGTACGGGCTTTCTGAGGGGCAATATACACCCTATAATAGTCAGTGCTTGGCGTGATGGTGGGCATGGCGCGGGCTGCGCCGGCCGGAATCCCCCCCCCTCCCGCAAGTGGAAAAGCCCCTGCCGGATTTCGGCGTCTGGACGCGTGCGGGGTTGACAGCTCGGTCGCGACGTCTAATATGAAGACTTCCGACGAGTAC
>CAYPWB010000840.1:0-1852 GCA_964414315.1 uncultured Planctomycetaceae bacterium | reverse complement strand
GTAGATCGAGGCCAAGTGCCCGAGTGCCGTGTTCGTCCATCGCACGTTCATTCCGGCAGGCCGAATTGGCGGCGCACCTCGGCGACGTCCGCCGACCGTCCCTCGGCAGCATCCTGACGGCCGGCGTCAATTGCCTGCCGCACGTAGACGCGATACATCACGTCGTCCCAGGTTGCGTCATTCGGCAGGCCGTCCACCAACTCCCGCGCGGCTGATTTGACATCTCTGCTTTGCATGCCCGGCATCGGCAGCGCTCCTTTCTGTACTACAAGATCGTGAACTTTTCCACAAAGCCATGACCCCGCATTCGAGCGGAAGCTTGCATTGGTTGGCGGCCCTGCCGCCCTGTCCCCACCCCGTTATGGTAACCGAAGAACCCTTGATAGTTAAGGCGTATACCATGAGGGGTGATGATCGCCGCTCGGGCCACCCTGCATCTACACCCCCGCATACTGCCGCAAATCGCGCTCGAGCGCGGCGAGGCGGTCTCGCTGGGCGGCTTTGGTGCCGGGGAGGTCGGCGGCGGTGGAGGCCGGCGGGTCGTAGGCGAACAGATAGAACTTCACCTTCGGCTCGGTACCCGACGGGCGGACCGCCACGTGATTGCCCGACGGCTCGAAGTCGAAGAAGACCAGGTCGCCGGTCGGGCCTTCGAGCGTGCTGCTTTCGCCGCCAAGCACGACGCGGCGGTTGGCGGCGTAGTCGCGGTAGGCGGCCACGCGCAGGCCGCCAAGCTGCTCCGGCGGGTCCTCGCGCAGCCGGGCCATCAGCCGCGTCATGTCTTCCATGCCCTGCTCGCCGGGCATCATCACGGAGAACTGCCCCTCGGTGTGGCAGCCGTGCCGCCGGTACAGGTCGTCGAGCTTCTGGGCCAGCGTGGTGCCCTCGGCCTTCGCCCGCGCGGCCATCGCGGCGGTCAGCAGGGCGGCCACGGCCGCGTCCTTGTCGCGTGCGTGCCCGCCGGCCAGGTAGCCGTACGACTCTTCGAGGCCGAGGACGAACCGGTCGATACCCCGCTCGTCCATCACCCCGCCGATGTACTTGAAGCCTACCAGCAAATCGCCCACCGTCGTCGCGCCGTAGCCGTCGGCCACGCGGCGGATCAGCTCGGTGGTGACGAGCGTTTTCACCACGTAATGTTCCGGCGTGAGCGAGCCCGTCCGCTGCAACTCGGCCAACATGAAGTCGACCAGCAGCGCGCCGAGCTGGTTGCCGGTGATGGTGGTCCACTCGCCGGCCGGGTCGGCCGTAAGCGGCACGGCGATACCCAGCCGGTCGGCATCGGGATCGGTGGCCATGATCAGTTCGGCGCCCGTCCCGCGGGCGCGCTCGATCATCGTATCGAACACGGCGGCGTTTTCGGGGTTCGCGCTGTGGTTGGGCACGTTGGTGAAGTTGGGGTCGGCGTTGGCGTGCGGGCCGAACACCTCGACGTCAGCGAAGCCCGCCCGCTCCAGTACGGGGCACACGGCCGACGCTCCCACGCCGTGCAGCGGCGAGTAGAGGATCTTAATCGCCCGCGGGCCGTCGACGTTCTGCTGCATCACCGCATCGAGGAACGCGCGATCGACCTCCTCCTGACAGTACACGACCTTGCCCTCGGTCATGGCCTCCTGGAAAGATATGTGACGAATCCACGTAACGCTTTGCATGCGGTCGATGCACTGCTTGTCGTACGGCGGCAGCAACTGACCGCCGGTGGGGCCGTAGATCTTCACCGCGTTGTCGCTGGGCGGGTTGTGGCTGGCCGTAATCATGATGCCGCACGAGCACTCCTTGTGGCGCACGGCGAACGACAGCTCGGGCGTGCTGCGGTATCCGTCGAGGAAGTACACCGTGAACCCGGCGGCGG
>CAYPWB010000839.1:0-1858 GCA_964414315.1 uncultured Planctomycetaceae bacterium | reverse complement strand
ACGAGCCCGCCGGTGGCCCTTTGCGCCACTTCAATTTGTGTACAACAACGAGGGCAGGCGCCCGGCCAATTTCTTGCCGCATGGCACGCCAGTTGCCCTACTAATCCGACAACGTCGTGGAGTGCTGAGAAAACCCGAGTCACAAGATAGAATCAAAGGAGACAACTCATGGTCGTTCGCAAAGGAAGTGCTGCCTGGGAAGGCAATTTAGAGCAAGGCCAGGGCACGATGGCTCTCGGTACCGGGGGGATGGAGGTCCCGTACGGCTTCGCCTCGCGATTTGAGGACGGCTCAGGGAGTAACCCCGAAGAACTCATCGGCGCGGCGCATGCCGGCTGCTTTTCGATGGCCTTGGCCCACGAATTGGGCGGCGCCGGCCATCCTCCGGTCCGTGTGGCGACGATCGCCAAGGTGCACCTGGAGAAGAGTTCCGACGGGTTCGCGATTCCGAAGATCGAATTGGAAACCGAGGCCGACGTGCCCGGCGTTGACGAAGAGACCTTTCAGCGTATCGCTCAGGCCGCCAAACAGGGTTGCCCTGTTTCGAAGGTGCTTTCCGCAGCCGACATTACGCTGAACGCCAAGCTGCTCAGTAGCCAGAAAGCTTGAGCCGCCAATCCCCGTACGCTGCCGCGTTGTCAAGAGAGGACCATTGCCCATGACGGACACAAGCGTCAAGAAACTCCAATCGGCCCGGTCTCCGAAGGGACCGGAGGGCCAAAAATACCTGGCTTCGGGGACGCAGGTTTCCATGCGTCTTTGGGAGAACGAACCGCCGGGCGCAACGAAGCCCGAAACGCTGCGCGACTACGAAACCGTCGGATTCGTCCTCCAGGGGCGGGCCCGTTTGCACCTGGAGGGCCAGGTCGTCGAACTGGAGCCGGGCGACTGTTGGGTGGTCCCGAGTCAGGCGACCCATCGGTACGAGATCCTCGAGCCGTTTTCGGCGGTCGAGGCAACCTCGCCCCCGGCTCGGGTCCATGGCCGCGATGAAGACTGATCCGGTTCGTCTTCCACCGAATTGCGTTCGAAGGAGAAAATCATGCGTTGGATCATTCTGCTGGCCATTTTGGCCGTCGTAGCCGCCGGACTCGGCTGGTTCTATGTTCGCAGCACGGACGAAAAGATCGAGGTCATTATCGACAAGGAAGAGGTCATTCGCGACACGGAAGAAGCCGTAGAAAAAGGGCGCCAAGTGATCGACGAAGCCGATGAGGAGGTCGAGGGGCCCAATGCCCAGGACGTCTCCGAGCCGCCAAGCGAAGCCGAGCGGCGTGAAGACGCCGCGGACTCTCCCGTGAACCCGGCAACTGAAGGAGTCACTCCATGAGCGTTGAACTGAAACACGAGGCGCAAGGCAAGGTGCTGAACGTAAGCGTGCGGGAAAAACTGACCCGGGAGGATTACGAACGGCTGGTCCCCGATTTTGAAGCGCTGGCCGAGCAGCATGGTAAGCTTCGGGTACTGTTCCAGATGGACGACTTCCACGGATGGAGCGCCGGCGCGCTGTGGGAAGACGTCAAACTCGACGCCAGGCATTTCAGCGACATCGAACGCATTGCCATGGTAGGCGACAAGGCGTGGGAAAAGGGCATGAGCGTCTTCTGCAAGCCGTTCACCACGGCGTCCATCCGTTACTTCGACCACGCCGACCTCGACCAGGCGCGTTCGTGGGTCTATGAGGGCCTGGAAGTAAGCGAGGAAGAAGCCACGGGCAGCGGGAGTCCATGACCACGCGAGAAAAACGGGACAGGTCCGATTTTGGCAATATAGGCAATCTTGTCGCGGCTTCGCGCAGGCTTTGATCGTAATCTTGCCAAATGCCAGCAGTGAATGCGCTGAAGTTCACGGGAGGTCT
>CAYPWB010000838.1:0-1863 GCA_964414315.1 uncultured Planctomycetaceae bacterium | reverse complement strand
GGTCGGCCGCCTGGCCCAGCGCGTGCCGGCCCTGGTAGGATGGAAGACGGCCGGCGGCGACGACGCGTGGTACGCCTCGATGCGCCGGCACGTGCCGCGGCTAAGCGTGTTCGTGCCGGGCCATTTGCTGGCGAGCGGCGTGCGCCGGGGCGCGCGCGGCGCCTATTCGAACGCGGCGTGCCTCAACCCGAAGGCCGCCCAACGTTGGACCGACCAAATGCAAACCGACATGCCGGCGGCACTCGAACTGGAGCAGCGGTTGCGGCGGTTCATGGACGAGTGCATCCGGCCGTTCATTGTCGAACAAGGATACTGCAACGCCGCGTGTGACCGCTTCATGGCCGTGCTGGGCGGATGGGCCGACGTCGGCGCGCGGATGCGCTGGCCGTATCGCTCGATTCCCGCGGCCGAGGCGGAACGAATCCGGCCCGCCGCCGAGATGCTGATTCCCGAGTTTATCGAACAAGACACGGTTTGACCCACGAGTGCAACAACACGTCTTGCAGTTGGAGTTCACGCTTCAGCGTGCTGAATCCGATTGATGCTTCCTTCGCACGCCGCAAGCGTGAACTCCAACAGTCCCACCCGGGGCCAACAACCCATACATACCGTCTCTACGGAAGACCATGCGCATGAACAGTCGCGAACGGGTTTTGACCGCAATCGATCGAGCCGAGCCGGACCGGGTGCCGGTCGACTTCAGCGCCAATGCCGATACGCTCGCCCGGCTGTACGCCGATCTCGGCTGCACGACGCACCAGGCGCTGCTGGACCGGCTGGGGGTCGATATCGTCGACCTGCGCGGCGTGGTCGACCCGGTTTACTGCGGTCCCGTGCCGAAGGAGCGAGAACTGCCCGGCGGCGTGGTCGAGAACTACTGGGGCTGGCGCACCCGGCGCATGGAAACGGCCATGGGCGTGGAGGACTCCTTCTGCGAGTTCGTATTGAAGGACTGCCAAACCATCGACGAGCTGGCCGCGCACCGCTGGCCGCAGCCCGACTGGTTCGACTTCGCCCGCTTCGCCGACCGGCTGCGCCCGTGGAACGGCCGGGCGCTAATGGCCTCGGGCCCGAGCGTCTTCCAGCACCCGACGTTCCTCCGCAGCATCGAGCAGATGCTGGTCGATTTCGCCACCGCGCCCGAGATGGCCGACTTCCTCATGGACCGATTCACCGACTTCTACGAGGCCTTTTTCGACCGCATGTTCTCGGCCGCGCCGGGGCGGATCGACCTGATGCGCATCGCCGACGACCTGGGCACGCAGCACGGGCTGCTGCTGGGCCCGGCCCATTTCGACCGCTTCTTCGCCCCGCGCCTGCGCCGGCTGGTGGACATGGCCCACAGCCACCGGGTGAAGGTGATGTTTCATTCGTGTGGGGCGATCGTACCGCTGATCGAGCGGATCGTCGGCCTGGAGGTCGACGTGCTCGATCCGATCCAGGTGGCCGCCGACGGCATGGACCCGGCTGCGATCAAGGCGCAGTTCGGCGGGCGCATCTGCCTGCACGGGGCCATCGACACGCAGCATGTGCTACCCCGCGGCACGCCGCAGGAGGTGGCCGATACGGCCCGCCGCATGATGGGCATCCTCGGCCGTGGCGGCGGGTACATTCTCGCCCCCAGCCACGTGCTGCAAACCGACGTGCCCACGGCGAATGTGACGGCGCTTTACGATGCGGCGGGGGGAGGGTGAACATCGAGTACTGGGTTTTGAGTACTGAGTGCTGGGTACTCAGTGCTGGGTACTCATTCCATCGAGTCCATATCCTCGCCGTCGTTCTCTTTGCGTGGTTGAAACATGGGCGGGCGGGGCTTGCCGGTGATGCGCTCGTACCGCTGCCAAATGCGCTCGCTCCAGTCGG
>CAYPWB010000837.1:0-1864 GCA_964414315.1 uncultured Planctomycetaceae bacterium | reverse complement strand
TTCGGTACCCTGATGCACTACGAGATGTACGTCGGGCAACCGCTCATCAGCGATGGGCGAGAAAAAGGGGACATTCTACTTTTCCGGTCTCTTTCTTGGCCGTCCGCGGGGGCGCAGGGAATGCTCCAACCCAAGTTGCTTTGCGGTCGACTCTTGCCAGACCGGTGTCCCGAAAGGGCAACCACGCAGGAGACTCTCATGGAGGGCCGCCAGCTCGGCCTCGGCGGGCGGCTCGTTCACCCAGGATAACCAGTCGTCGCCACGCGGTACAGGCCCGACGTCCAGCGGCGGACGCTCCACGTCCTTCGGCGGACTGCCGATCGACGACCACGGCCAACGCTGCGCCTTGCGGACGCCGAGCGTCTTCGCCCGGACTGGATTGCGTTCGACGTAACGCAGGACGGTCAGCAGGTGCTCGTCTTCCTCGATCGGGAAGGCCTTGAACCGCCCCTGCCAGACATGGCCGCTGGTGCGGTAGTGGCGATGATGTCGCCGTACGTGCGAGGTCAACAGCCACTGCATCCATCGGCCGAGGTCGCCGTCGTCAAGCGTCCAGACGACCAGATGGAAATGGTTCGGCATCAGGCAATAGCCCAACAGCCGCATCGGCACCCGGTCGATGGCCTCGCCGAGCAATTTCAGGAAGGCCGCATAGTCGTCCTGTTTGTGGAAGACTTCGGCGCGGCCATTGCCTCGATTGAGGACATGGTAGCACATTCGGCCGACCGAGGCTCGTGCTGTTCTGGGCATAGGAGTATTCTTCCCTACCAATGCAGCCGACAAAAGTAGAATGTCCCCTTTTCCCGCCCTATTCGAACAACGAAATCGTCTCCCCGGTTGATATCTTCAGACTGCCTGCGGTCACGTCTTCCGTATCTTCGTCGATAGTGATGCAGGTGGCCGTCAACACGCCTTGGCCGTTCGACCCCGTGAGATTGAAGACGAAGTCGTTTTCACCGGGGAGTTTTTCCGAGGCGTCCATGTCCAATTCAATTGCGGAAATCGTGCCAATATGTTCGACGATCACCGGGTGTTCTTTGATATCCTCGCGAACCTGATCCCGAAAACTCGCCAAGCCTTCCTCGATCTCGGAATCCGAAAGGCCGTAGGGGTTGCCCGTGTTGGTCGGCACGTCGCATCCCAGGGGACCGAAAACCGCTAACGCCACGAGCAGGACGAAAAGGAAAGTTGGGACATGCTTCATGATTCCAGTACTCCTTGACAGGGAGAGACGAAGGGATAGGAAATCTGATTCTTCTCACAGAAGTTAAGCCTAGATGGGGCGAAAGGGAAAATCAAGTGGGAGCAGGCGGGAGCTTTCTCGGTGAAGTTGGTACCCGCGGACGCCATCAGACGGCTAGCCCCTCCAGCCTGAATAAGGCATCACATTGCCGCACAAACGGACCTTCCACGGGCCGACTCGCCGCGAAGGCAAAATCAGAAGGTTGCCAGGAACTCTTCCATCTCGACGAAGGTCAGGTCCCCGGATTGCTCGGATGAAATCGGCCGGCTGTCCCAGTCGGCGTCCGGGTCATCGACCCAACCGTCTTCCGGCGGCGGGGCGCGCGACGTCGACGGATTCCATAGCCCGCAGTGGCGGCGAGGTGGGACGCGTTGTGGGAGGGGAGCGCTGCCGTGGAAAACGTGGCGTCCAGAAAGGCCAGGCGTGGTTACACCTCTGCTTCACCTGCCCGCTTTTCCACCAGGCCGAAGTCGGCCAGGATCAGGTACAGGCTGGGAATCACGAGCAGCACGAGCACGGTCGAGGCCATCAGCCCGAAGGCAATGCTGGTGGCCAGGGGGATGAGTACCTGGGCCTGGAGGCTGCGTTCGGCCAGCAGAGGGAGCAGCCCGGCGATGGTCG
>CAYPWB010000836.1:0-1868 GCA_964414315.1 uncultured Planctomycetaceae bacterium | reverse complement strand
AGAACAACCTGGAGCACGCCATGCAGCTTGTCGTTGAGCAGGATGGGACGGTCCGGTGCATCTACAGCGAAGCGCTTGACCTGCACTCGCTGGGCAGCCCCCATATTCGCCGGGCTTCGCACGTCGAGCCCACCCCAGACGGCCAGTGGACGGCCGATCTCTCGCCGGTCGGCGGGCCAACCCTAACGGCCTTTCCGACCCGCAGCCAAGCCCTGGCCGCCGAACTCCGGTGGCTCGAAGACCACTGGCTTGTGCCAGGCCGTTGACCCCTCATGCAGCGGCGTCAATTAGTGATCGGAGAGCATCCCGACGGCCAGTTCCATCAACGCTTCCGTGACATGAAGGCGCCCACGCCGTGGAAGGTCGCAAAGCGCTGTTTGCGCGACCGCGCCGGCAACGCGCTCGGCATGGAAGGCACGGACAATGAGACCGATGGACCCGACCACGGGAATAGCAAGCTGCGTGCAGGCCTTGCGGGCCTCGCGTTCGTCGCACAGAACAAGGACGCGGTCCGTGTCTTTTTGACTGACCGCATAACCCAACGCGGCCAACTCGCCCGAATCCAGCTTCCACGACGATAGCTCAGACGGATGGGGAGCAGCCACCACCCTCCGCCGAAACCGGCTGTCGGTCAGGGCACGTGACTCATGCCGATCAACCTCTTGCCACACTTCCGCAACCACGTCGATCGGCTGAGGCGGAAGCGCCCACGGTAGCGTGTCAACCCAGTATAGGTGGAGGATGGGGCCCGCGTCGGCGATGACGATCATTGCGTGCGAGAGTCTCTCGTTGCCCATGCAAGATCTGCCCGCACGTCTTCCTCGGTCAGTGCGTGACGATCGTAGGGCCGGTCGTCCGGCGCCGGCCCGATGTCGTCCCATGACACGCGGACGGGCGTACCTTCAGGGAGTTGTACCCCCGGAGGCAGTTTGACATTCCCGTGCTCCACGACTCCAGTCGTTTCATGGGTGCTACTCATGATAACTCCGCAATCCCCCTTCGGTTGAACGATGCCAACAGCCCGGCGAAGCGGCACGTTTCGCCAACACCGCAGCGGGTCAGTTTGCCTGCCATTTTGCAATGGCTTGATTCAGGGAAAACAGCCCCTCAGCGTAGGTAATCTTATCACGAAATCGGCCAAAGGACAAGGCCCGGCGACTGCTGCGGAACCAGCCACCGGCCGGTACGTACGCAACGGTTGTGCGGCCACGGACTGGCATCTATCGCAACCAACTCGCTCTCAGGGGCGGTTGTGTTTTCACGATCGCCCCGAGCCGGGGCGGTCGCTTTCTTCCCTTCAAGACCCAAGGAACCAAGCGATGACCCAATGTCAGTTGAATCGTGCCGTGGCGAAGGTCACCGGCGAATCGGTCGGCACCATCGGCCAGATGGGCTTCTCCGTGGCCGATCCCGAGCAGGTGTGTTTCGATCCCGAACCCTCAGAATCCGGCGATGTCCGTGAAATCGAGGACCGGATCCTCGACTGGGACTGGTACGACCGCCGTCGCAACGTGCCGATGGTGCCCCAGCGGTCGCGGCGGGCCGCGCTGGCCTGATCGGGCGCAGACTCGGCCAAGGGGAAACTTCCCCTCTGTATTCGTCTCCCTTCCACCAACCCCCAAGGAGAACCGACCTTGCTCACGATCCCATGTAAACTGGCCGAGCGGCTCAAAACGGTGTTCCGCCAGGCCCTTCTGCCGGCTCCGACTTCCCGCGGCCCGATGCCGCCCGTGGAGTTCGTCGGCGGTCCCGACGGACTGCGAATCCGCTGCCATACGGCAGAAGCGGCGGTCGAGTTCCGGCTCGACGGCGAGCAGCCCCAGGAAACCATCCTCGCCCCCTGGGAACTGCTGACCGACACCGGCGGC
>CAYPWB010000835.1:0-1891 GCA_964414315.1 uncultured Planctomycetaceae bacterium | reverse complement strand
CACCTCCTGGCGAACGTCTTGCGGGGCGGAGCAATACTCCCGGTAGGCGTTGGTCAGGTTGAGGATCGTCTTCTGGGGAGCAGTCAGTAGGAACTCTTCGGCGTCGTACTGGACCTCGGCCGTCTCGCCCGCTCGTCGGATGCCGTCGATCAGCATCTGGGCGAACTGGTCCTCACTCGGCGGCTTCGAGCCGAAGATGTTGTCGAGAAGGCCCATACGTATCCTTTCGGGTTTCCCTGATTATTGCTACTCCCGCCAAGGCTTGGGACACGAGCCCATTCTACCGTCAAGGAGCGTAGTCGGGGTAGGAGGGCATAGGGAAAGGTGAAGAGAAGCCCGTCTGGCCAACGAAGCGGCCAGACGGGCAATCTTCGACTCAAATGCGTTTGCTGTTGGTCATGGTCTGTCCCGGTGATGCCATTGAACCAGCGACATTCTGTTGCAAAGCATCAGGATCGTGGGGCATAGCACGCACAGGGCATCATTTGGATCACCCCTGACCGAACCAATGGCAGCAATTCATCAGGGTCGCCCTTGCACGCGGTCACCGGCACGTTGGAACACCCCAAGCGATCAAGCTCTTCACGGATTCTCCTGTAGATGTCCGCCTGGGTCTCGATGGGCGGGCGAAGCTTTTTTGTGCCTTTATCTGCTTGTTTGACCAGCTCGCCCAGGGTGGCGTTATCTTCCGGCGAAATCTCCCTGGCGAAAACCGCCGCCGCCTCGGGATACCGTTTGCCGATCGTACGGGCCGTGCTCGGTGTAAAACGCAGGATATCCACCGTCAGCCTCCAATCCTTGCTCCCCAGCCGATTCCGGCATTGGGCGAGCAGGGCCGGATAGCGTTCCCACTCCTTCCGCAGCGTCGTCATGCGAACGACCGGATGTTGGGCACCCTGGGATACGGACCAGGCCAAGCTGTCCAGAAGCTCATCGCTGGGGGAACCATGCGGAGCAAGCCACTGACGCATTGGCTCCGGCATCAGCGAGATGCCGACCTGGACCCGGCCCAAGAACCGCAGATAGGACGGAAATCGGATTTTGGTCAGGAAGTAGGGGGTCACGTTGGCTTCGGCCGAGGCGTCGATGACGAACTGGACGATCGACCCCTGCCCATCGTCCGCGGAGAACCATTCGTCGTACTCGACCAAACCACTGGTTTCGCCAAAATTGATCGGATACTGGAAATCGGACCATTTTTTCTGCAACTCATACGCGAGGTCCTCCAGGTTCAACGCGACCGTCATGGCCTCGGTGAGGTACATGTTCAGATAGCAGTGTGGACAGCCAACCGGACAGAACCCGACGGCCACCCCCCCTTTCATAAAGCCCCTGACCCCCTTGCCATCTTTGTCTTTGGCCACGGAACGGGTCCATTCACCACAGGTGGTCCCCTGGCCTTCGGTAAAAGGGCTGATGAACGTCGGATGCCCTTTTCCACCCTGGCGTTTCAGATGCAGGCTCTCTCGTTTGGCAGCAAACACATCGACGTCCGGCCCGAGCTTGTCTTGGAACAGGCTGACGGCGTTGCCCACGGTCTTGTTGTGTCCCTCCTGCGGCCGAATCACGACATCGCCCAAATCTGCGGCCTCGCCCTGAAACCATTCGGCTACTTCGGCCTCCTCCTCGTTATGCACCGCTAACATGACCACCGGCGGCTCATTGCCCCAGTCTCGCCGGTTTTGCAGAAGCTGCACGACCCTGGCCCGTGACGAATCGTCCAACAGAAGCGGGCCTGCAACTGAGACCAACTTAATCTTGGCGAGATTCTCTCGTACGATGGTCGTGGTTTGGTCTGGCTGATTCATGATATGTCTTCCTGGAGATTGTATCGGATGTCGTGAATGGGGTTGGCGGTGTTACCGATGGTAAGTACGGAAACGCCCCAAGG
>CAYPWB010000834.1:0-1894 GCA_964414315.1 uncultured Planctomycetaceae bacterium | reverse complement strand
CGTGGGCCAAGACATCGTCGATGGTGATGTCGAACGGACGCCGGCCCGGCTCCATGGTGATGTCGGAAAACAGCAGTTGCAGCTTGTAGGTGTTGCCGCGCACGACGTCCATGCCCGCGTTCACCGAACTGTTCGTCGACCAGCGGATGTCGTGCATGATTTCTTCAAGATTGTTGTCCTCGGTCGTGCCGCCGTATTCCGGCCTAGTGCCCCAGTTGTCGATGGAGTTCTGGGCTGCAACCGACACGCCCGCCGTGGTGTTGTCGGGTGTGAATACGGCCCCGCCGACTTGCCGGGTCACTGCTGCGCTGGGCGATACGTCGACGGCGTACACCATCGGGCCGTCGAGGTCGAGGTCCGCCGCTCCGCCGAACCCGCGGGCCTCGCCGAACACGGGCCCGTACAGCGTCAGTCCGTACTTGCCAGCCAGGTAGCCTTGCACCGAGGCTTGTTCGTCCACCGTGAGCACGCGGTCGTAGACGATCACCTCGGCCACGTCGGCCTTGGAGGCCTCGCTGCCGTCGGTGTTCCAGCCGCCAAGTTGGAGCGTGCCGATGGGGGCCGTTCCGCCCGCGTTCCACGCCAGCACCTGCCCGTTGTGCATGAAGGTCGTTCGACTGCCGTCGCCCATGGCGGCGTAAAGGTGCGGCTGGGTGTCGGCCGTAGGGCCGGGGTTGTCCTCGACCCAGCCGTTGGCGTGCATCACGTGTTGCCGGCCGCCCCAGTTGCCCATCAGCCAGTTGACATCCTGCGAGGTAACCAGGCGCTGGTTCTGGCTGCCCTCCATCTGCGTGACCGAGAAGATCGAGTACGGATTGCCGAACGAGGCGACCGACGTCAGGAAGTCGTTGCCGTCGAAGCGGACCGAGGGCAGCGCGTTGATGCTGTCGGCAACGTACGTAGGCTGCCGGGCGGGGTCGGCCTGCGCGGCGTGGTTGCCGTTGCCGCCGGCATCGCCCCAAACGCTGATGGCGGCGCCGTCGCTGTGCCCCAGGATGGCGTCGGCGGCCAGCCACGACGTGGGCGCCGGCATGCCCGTCGGCGGCGCGGCCATGGTGGTCGTGCCCACCGCGTAATGGTCCATGATGCGATCGGGCGAAAGCGTCGAGTGGTAGACGGCCGTCTCGGCGATGGCGCCCTGAAACCAGTCGCCTCCGCCGGCGATCGAACCGATCCGCCACTGGTTGCCGCCGTTCCACGGGTTGGGAAACGTACCGGCTGCCGTATTCTCGCGTACTCCGTTGACGAACACTTCTATGGTGCCCGGCGAACCGGGCTGGTAGGTGCCCACGACGTGATGCCACCGGTCGGGCTGCACCGTGGTTTCTCCGATCACGTGCCGTTCGCCGCCAGCATAGGTGTAGTGTCCCAACTTGTCGCTGCTCTCGATGCGCAACTGGTGCGACCACGTGGTTGTCGGATCGCCCGCGGTGCGGACCAGGATGTTCCGGCTGGTCGTGGCGCCAGCATCCGGCCGGACCCAGGCCTCGAGGGTGTAGGCGGTCGGCTGGACCGGGTCGGGAATGACCACCTGGCTGTTGGGCGTGAAGTACGCGGCCGTGTTGCCGGCGGCGCCGCCGGGAATGCCCGGCGTGGCGCCCACGGCGGGCACGCCGTCGGGCGGAGAGTATTGGGCGTAATTGCCGTTGAGAGCCGCCCCGCCCGAACCGAGGTTGGCGGCCGTGCTGCCGGAGGTCTCATTCAGCCGCCAGTAGCCGTAGGGACTGTCGGAAAGAACCGTATCTTGGTACGTGGCGGCGTGCAGGAGCGCGCCGCCCAAGGCGCCATGCCACAGAACGAGGCCGGCCCAAGTCTTGACCGTATTCATCGAAAACCCTTTCCCGAAAAATGCCTGCCGAAGCCGCGAGGAAGAAAAGACTTCCCGATTGATTCT
>CAYPWB010000833.1:0-1902 GCA_964414315.1 uncultured Planctomycetaceae bacterium | reverse complement strand
AGCGGGTTTTTACCCGAAAGGAGCATAAGATGCAAGTCACCGTAAAAAAGCCTGGTATCCCCGTCGGACATTACTTGGCGGTTTTCCTGAGAATCGATGCAGTGGACAACCAGTACGGGCCCGCCCTGAGGTGGGTCTTTGAAATAGCCGCTGGGCCGTACATCTCGAAAGAGATAAGCCGCTTTACACGGACGGAGTTTACCACGGCCAATGCCGCCGGCAAGATGCTCAATGGCATTGTGGGCCGAGAAGTCGAAGCGGATGAACAAATCGACTTATCGGACTATTTCGGAAAGCCGTACCAGATTGAGGTGAAGGAGTCGCCCAAGGGCGAATCCACGCGGGTGGAACGATGCTATCCGTCGAATCCGAAACTGGTCACAACCGTTCCGAGCCGGATCGGCTTTCCGCACGCTCCGACCCTGCCGAGTATGGAAGAACTGATGCTGGCGGGAGAGGGACATCAACCGGACCCTGAATAGGGAGCAAGACATGGAATTGCCGCCCGCCCTGCACGCGGGGGTGGGCGGCTTTCTTGTTTCGCCCTCAGGAATTTTGGAGCCGAGAACGCTCATGAATGAAGAACGCCTCAGAATCGGAGCACGCCTTCGCGAACTTCGCTTGGCCCGCACCATGACCCAGCACAAGTTGGCCCTGAAGGCCGGCACCACGACGGACCTCGTTTCGAAATACGAGACCCACCGCCACCAACCCACACTGGACCAGGCCGTGAAATTGGCCAGCGCGCTGGAAGTCGAGTTGGACGAGCTACTGCCCGAGGACCAGCGATGGCCCGTACGCCCCCTGTGAGGCCGCTGGAGGGCCGCCGACGTCGATGGGTATTGCGGAGCGGGATTCGAGAAGCAAGCGATCCTACGCGGCCTGACGGCCTCCTGGGGCCTGCCCAGCACGGCCTCGCCATCTTCCCGGCTGTCGTTCATCCTCCCCGAAGCATTCCTGCCGTTGCGAGCGGCGCGCGAAAACCAATGCTATGGCTCCGCCGTGGCAAGCTGTCTACGGACACCGTGACCTGCCAGCTTGCCGGTACACCACGGACCTCATTCTTCATTCCCCGGCGACGGTCTTCCACTTGCTAGCCTGCTCCTGAAGCAACTTCACCATGCCCTTGGCCGCATCGACTCCTCCCAATTGGTCAATGAGGTCAAGCAACTCGGTTGCCTTACTCGGCCCGCCCGACATTTCAATTAGTTGTCGCCCCATTTCGAGCCGCTGGCCAATTTCCTCGACGTTGAACGTCCTCCTCGCCTTTGAGCCGCCCTTCCGTTGAGCGGGCTTGGAAAACTCGTACCCACAATGACTGCATTTTCGCGTCGCAGTCGGCTGATCCTTCCTGCACTTAGGGCACTGCTTTTGGGGAGCGGCTCTCTTGGCTACAGTATTGCGTGGTGTCGGCTGCCGCCGCGTCCGGGTGCCCTTTGCCGCCTTCTTCTTCGCCATGGCTTTGTCTCCCGTGAAAATGATTTTGATGGGAATGGCCCGCTAAACCCTACCATGCCACAACCCTTCCGCAAAGGGCCAGGAATTGATCTATTTGGGTATTCGCCTGAAATCGCGAGGGATCGGGGCCGTCTAGGTGATTTGGACAGGGCTGCGATGCAACAGGCGATATACCCGGGAATCGCTCCGCCGTGCAATTTATCTGAACTTATCCTTCGTAGCATCCCAATTTGAGCCAAACACCGCTCCAAACCCGAATCTTTCGCCAGGATTCGCAGCGAATTCGAGGCAATTGGTCGGTTTTGGCGATCAATTCCTGGGCGATAGCATGCGGTTCAGACGGACGTTTTGGCCGTTTGACGGGATCGAGAGCCGTATTCCTGATGTGAGTTCAGCAGATTGAGCCTGTGCGGCAACCGAACCCGGGCAGAACGCGGGCCGGAC
>CAYPWB010000832.1:0-1904 GCA_964414315.1 uncultured Planctomycetaceae bacterium | reverse complement strand
GCATTCCGGTGTTCTATTACTCGCCGCCGCAGTTGTGGGGCTGGGCCCCGTGGCGCGTGAAGAAGATGCGACGGCTGGTCGACCACGTGCTGTGCTGCCTGCCGTTCGAGGAGGCGTGGTTCCGCCGCCGCGGATGCAACGCCACGTTCGTGGGCCACCCGTTCTTCGATGAGGTGCGGGAGCACGCCTACGACGAGGCCTTCCTGGCATCGTACGGCAAGCAGCCGGGACCGCTGGTGGTCATCCTGCCCGGCTCGCGCACCCAGGAGGTGAAGGGCAATCTGCGCTGGTTCCTCAAAGCGGCCGGCATGGTGCGGGAAGCGGTACCGGGCGTCCGATTTGCGCTGGCGGCATTCAAGCCGCGCCAAGCCGAACTGGCCCGCCGCGAACTGGCCGCGGCCGGCCTGGAAGCCGACGTGTTCGTCGGCAAGACACCCGAGCTGATGCGACTGGCCGACTGCTGCATGGCCGTTTCCGGCAGCGTGTCGCTGGAACTGCTGTACCACGCGAATCCGACGGTCGTCTTGTACTGGATCAGCCGGTTCGCCTACTGGGTGCAGGGCTTCTTCCGGACGGTCAAGTACATTACGCTGGTCAACCTGCTTTCGACCGGACAGGTCGAGTCGAACGACCTGACGCCGTTCGACCCCTCGCAGCCCGACGCTGAGAAAGTCCTGTTTCCCGAGTACCTGACCTGCGAGGACAAATCGTGGCGCGTGGCGTCGCACGCGATCGAGTGGCTTTCCGACCCGGGGCGCCGCGCCTCGCGGGTGAAGGCGCTCGAGGCGTTGCGCGCGCAGGTGGGACACGGCGGGGCTTCCGGTCGAGCGGCCGAATACCTGCTCGGCGCGCTCCCCTCGGCCTCCCCTCCCCTGCCCCAACCGCACTTCCTGCGGTGCGAGGCCGGCGTGCACGCGGCGAGCCGCGAACGAAGCTAGAGAAACAGGGGCCTCACGGCCCCCGCTCGCCTGTTGGTTTGAAACAGGGGCCTTTCGGTTTGCTGCAAGCTGGAAAAGTCCCGTCCGCTGCTGTACAATGTCGCCCTTACCCCAGCGAGGAATGACCCCACATGCTACTTGGCGAACCGGAACGCACCCAAGCCGACTTGAACTTTCGCCTGTTCGGGTTCCCGGTGCGCGTACATCCGTTCTTCTGGCTGGTGGCGGGGCTGCTGGGCATTCGAGCCAGTTCCGACGCTCGCGAACTGGTCATCTGGATCGTCGCCGTCTTCCTGGGCGTGCTGGTCCACGAGATGGGGCACGCGGTGGTCATGCGACGGCACGGGTTCGCCCCGAGCATCACGCTTTACGGCCTGGGCGGGATGGCGTCGTACGGTGGCGGGGCCTACGGCTCGCAGGCAATGGGACCGTGGCGGCAAATTGCCATCTCGCTGGCCGGGCCCGTCGCCGGGTTCCTGTTGGCGGCGGTGGTGTGCGGCGTGCTGATCCTGTCGGGCACCGGCGTGCTCGTTTCGTGGGGGCTGCCCTTTGGGCTAAGTGTGAGTTCGGCAGGTGAAATCGGGAGCCACATGTTCACCGTGTTCCTCGACATGATCCTGTTCGTCACCGTGGCCTACGGTATTCTGAACCTCATGCCCATCTACCCGCTCGACGGCGGTCAGGTCGCCCGCGAACTGTTCCTCATGGCCATGCCGCGCGACGGTATTCGCCATTCGCTCATTCTTTCGATGATCACCGCGGGCGCCATCGCCGTGCTCGGCGTGATGAACGGCAGCATCTTTCTGGGCATCCTGTTCGGCATGTTGGCCGTAAGCAGCTACAACACCCTTCAGCGTTACCAGGGCCGGGGCCCATGGTGAACGCCCGGATGAATCCGTTCAGGGGCCGGCGGAGCGAGGAAAACGGGACAGGTCCGATTTGCCGGAACGGCCCCAAGAATGCTTC
>CAYPWB010000831.1:0-1905 GCA_964414315.1 uncultured Planctomycetaceae bacterium | reverse complement strand
AGGGCGTTGCCCTGGGCTGGAAGAACGAGGCCCCTTCGGGGCGGAGTTCGTGTCGGGCCGCAAGGAACAAAACGCGCCACCCAAGTGTCATGCTAAACCGCCGCGTTTTCACTTACCCATCTGCGCGGTGTCCTGCCGTGCGGGTGCAGTTCTGTTTCTTTCCCCGAAGGGTGCCGCGTTCGCGCAGGCCTCCGCCAGCGCCGTGGCGAACGGTCGCCTATATCGCAGGCAGCACGCTACGGCTCGCCCTCGGCCTTGGTGCTCAGCCGGATCGGAACGCGAGAGTAGCTATTCGTGGCTTTCAGGCTGTCCATAAGGATCGTGCGTTTCCAAGCGGGCCACGTCCCGACAATCTGGGCCGCCTTCCTGGCAGCCTTCCGCAGCTTCTGTCTATTGGTCATCGTCGGATTCCTCGCTGGGGTGAATGCTCAGACAGCCCGTGGTGGACTGGGCACCCGCTGGCCCATCCTCATTCCGCGGGCGGCGCGGGAAAGGAATCCAAGTGATGGCAGATTCGCTTAAGCCTCACCTTCCCTTCTTCGCTCAAGAAACGGACCGCGTGTTGTTCGATTGCGGCCAATCGTCTGCGCACAAAACGATCGATGACCCGGTCGGCCGGCGTGTGGTCTGTAAACTTGTGGTATTTTGCCACGCGGGGCGACTTGTCGTAGAGCCTGCCGGGAGTCGAGTCTTCCAAGTACCTCGCAATCAGAGACGCGCCGAAGAGCGGGCGGTACGCCTTGAATATGTCCTTGAATTCCGGTCGTTTCAACTGCTCAATCCGACGGTCATGGCTGTTGGAGTCGTAACGGCAATGGTTCGCCAACACTGCCTCGACGATCTGAACGGCCTTGTAAAACGCCACGATGACAACCCACTCCGGGTGTTCCTCGGCATGCTCCATCAGCAGGAGCAGGGCGTCGTGGTTTCTGTTCGCCAACTCGATGTGGTCAAGTTCCCTGGCCATGATACACCAAGAGAAGCCGATCGTCGAAGAAGGAACGCAACGCTTCCCTTGATGCGGGAGGTAGGATCAGCGCGTTCATGCGAACGACGTCCAAATCCGGGTCGTTGGCGATGTCGAAATCCAATTCGGAAATCGAATCCTCCAAGTCATCATTGCATTCCGCCGCCTTGGAAATGACCAGGAACGCGAACTTGGCATCGCGCAAGGTGACATACGCCGTGTCAATCACCGCGGCATTGTCGCGCACCCACGTGGCGAGCCGTTCCAAGAGCAGCTTCAGTTGCGACTCGGCATTGGCCGCAAGCTGGAGAACGGTAATCGCCCGCTCCTTATGGACGTCGAACCTGGCCTGGTCGCGCGGCATGACGTGAACAACCTCCCCTTCCTCGTACCAGTCGATGACGACGGCCGATTTCGGGCCTGTAAGCTGTTCTCCAAGCGTTTGTGTTGTCATGTGAGGGTCGCGGCTAGGGGGGGTGGGGCAAAGGGGTGCATATCTACAAAGGGAGGAAGAACTCACCACTCCCCTGAAGTATACTCCCAAGCGACGATTCGCGTCAATGTTCCAATTTGGGCTTTCGGATGCTCCGGAGTGGACCGACGCTGAACAATCCCAAGATGGTCCGTGTCGAGAAGGAACACCGTCAACCTCCGCAGGCGTTGGCGTCGGCGGCATCGTCGACCGACTGCCGAAACTCCCGGCCGAGCCGTAACACTTCGTCGAACTCGGGCCACGGGTCCATCGATCCGGCTACGTGATCCAGCCAAGGGCGCGGCGCACCCACGTTGGCCAATTGATGCTTCACGGTCTGAACTTCCGACTCAAGGGCTGACAGACGTTCAAGAAAAGGGGACATCACTGATATTGACGGATCAGGGAAGTCGTGGTAGTATGCCGTGATGCCACGAACCGCCCGATCGACCGAAGCAGGCATGGT
>CAYPWB010000830.1:0-1906 GCA_964414315.1 uncultured Planctomycetaceae bacterium | reverse complement strand
GCGCCTTTATCTCTGTAGGGGCCGCTTGTCAACAGGGGTTTCGGGATTTTCTTGAAACGTGTGAAACGATTGTGCGTTTTGTGCTATCCTTGAAGTGCCTGGTGAAACGGAAGCAGGCTCTGCGGGGACGCAACCTGCCTAGGGATAGCCGGGCCGAGGGTGCGCCAACGGTGCCTCGGGCCTCTGGGGTGAACGACACGCCAGGGGCCGTTTTTGTGCCTCCCGTTGGACACCCGAGCCATGCCTCCGAAAATCCGGCCGTGAAGTCGGGTCAATCGTTGGGGTTGATGTCTACCGTTCCATTTGCTTGCGTCGATCTGCCGAGGGGCTGTGCTCTTCGGGCATGGGGCGGAATCGGGGTTGCCGTCCTGCACTGCAAGAGTGGAGCAGTGCGGCGGTGCGATTCATCTCTGCGCAGTCACCGGACGTGGCGATCGCTGTGCCGGCACGTGTCCTCCGGGCTGAATAAAACCTTGTTCGCATCGGTCGGGCCGAATTCACGCTGTCGCGGTCACCAGTTGGCGGGCCAGGCCAGGCCTTGGCACACACGTTGCCATTTGGGCCGAATAAAGGCATGTCGCGGTCACCGACGCGATGGGATGCCCACGTTGGGCATCGCTAAGATTCCGCTGCACGTTGTTCGGTTGTTGGAAGGGCTAAGCCGCCTCCTTTCGTGGTTGTCGCGCGCGTTTCGCCTTGTTGGCCGCGGCGGTGCGATCTCGTCGGGCGCCGCCTTCGTACACTTTCCCGTCGCGGACCATGGCGTACAGGATATGCAGGAGTCGGCGGCCCATGGCCACGTTGGCCTTCGGCCGGCCGATCCGTGTGATCAACCGCTGTCGCGTAGCCTCTTGTTTGGCGTCCGAAAGGCACAGGGTGAGGGCGGCTTGGCACAGAGCCCAGCGAAGGGTCGCCGAGCCGGCCTTCGTGATGTGGCCCGACTGGGTGCGACCGGCCGATTCTTTCATGTCGGCGGTCAGTCCGGCCCAGAACTCGAGCGCGTCGGCGTTGGGGAAACGGTCGAACGGGCCGATCTCGGCGACGATAATAGCGGCCCAGATTTCGCCGATGCCCGGCACGGTCATCAACAACGAGACCATCGGGGCGAACCGTTTGGATCGGGTGACGCAGATGATGTCGCGTCGCAGGCGCTCGCGCTGGCGCTCCACCAGCATGAGGATGTCGAGAAAGTCGGCGAAGGCTTGCTGTTGGACCGGTTTGAGCAGGTCGCGGTTGGCGAGGTACCACCGATGGGCGCCGGCGCCGTCGAACTTGGGTCCGCGAATATTGGCGGCGTTGAGCATGGATTTCATGCTGTGCTTGGTCCGACTCAACAGCCGGCTGAGTTGCCGCCAGTGGCGGCCGAGTTTGCGGAGTTGCATCAATTCCTCGTCGGCGATGAAGCCCAACGGACACTCGTTCCGCGACAACCGCTGAGCGATGTCCAGGGCGTCCTTCGGATCGGTCTTCCGTCGTTTGCCGCGCCGGTTGGCCAGTTCCGTGGCGTCGGCGATGTCGATCCGATCGACGCATTCGCGAAATCGATCGATGAACCATTCCACGAAAGGACACGCCTCGACGGCCATCCAGACCGGACCGGGCAGCCCGCGGAGCCACTCGTCGATCTTGCCGGTGGATTTCGTGCTGATCTTCAGTCGCTTGGGCTGACCATCGACCGTGACGGCGGCCAGCGTGACGGTGCACTTGTGCAGGTCAACACCAACGAAGGAACGGTAAGCTACAATAGTCTCGGACATTCCGAAGGTCTCCGTGTACGGGGTCGAAGTAAGGGAAAAACTCAGCGAAAGCATAGCTTTCGCCGGCCCCTACACGGTTTTACGCTGGTGGAGTTGTTGGTGGTGATCGCCATCATCGGCATATTGATTGCGCTGCTGCTGCCAGCGGT
>CAYPWB010000829.1:0-1910 GCA_964414315.1 uncultured Planctomycetaceae bacterium | reverse complement strand
TGGTCGGGCGGCCGGTTGCCGTACATCGACAACCTCGTGAACCTGCTCGTCGTCGAGGAACCCGGCGGCGTACCGCGAAGCGAAATGCTGCGCGTACTCGCCCCGCGGGGCGTCGCCTGCGTGCGGCAGGACGGGCGGTGGACGACGTTCGAGAAACCTCGGCCGGAGCAGATCGACGATTGGACCCACTTCCTGTACGACTCGACCAACAACGCCGTTTCGCAGGACGAAACCGTCGCCCCGTTGCGGCGGATGCAGTGGGTGGGCAGCCCGCGATGGGCCCGGCACCACGACCACATGTCGTCGCTCAGCGCGCTGGTTTCGTCCGGCGGGCGGCTGTTCTACATCTTCGACGAAGGCTCGACCACCTCCATCCTGCTGCCGTCGCGATGGAGCCTCATCGCCCGCGACGCTTTCAACGGCACGGTGCTGTGGAAGCGGCCCATCGAGCACTGGCACACGCAGCTTTGGCCACTCAAAAGCGGGCCGGCCCTGCTCACCCGGCGGCTGGTGGCCGTCGACGACGCGGTGTACGCAACCCTTGGGCTGCACGGCCCGCTGACCGCGCTCGACGCCGCCACCGGCGAAACGCGGCGCACGTTCGAGGGAACCGAGGCCACCGAGGAAATCGTCGTGCGCGACGGCACCGTGTACGTCGTGGTCAACCGGTCGCCGGAGAAAACCTGGGGCACCTACGACAGCATCGCGGCGGTCCGTCGCGGCGTGCAAGGGGCGCAGTGGTCGGGCGGGCGGAAGGCCGTCATGGCCCTCGACCCCGAATCGGGCGAAGTCCTTTGGGAGCACGAGTCGTTCGTCGCGCCGTCGACCCTGGCCGTCGACGCCTCGCGGGTGTACTTCCACGACGGGCGGAAGATTGTCGCCCTTGGCCGCACCGACGGCGCGCCGCAGTGGCAGTCGGAACCGATGCCCATTTGGGCAACGATCCACTCCTGGTACACACCCACGCTGGTCGTGTACGACGACGTCGTGCTGTGGTCGGGCGGCGAGACGATGATTCCCCACCGCGGCGCCCGCAATACGATGTACGCCGTGGCCGCGGCGACGGGCAAGACGCTGTGGTCGGCCCCGCACGCACCCTCCGGCTACCAATCGGCGGAAGACCTGCTCGTGGCCGGCGGCCTGGTGTGGACCGGCGCCACCACCAGCGGCGGCTACGACGGCATCTTCTACGGCCACGACCCGCACACCGGCGAAGTGAAGAAGCAGTTCGCCCCCGGCGTCGAACCGTACTGGTTCCATCACCGCTGCTACCGGGGGAAGGCGACGGAGAACTTCCTGCTCATGTCGCGCACGGGAATCGAGTTCCTCGACATCGAGCGCGAAAGCTGGGAACTGCACCACTGGGTCCGGGGTGCGTGCCTGACGGGCATCCTGCCGTCGAATGGCATGGTGTACGCGCCGCCGCACGACTGCGCCTGCTATCCCGAGGCCAAGGTGTTCGGCTTCGCCGCGCTGGCGCCGGCTTCGGCAACGCTGGAGGCCGCGCTTGACGAGGAAGCCGACGCCGCGCGCCTGACGCGGGGGCCCGCGTATGCCGACGTGCAATCGGCCCCCACCGCCGCGGCGCCGCAACGTGAAGCGGCCTGGCCCACCTTCCGCGCCGACGCCGCGCGAACCGGCTACACGCCCGCGGAACTGCCCGCCGAATTGAAACCGGCCTGGCAAACCGCGTTGGGCGGGCAGCTCAGCGCGCTGAGCATCGCCGACGGCAAGGTGTACGTGGCCACCGTCGACGACCATACCGTGCACGCCCTGCACGCCGAGACGGGCGAGCCGGTGTGGAGCTACACCGCGGGCGGGCGGGTCGACTCGCCGCCCACCCTGTGGCACGACCTGTGCCTGTTCGGCTCGGCCGACGGCTGGGTCTACTGCCTCCGCGCGGCCGACGG
>CAYPWB010000828.1:0-1915 GCA_964414315.1 uncultured Planctomycetaceae bacterium | reverse complement strand
ATCTACAGTGCGCGGCTGGAACTGTTGGCCCGGCACGTCCGCTTCCCCGCAACGGAACGTTATCGGGAAAGCCGACAACCGGCGCACCTTCCGCCGCGCGACCTGGCGCAGCGGCGCGAGGTGTTGCGCGGGCGATTCGCCGAGTTGGGGCCTCTGGCCGTGCGCTTCCTGGAGGGCGTGCTCGCCACGCAACGCTGCGGCTGGGACCATGCCCGGAAGGTGCTGGCCCTGCTGGGCGTCTATCGCCGGGAGGATCTCTTGGCCGCCCTGGAGCGTGCCGTGTGTTACGGGGCGTACTCGGCAAAATCCATCGAACGCATCCTGGCCGTGCAGGCCCGACCCAAAACGTGCTGGGACCGCATGGCCGAAGAGAAGCCGTCCCACCTGGGAGACCTGTTGTCTGACGATCCTACGCCGCCGCGATCCGCTGCGGAATATCAACACCTACTGTTCGAGGAGACCGACTCTGATGACCCCGCCGAAGAAAAAGACGGCACCGACGCGGAAGACCAAGACGAACCCTTCTGAGAATCTCCGCGAGCGGGTTCTCGACGACGCCGGGACGCTCAAACTTCCGCTGTCCGCCGAGAGCCTCGACGCGGCGCTGGCCCGCGCCGAGCAGGAGGGCCTGTCCCATCTGCACTTCCTGGAACTCCTCCTGGGAGAGCCGGCGGTGCGCAGCCGGCAGGGGGCGATCGAGCGGCGGATTCGGGACGCCAAGTTCCGCGACGTTCGGCACTTGGCCGACTTCAACTGGAAGTTCAACGCCCAGACGATCGACCGCGCGCAGATCGAGCAGTTGGCCACGGGCGAGTTCATCCGCCGCCACGAGAATCTCGTGATGGTCGGGCAAAGCGGCGTCGGGAAGAGCCATCTCTTGCAGGCGCTGGGGCGGCGTCACTGCGAACTGGGCTACCGTGTGCGGTACACAACCAGCGCCGACTTGCTCGACGACCTGCGGAAATCGCTGGCCGAGCAGACCCTGCCCCGCCGGGTCCGTTACTGGGCGCGTTTCGACCTGCTCATTATCGACGAATTCGGCTTCGACCGAATCGAGCGCAGCGAATGCCCCCAGGCGGCGAACCTCTTCTACAAGGTCATCGACGCCCGCAGCGGCCAGCGCTCGACGGCCCTGGCCACGAACATCGACTTCGAGTCGTGGGGCGAGTACCTGGGCGATCCTCCGCTGGCCATGGCCTTCCTCGACCGCGTCGTGGACGGGGCCATCCTGCTGAAGCTCCGCGGCAAGTCGTACCGCGCCCATCGGGCCAAGAGGCCACCCGGGCCGAACCCACCCGACACCGCCTAGAACCATGCCGGGCATCGACTACCCCCAGCTTCGGCGGCAGATTACGATGCGCGACGTATTGGACCGGATCGGCTTCCAGGCGACCTGGCGGCACGGCCCTCAGCTTCGCGGCGCGTGTCCGATCCCCGGCTGCTGCTCCACGTCAGACCGTTCCTTCTCCGTTCACCTGGCCCGGCAGGTCTATCGCTGCTTCGCTTGCGGCAACCAAGGTAATGCGCTCGACCTTTGGGCTGCCGTCCGCGCCCTCTCCCTCTATCATGCCGCGCTCGACCTCTGCCGCGTCATGAACCTTGATCCACCGTGCCTCTCCACTTGGCACCCCACTCGCCACTCCCGTCCATCGCGCCCCGTTCCATCTCGCGCCCCCTGTCGCAACCGCTCACCCGGCCCCCCATAGCCGCGAAACTGGCCCCCTCTCCGGCCGCGCGCAACACAAAGAAGAACTGTTTGCCGCCGCCGCCCGTTATTTGGCAGGGGGTGAGAGGCAAGGAACCGTGCTGTTCTTCGAGTTCAGACAACGCTGCAAGCCCTTCCTCTCCATCGGCGTCCAGCGCCCAAATGCCGCTCGGCGTGCCCGTGGCAAATGCGACATTGGCGTTGGGGTAC
>CAYPWB010000827.1:0-1925 GCA_964414315.1 uncultured Planctomycetaceae bacterium | reverse complement strand
CCGGATGCCAACGCAAGGCAACTCTTTGAGGTGCTGCTATACGAGGGATAAGTAGTTTCTGTTGCTGAAGGCCCATTTTTGCACTTCGGCAAGTCGTAAGACGTCGTGTTTTGATGCCGAGGAAGTTTGCGCGAGGCAAGAGAGGTAAGTGGGGCGATATGAGGCGAGCAAGGCGTTGCTCATGATATCGATCGGCGCATATCGCCCCTACGGTTGTTGTGCTTCTGCAGTGTTTTGGCTCCTGGTCGCGGTCAACCAGACTGGTGTTCGGCCAGGACGATCAGGTTGTGGCACAGCACGCCCAGACCGACTGCCGACGCGAAACCCTTAAACCCCTTGAAGTAACACCGAATGAGCCGAAACGCTCGTTTTAAGCCCGAGATGGTCCCTTCGATGCCGGCCCGGAAGGCCTGCCAATGAGCCAACATCTTGTCCGCGAAGTCCTGCATGCGTTTGGGGATCGCCAGCGTGCCGACCTGCTGCTCCAACTCGGCGTATGTCTCGGAATCCGGGCAGAAGCCCTTATCGGCCGCCAGCACCTCCGGCGTCGTGCCGAAGAGCTGTTCGTGTCGCTCGATGACCGACTCGGTCAACGCACAGTCGGCTTGCTGCTTCTCGTACACCTGGTAGTCGGTGATGAACTTCTCCGCCGACTGGCAAAGCAGCACCTTGTGGCCGAACTCCACCGGTTTGCCCCGTCGACCCCGCTTGATCAGTTCCGTGTGCGGCTCGAAGATGCTGAACACCCGCTCGCGGGCAGGCACCGTTGCGCCGTCCAGTTGCGCCCGTCGGGCAGTGGCCACCACCGTCTGCATGGCCGGCAGGTAGGCCTTCAGTTCCAGCGCGACGGCCGCCAGGTCCAAATTGCCGTGCGTGGCCGCCGAGCCGCAAAACCCTTCGGCAATGGCCACAATGCGTTCCGTGCGTTCGATCAGCGTGCGGATCGACGCCTTGACCCGCCGCTGCCGCTTCTTCGACGGGCTCGACATGTAGCGGGTCACGTACAGGTACAGCTTCTTGATCTTACGGTCGTGAAAGCGGTGTGGGCAACTTGCCGGGTCAAGGTCCCTCGCCCGCACCAGCAGCCGCGCCGCCACCCGCCAGGAGTCCCACAGCAGGGACGCATCGGTGGGATGGTGGATATTCGATTCCACGACGGTCGTGTCGGTGCGGATGACGCTGGGATGGACGATATCCTGCGCAACCCCGTACTGGCCAAGGAGTTCGTTGACGCGTTGCCAGGTTTCCGGCCGAATGGCGACAGAGCACTTATTCAGGAAGGTGAAGTCCATCACGGGTTTCTTCCGCATCCGCAGGAAGTCCTGGAGGAACGGTTCACTGCCGATGCGGATGACCACGTCGCGAAAGGACAAGCCTTCGCATTGCTGGACGATGAGCGCCCGACAGATGTTCTCCGTGGTGTAATCCCCGCCGCGGCCTCCCGGCCCCCCGATCGAAATACCCTGGATGTCGTCGTGGATTGCCGAAAGGATCATGTCGTTGTTGTCGAGGATTTGACTGATCCCGCGGTATCGTGTACGATACTGGCGTACGACCTTCGGCAGCCCGTCATCGCAGGACTCGAAACTCAAAACAGCTTCCTTCTTCCGACGCATCCTTGTCCTCCTTGGCGTATGGGAAATTGGTAAAGCCATAAGGATAGGGATGCGTCCTTTTTATGCAAGCCCGACAGCGGCATTTCGATGCCTGGAGTTTCCGCAACAGAAACTAATTGGGGCCCAATTCCGGTTTCATCCGGCCGACACTACTCCATGCCCGTGCAATCCCGTGAATCCGGTTCGAACAGTTCTTCGGCGGCCTACTGTGCTCGGCTAGTCGCTGGATTTTCGCCGATCCGAATCGTGCTGGCCAAGGGGAGCAACGGCTCGGTAGCGCGCAGAAGGCTGGTCGACGCGATCTGCGAG
>CAYPWB010000826.1:0-1931 GCA_964414315.1 uncultured Planctomycetaceae bacterium | reverse complement strand
GAGGCGTTGCCTTGGGCTGGGCGGGCCAAGGGCCTTCGACCTGGCAAAGGAACAGAAACGGGAACTTGCCCGTCGGCGAGTTTTCACCGCCCCGTTTTTACGGCCTACTCCTTCCCCTTTGCGATCCTTTCCATCAACGCCCGGAGTTCCTCAACCTTCTCCGGGTGCGTTTCCGCCAGATTGGTCGTCTCGCCGATGTCGGCCTCCAGGTCGTAAAGTTCCTCGACCTCCTTCCGCCCTCGGTCCCGGGCAAAGCCCGGAACATTGTGGACGGCTTTCAGGTACTTCCATTTCCCTTGGCGCACGCCGTTTCCCTGATAGAAGAAGGTGCTGCGCGCCCCGGTTGCGCTCTTCCCCAACAACAGATCGGTCTGATCGACGCCGTCCATAACCCGGTCGTCGGGGACCTCGAAGCCTGCCAGGCGTGCGAAGGTGGGCAGGAAATCGATGGTGGCGAAGATGGCGTCGGAAACCCGATTTTCCGGCACTTTGCCCGGCCAGCGAACGATGCAGGGGGCTCTCGACCCGCCCTCGTAGCACGAGCCTTTGCCGTTGCGCAACGGTCCGGCGTCGCCCCAGAAGATGGAGCCTTCGGGGTGCCCCTTCTTCCTCTGGTAATACGCAGGCTGGTTCCACGGGCCGTTGTCGGTGGTGTAGATCACCAGCGTATTGTCCCTCAAGCCGAGTTCGTCCACCACGTCGAGCAGCCGACCCGTTTCGTAGTCGAACTCCTCGACCACGTCGCCGTACAGGCTCCCCTTCGATTTCCCTTTGAATCGGGGCGAGGCATCGATGATGGTGTGCATCATGGTGTGAGCCAGGTACAGCGCAAACGGCCTGCTCTTGTCGCGCTTGTTCTTCAGGAAGTCGATGGCTTCGTCGGTGTAAAGCGTGGTCAGACGGCCCATGTCCGTCGTGGACCCGGCTTCGTCGTTGTTCCGGTGGAACCTCACCGTACCGTTATCGTTGGCGCCGAGGGTGCCGAAGTAATACTCGAATCCCTTGGCGTTGGGCATGCGCGGGATGATCGCCTTGCGATTGGAGACGTCCCACTTGCCGATGCACGCCGTCTGGTATCCGGCCTGGCGGATCAGCTCCGCCCACGTCACCTCCGACGCCGGCATGCCCCAGCCTCCGCTGCGAACAGGGTACCGGCCCGTCAGCAGCGCCGAGCGCGACGGCCCGCAGACCGACTGGACGTAGAAGTTGGTGAACCGCGTCCCCTCCTTGGCCAGTTGATCCATCCGCGGCGTCCGGTTGGTCGGCGACCCGGTGCAACCGAGATCCGCGTACCCCTGGTCATCGGTGAAAATGATCAGAATGTTCGGCCGGAGCGAATCGCGCGGCGCCGCGGCGGCGTTTGTCGGAGCCATGACGGCGGCCACCGCCGGGCAACACATCAGAATGCACGAGAACTTGTTCATCGGTCGTTTTCCTTAGGCCGGGTGTCAGGCACGGGGTGCCTGACCTACACACTCATCACAGCGTCCTTGCAGCTCGCGGTGCTCCATGCCGCTGCCGGGCGCCGCAGTTGCCCGGGCACGGCTCGTCGGGTTGCGCCCCCGGTGCCGGGCGCCGGAAGCGAGAGGCACAAACCCGCTTGTCCCATGCCGCCATTGTGGCCACCGGCCACTGCTGGCGTCAACCCGTCCGCACCGGCGCTTTCCGCCGCGGGGTTCGCGGAACTTGCACGCTCTTGCACCCCCCTCTGTGGCCTCTGTGCTCTCTGTGGTGAACCTCGCCAGAAATCCGACGCCTTTCGTGCACCGGACGCCTCCAACACACGATGACCTTCGTCGTTGCCTCCGGCAGTTCGCGTCCACAGGGTTCACCACAGAGGACATAGAGAGCACAGGGCGGCAGGGCCGCCAGCCAGTGCGAGTTTCCGCTCGAAGGCGGCATCGCGACTTTCTGAAAACGTGCACAATCCG
>CAYPWB010000825.1:0-1939 GCA_964414315.1 uncultured Planctomycetaceae bacterium | reverse complement strand
CGAGGGCTTCGACATCGTCGGGCTTCCAGTTCTGAGCCAACAATGCGTCTTTCAGCGCCCGAAGTTTCGGAATCTCGGACCTAGCCGCTCCGCCGTACTGCCGGAGAATGGCCAGGCAGCGGTTGATCCTGTTGCGGAGGCCCCAACGGTCCGGCTCGATCAGTTCGATGCACAGCGGCAAGCCTTCCTCGATGCCATGCTTCGCCAGAAGTTCAAGGCCGCTCAGCCGGATGCCGTCGGCAAACATGATGCCGCTGGGAGCCGGCTCGACCACGGCCTCGAAGATGGCCGGCAGTAACGGCTCGATCTCTTCGTAGGTCAAGTTCCGGTAAACCGAGCCGATACTTCCCCGGGCACGACCGTCTTCGTTCTGAAGCCCTGCCCGCACCGCGGCATAAAGCAGTTCCCGGTCGACGTCCTCCAGGGAGCGGCCCAGCATGCCGTCGCGCGAGTTGAACAGCACGAAGCACAGGTAACGCTGCTGCATGCCGCGCGGGTCGGCTTTCGAATCCTGCCGGGCGAGCATTTCGAGCAGTTCCGGCACCGCCGCCATGGCCGGCTCGCCGATACTCGCCAACGCCTCGGCCGCCTGGATGCGCAGCCACAATTCGTCGGCTTTCAGCGTGTCCCTCAGCGCCGGCACGGCAGGGGCGGCACGCCGTTTGAGTTGCTTTAGCGCCTGGCAGGCGCCCAAGCGGCCCTGCAATCGCGAGCCGTCGAGCATTTCCACCAACTTCGAGATGAAGTCGCCCTCGCGGTTGGCCAGTTCCATGGCCGAACGCTCGCGAACCACGGGCGACCAGCTTGCCAGCCCGGTGAACAACTCCGATTCGCTCCGCTCGGCGTACGAGGCGATTCGATCCTTGGGGCTCCAGCCGCGTCCATCGGCAATGAGGCGCTCGGCCGTGGCCGCATCGACCTGCGACGCAATGCTGGGCTTTTTGCCCGTCAGGTAGATCGTTCGCAACGGGGCGGCATAAGCCAGCAGATAGGCGCCCGTGCAATCCCAGCCATTGTACTTGTCCGGCCGGTCGGCCGGCGGCCCCTGGTGCCGAAACGTGCCGTCCCAACGACGCGCGAGGTCGTAGTACCAGCCGAACTCTTCCAGCCACGTGCCGGTTGCATGGGGGCCGGAAAGCGCGACACTCGGCACGGCCCAAAGCATATTGAAGAAATTGCCCGTGTGCCCCATCTCTCGCTCCGCGCCATGCGACGCGACACTCATCCGCGAGAAATACTCCGCCGCCCGCGCGTCGTCGAGCAGATGAAACATCAAGGCGGCCATGCCGTTCTTGCCGTTGTCTTCGTGCGTTTGCATCCAGGGATGGTGGTCGCCGTACGGAACGCTCCCCTTGTCCACGTAGAAGCGAATGAGGCGTGCGCTCTTTTCGACGGCCTCGTCGAGTGCCGGATCGTCCACTCCGGCTTTCCGCGCCAGAATGAGCGAAATCGTCAGCGGGATGCCTGGAGAGTTCATCATACCATACCCGCCGAGGCGTCCATCGCCGGGTTGAACGAATCGGTGACCCCACGAACCGACCTCGCTCTGCCCGCGGACGATTTCCATGGTCATGCGTTCCAGGTCGGCCATCACCGATCGGTCGTCGGTGGCCAACACGTACTCAGCGAGCAGGATGTTCAGGTAGCCGTACCACCACGAATGCAGGTGCCGCCGCTGAGGATCGGAGTATTGCGCGGCCCATTGCACCTGTTCGCGCACCAGCGGCAGATGTTCGGGATTGCCGCCTGCCAGCAGGGCGAGCGCATTGAGCGATCGCTCGATCGGATTGCCCTGGTTCGGATCGTTCCGCATCTTCTCGGCCAACGCTCGGCAGCCCCGTTCCAGGACACGTTTCGACTTGGGGCAGTCGAACGGGGCGGTTGCGCTGTAGGAACCCAGCACGGGCAGTTCAAGGACCGCGTCGGCCGTTTCGCCGTT
>CAYPWB010000824.1:541-1942 GCA_964414315.1 uncultured Planctomycetaceae bacterium | reverse complement strand
AACATGGATATCGACCTGCGGAGCATGGGGACCATCGTCACGGAAATTGACGTTTCGTAAGGAAAGAAATCCGCGGCAGCCGATTCCGGTCCGCCGCAAAGCGGGCGGGCCGGAAGCTTGCGTTTCGTCGGGCGCGGGTTCGTCATCGGCTGCCTTGAATATCGGAACTGCGGCTCAAGCAACACCCGCCTACGGACAATCGCCCGTGGGGCAACCGCCGGTCGCCCCACCGGGGTCGACGATCTGGTGCTTGTTGCTGTGCGGCTGGCGGAACATGGCTCCACCGGGCATCGTCCGTTCGACCACGACGGCGTGGTTGGCCGGCTTCGGATAACTGAAGCCCGGCGTTTGACGCACGTCGATGCGAACCTTGCGCGTCGGCTTCGGAAGGTGCATGTGCGTGTGGTTCTTCATCACGTGCTTCTGAAGCCCGGCGGGCACACCGTGTGGAACGTGCGGCGGGCCGGGCAGGCCGATCGGCGTCCCCGACATCGGCATCCCGTACTGCGGGCCCGTTACGCCCGAAATGTAGTTGTTCGGAATCGTGCCCGCAGCACCGGCCGGCGCGCCGAGCGGGGCCCCGGGCATGCCCATGGCGGGTACGGGATTGCCTTGAGCATCGGTGTAGCCGGCCGGGACGACGTCTTCGCCCTGCATGATTTCGCCGGGAATTTCGAGGTCCTTGTTACCCAGCCGAACGATACCGAGAATCGAGCCGCGGCGGTCAGCCTCGATCACCGGGTCGACGCCCGGATCCAGGCGCGTGCTCACCAGCGTCTCCACGCCGGCCAACGCCAATTCTTGGTACTCCGGATCGGGTAGATAGATCACCTTCGTGACGAAGTTGCCGCTGAGGACCTGGTTGAAGTCTTCCTCGGTGAACTGGACCGGAATCGCATTGTGCGACAAGAAAGCCTCGGTCCGCGGCATCGACGGTCCGACCTCGAGCGTCGGGTACAGTTCGACGCCGGGCCGCCCGGGGATGTTCGTCAATTTCATCCGATAGACGGCGCCCTGCGGGAAATTCGCCCGTCCCGGGGCCACCATCGGCTCGGAATCGAATTGGCCCGGCATGCTCACGTCCCAGTTAATCGTCATGCCCTCGGGGCCGACGAAGGCGACCTGGCTGACGCGAGGCTGCGCGGGCGCCGGGGGCTGATACATCATTACTCCCGGCCCGGGGCCGTCGACCCCAGGATCCGGATGCATCATCCGTTCGGCCGGGGGCAGGTTGTTTCGAAATGGGCCTTTGCAACCGGCAATGGCCACGATACAAGCCAACAACACCATTCCACGTCTCATTCGGAGTCCCCCCTACGAAAATACCGCTCAGAACGCCCGGGGCGGCGGAGCCGCTGCCGGACGCGAGCGCGATTGTCCGCGAACAACAGGTCTTTTTCC
>CAYPWB010000824.1:0-531 GCA_964414315.1 uncultured Planctomycetaceae bacterium | reverse complement strand
GGGCCGAGGCCGATTCCGAGAGGATCGAAGTGGACCGGGCACGCTGTCCCCTCTACAATGCCCGGCCAGTTCGGCCTTTCTCGCAATGGCCTGCCGTCCGCAACGAGCCTGTTTCTACCCGTGGGAGCGCCGAAGCGAAGGTTTTCCCTATCGCGCAACGTCCCCCTCTGAGCATTATTGGTCGGCCTAATACAACGCGATTCTTTGGCAAATCCGACAGAACCCCCGCGATGATCCCTAGGTTTCCCATTCTCTCGCTGCTCAGGATGCCGTATTACGGTTGCCACCAGGCAGGCGCAATTTTCTTCCTGGTTTACGCAGCTTTCCTGGTTTTCGGCTGTTGGGTGCTCCATGGCGCGCGGGCCGCTTCACCCGCAACAACCCCCGCAACAACCACGCGTGAATCGCATGCGACGCAACCCGAAGAAGCCGAAGGCATTGGGCCGTTGGACGACGAACCCGAGCCCCCCGAATCTCCCGACGAATCGTCGCTCGATGCCCAAGAGTTGCTCGAGAGAGCGATCCAGCGAT
>CAYPWB010000823.1:0-1953 GCA_964414315.1 uncultured Planctomycetaceae bacterium | reverse complement strand
CGTGCCGAACTACCTGGCGCAGTTCTTCTGAGGCGGGCGCGGCAACCGTCCCCAGAGGAATGTCCCCTTCGCGTGCAGCGCAGAAAACAGCATAGGACCGAGTTGTGCGAAGCACCCTTCGGGCCGTTTCGGTGAATCGCCCACGTCCCGTTTCCGCCATTTCCCGCGCCGCCGACCCGTGAACGATTATCCTGACAGGCGCGCGGGGGCCGTGAGGCCCTTGTTTCCGACCAGACGTCCACGTCGTTCGTCGCCCATGCGGCCGGTACGAGGAAGAGGTCCCTGGCATCCTCCTCCACGCCCGGCTACACTGGTAATGATGTTGGGTCGAACTTCCAAGGAGCGTGCCATGAAACTGCGAGCCTTCTTTCCCGCGTGTTTCCTGTTCCTGGGCGGTGTGGCCGGTGCGGCCGGGCCGGAGCAAATCGAGTCCGATTGGCTCCGCCAGGACGAGTTGCGCGGCGTGCCCGACGCTGCTTCGCCGGGCGGCGTTACCCGCGCGGCCGACGCGGCCGGCGCCCTCGACGGGGTGATCGACGGCACCTGGGGCTTCCATACCCAAAACGAAGACGATCCCTGGTGGCAGGTCGACCTGGGCAAACCGGTCGAACTGGGCCGACTGGTGCTCTACAACCGATGCGACACCACCGGTTCCCGCAACCGCCGCATCATGGTGCTTTTGAGCAACGACGGCAAGGACTTCCGCCAGGCGTATCAGCACGACGGCACCGACTTCTGGGGCCACTCGGACAAGAAGCCGCTCGAAGTCGACCTGAACGGCCGCCGGGCCCGGTTCCTCCGCCTGCAACTTCCCGGCAAGAGCTACTTCCACCTCGACGAAGTGCAAATCTACCCTCCCACGGGGAACTCTCCTCGTTTTCGCGGCGGAGAGGATGATGGTTCTGAGGAGCCGCCCGTCGCCGTTAAAGCGGGACACTCCCCTTCGGCAGGTGCCAAGAACATCGCCCTGGGCAAGCCCGCCACGCAAAGCAGCTTGAGCCAGTGGTCGAAGGCGAGCCCTCCCGCCGGCGCCGAGCAGGAGCGTGCGTACCCGACCGAGCAGACGATCGCCCGCGGGCTGGAACTGGCCGAAAGGCTCCGGCCGCTGGGGGCGAACGTCGACGGCCAGGTTCGGGAACTGGAGCGGGTGGCGTCCCGGCTTGCGCAGCTTCCCGAGGGCGCGCCGGCCGAAGCGCGGCGCGCTCTGTACTTCCAGGCCCGATGGGCCGTGCGGCGCATGGCGCTCGGGAACCCGCTCTTGGACTTCGACGCAATCCTGTTCACCAAGCGCATTCCGCCCGGCTTCCCCCACATGTCCGACGAGTACTACGGCTGGTGGTCGCGGGGCGGCGGTGGGCTGTACGTGCTTGAAGGGTTCAAGACCGACAACCCGCGGGTACGCTGCCTCACTGAGGACTGGGACGTGGGCAGTTTCATCCGGCCCGACCTGTCGTTCGACGGCCGGCGCGTGCTGTTCGCTTACGCGAAGTTCTACCCGGAAGTTCACAAAATCGGCGATAAAGTAAACAAGGACAACCTGCCCGAGGACGCCTTCTACCAAATCTACGAGATGGCGCTGGACGGCTCGGGCGTTCGGCGGCTGACTCGCGGCAAGTACGACAGCTTCGACGCCCGGTACTTGCCCAACGGCGACATCGTCTTCCTTTCCACGCGCAAGGGTCAATCGGTCCAGGTGCGTCCATGTACGGCGGGGGCGACCCTCGACGCCTCCGACCTGCCCGATGCCTACGTGCGTTGCGGCGGCGGTAACAGTCGGCCCGTGCCCGTGTTTACGCTGCACCGCATGAAGCCCGACGGGACGGGCCTGCTGCCTCTCTCGGCGTTCGAGAACTTCGAGTGGACGCCGCTGGTGGCGGCCGACGGGCGGATCGTGTACGCCCGCTGGGATTACATCGACCGCATTAACATGCCCTACATGAGCCTCTGGTCGAC
>CAYPWB010000822.1:0-1958 GCA_964414315.1 uncultured Planctomycetaceae bacterium | reverse complement strand
TGACGAAGATGCGGCTGTCGCCGGTGAGTACGACTTGGCCGCCCCAGACGTTGTCCTCGGTCCAGCTTGCCAGGGCGCCGCGTGTTCCGCCGACGCCATCGCCGATGATGTGGGCCGTTTCGTTGGCGATAGTGACATCGTCTTGCAGCTGCAGCGTAGCGCCCGCCACAACGTGGCTGTTGCCGGCTGCCCCCAGGGCGTTGTTATGCCGGGCCACCAGGTAGCCCGCGTTGACGTGGGTATTCCCGGAATAGCGGTTGTCGCCGTCCAGGTAGAGCACTCCTCCGCCGAGTTTGGTCAGGCTGGAGGTGACTTCCGGCCAGCCGCCGCCGAAGCGCCCGTTGACGATCGGGGCCGAAATGACCAAATTGCCGCCGGTTACGTTGATGTTGGTGTTCGAGACAGCCGCGCTTTGCAGCATGATGCCGGGATCCGTTGCGGTGCCGGCAGTGATATACGAGTTGCCGCCGGAGGTGATCGTGCCGTTGATGTTCCAGGACCGCCATTGCATACCATTGGAAGCTGTCGCAGTGAGGGTGCCGCCGCTGAGCGTGACGTTGTTCAGCGGATTGTTCAACGAGGCATTGCTGACGGTGCCGCCGGCATTGACTACCACGTGGGGAACGGCCGTGGAGTTATGGCCCCCGTACATACCTACCCGATTGAACTCCAGCGTGGCCCCGCTGTTGACGGTGATGGTGCGCGCGCTGTCCGGCGCGCCGAAGGCGTTGGGGGCCGAACCTTGCAACGTGCCGCCGTTGACCGTCACGTTGCCGCCGAAGGTGTTGTTGCCGCTGAGGATTTGCGTGCCGGAGCCGACCTTGATGAGCGACAGTCGCCCGCCTTCCAGGGTTCCGTCGGTTCCGCTGGTGCCGTTGCCGTGGATGGTGCCGGAGAAATGGCCGGAGGCGCCGCCGTTGCCCAGGGTGAGCGATCCGGCGTTGGTTCCCGACCACAGCGTCGATACGGCCCCCAGACCATTGAGTGCGCCAATGGTGCTGTTGCCTCCGCGGCCGGCGCCGAACACGGCGCCGGCGGCCACGTTGACCGTGGCGGTGCCCCGGATGGTATCGGCGGCGACATTGTCGCGCGCCAGCACGCCGGAATTGATGTTGATCGTGCCGTCAAAATCCCAATAGCGCCCCGTATTGGTGCGGTTCACCGTCGTCCACGCGCCCGCAATGCCGGAACCGGCATTATTGACGTTGATGACGCCCGTGCCGACAACCAGCGGCCCAGCTAAGTCGACACGGCTGCCGGGGCCGGTCGTCGTGTACACAATGTCCAGTGTGCCGCCGGCATTCACCGTCACGGCAGAGTTGAAACTGTTTCCCGTGTTCCGCAGTTCCAGTGTACCCTCATCGACCGTCGTGGCGCCGGTGTAGGTGATTTGCGGGCCGACCAACGTTTGCGTGCCGGCGCCGTTCTTCACGAGGCTAAGCAAATTGTTTCCCGTTGAACCACCGTCGACGTTCCGCAGGTGTCCGTGGAACAGGTAGGTTCCGCTGCCATTAAGTGTCAGAGTTGCCGCGCCGTGCTCGCTGGTGGTATCGTTCTGCGAGCGGTTCTGCACGACTCCGCCCCCCATCGTCGTCGCGCTCCCCGTGTTGATCCCCGCCAGGGTTTGCGTGGTCCCCAGCAGGTCGAGCCGCGACCACTGACCGGCGGGATTGACGAAATCGGCCACAACGCCCGGGGCAAACTGCTCACTATGCAGCGTGCGCAGATGGGGTTGACCGGAAGTGCCGTTGCCCATCCGGACCGGTCCCGCGACGGCCGCCGCGCCGCCGGTCTTGTTCAAGATGGTAACGCCCTCGTTCAGTTGGGTCACACCGGTGTGGGTGTTGGAACCGACGCCGCCGAGGGTGAGCGTCCCCCCGCCGGTTCTGAGCAGGTTGCTGCCTGCGGCTGATTCGCTGATCGTGTTGTTGATCTGCATCGAGCCCGAGTTGACGAAG
>CAYPWB010000821.1:0-1965 GCA_964414315.1 uncultured Planctomycetaceae bacterium | reverse complement strand
CGTTCGCGGGGCCAATCCTTGCCTCGCTTTCCTCGACAGAGCCGCTCGACATCTTGTAACACTTCGGGTGCACGACAGGGTTCGCTAGCCTGAGGAACGGGATTTGCGATAGCCCGTTTGGCGGGTTGCGCGGCGTTGCCAGAACCCGGTGAGCGGCTCGGTCTCGCTGAGCTGGTCGCAGCAGAGCTGCAGTTGCGGCTCGGCACCTTCTCGCCAGAACTTCTCCGTGCCTTTCATTCGACGGTTGATCTGCTTTATCTTCGATTCCCCTAGCGCTGTCGTAATCGGCAGGCCCAGGCGACGGTACTCATCGTATCGCATGCGGGGAGCATTGTTCCTGAGATACGTGTAGCAATCCTCCAGCGTAGCCCGCCGGTCGCCCGGCTCTGTATCGGCCACGAGGCGCTCGATCTCAGGGAGGATGCCACTTACCTTGCCGGCCCACGTTGCGGTGATCCACTTGCAGTATCGTTGCCAGCATTCGCCCATATTGGAACTGCTCTCGATCGCCGCTGTATAGACGTAAGCGATGGCATGCATCAGGTCGACAACGGGAACGTAATGCGAGAAACGCTTCTGGTGCATCGTCCAATTCGCCGGCAGGCCATCTCCGAGGAACGCCTTGCGCGGTGCTGCGGCGAACCCGCGGTGCCAGGCCTCCACTTCCACTAGGCGGCCCAACTCCTCGTACGTTTGGAAGGTGCCGACGACGCTTTGCACCAACGGAGGTGGAGACCACCGTTCGGCACTGGAGGACGGCACAGCAGACTCCGGCGCTTCAGAGACGGCATCCGGTGGTTCCTGGTCGCTGAACGTTGCCGCTCGTGCCCGCTTCATTTCCAACACGCGGGGAATGACAAACAACGGGTCGAGCAGGCAGGCGGGGATCTCTGGTAACGGATCTTCTGTCGATTCTCGGCTTTGAAATGTAGCCACGCAACCGATCTTCGGTTCCCGCCACCAGTTGCGTCGCTCTCCAGGCTCCTTGGGCGTGCCCCAACGCTGGTCGCGAATTTGCGCACGCGCTCCGTCAACAATGATCGCAGCCACACGCCCCTCCCAACCGTTGGCAGGCGCGTTGGCTGGCACGCCGTGCTTCTGGTCCGGCAGCGGGCGAGTGTCAAAATCGCCAGTGCGTTCGGCACGTTCGTGCAACCGCTCGCGACCAATGCGCTGCGTGATCCGCTCGCAACGCTTCGTGGAGATCTCCAACTCGGCCAAATCCCGCAGGTCTGCACTCGCTTCCTGATAAGAGCGATTGCGAGTCGACGCCGAAACAACCTTCGCCTCAACCGCCGGACTACATTCCGCTTCCACCGGGCAGCCCATCGCAGCCGACTGAGGGAAAAAAATCCCGCCGACATCGGGGACAACGCCATACCGGTTCCTCCCATTGCGCCTCGCCGCGACGCAACAAAAGGACTCGCCGTTTCGGTGCCTTTGACTCCAGTTCGCCCTGGCAGGTGGGGCAAGCAACCGGGGCCTTGCTCAGTCTCCTCGCCTGCTCCTGCAACAGGTCCTCGGCTACACGCCGGGAGATCTCATCCGCCAAACCGAAGACATCGCTCTCCAGGGCATCCAGCCGCAGGGCCGACAGATCCCGCTCCCCTCCCTGTGTCAGCTCCCCCACCAGAATGGCGCTGACGCGTTCGACCAAATCCTTCTGGCCTGTTTGAGACATAGGAAACCTCCTTGCTTCACCGGGGCACGTTGTTTCTCCATCTTCCGCGCGCCCATTGTAATTCATCCCCCTTTTGGCAAAGAAGCCCAAATTCCGTTGCGAACCCTGTCGTGCACCCCGCGACGGCGGAACCGCCCAACTGACCTTGACCGGCCATCGCCGACAGGGTATTTCTTGCCCCCGGCGCCGCCCCTTGCCCGAGGCATCCGGCATCCGGGGCGATCGCCGCCCGCCGGCGCGCGATCGCGCCGACGATCGTCAAGATGGTGAAGCATTCTCTTGCG
>CAYPWB010000820.1:0-1975 GCA_964414315.1 uncultured Planctomycetaceae bacterium | reverse complement strand
CGGCCGCCGCTCGCCTGTCGAGCGGCAGAGTTCGGCATTACGGACTCTTCCCTGCGCCGTTGCTTTCGCGGATTGCGCCAACGATCGTCTCGGTGCAGGTGCACGCGCAGCGTCCGAGGAGGCTGGCGATGAGCAGTGCCCAGCCGCCCATCGCCAGGTTGCCCGGCATGTCGGCCGGCGCCGTAAATGCCCCGAGCAGGACCGCGGCGCCGACCACGGACGTGATTACGAAGTAGACTCGCCACTGCTTCACCGGACCAAAGTCGCCCATGGTATTCCCCTCTCGATTGTGGATACGATTTGCCTGCTTCGCAGGGCGGCAGGGCCGCCAACCAATGCGAGCTTCCGCTCGAAGGCAGGGTCAGAACTTTGTGAACAAGTTCACGATCTTGCGTACTGGTAGTCCAGTGTAGCCGACCCGGGAGCGATCGGCTACACCCGCGCGGGCACGACGAAGGTCGTGCGATGACGGAACATTGACGTATTCGCCGTCAGCGCCGATAATCCGGACCGATTCCTGCCCACGTGCCGATTGGAAACGAAGCAAGCGATGACCTCTCCCAGCAACACGGTTCCCATCGCACCTCCGCCCGCGCACCGGCGGCGCGAGGCGCTGGGGTTGGTGTTTGGCGATGCGCCGGCGGAGGAGCGGGACGAGTTGGTCGAAGGAATGCTGGGCGAGGGGGAAGGAAACGAGGCGGTGGGGTTGTTCGGCGCATGGGCGGGCGAGGAAATGGCCGGCGCCGTGATGGGCCAGGTGCAGCCCGGCAGGACGGCCGCCGTGTGGTTGCCCCGCCTGACGCCGAAGGCGACGCCTGAAACGGCCCACGCGCTGATGACCGCCGTGTGCCGTTGGCTCAAGGAGCAAGACGTGGTGTTGGCGCAGGTGCTGGCGGCCGAGTTGAGTGCCTCGGACCGAATGATGTTGGAAGCCGCCCGGTTTGTGCATCTTGCCGAACTGCTGTATCTGGTGGCCGTGAACGAACCCTTCCCGCCGCAGCCGCCCGCGACGATGTTGCGATTTGTGCCGGCCGCGGCTGTCGAAGAAGACCGGCTGGCGACGGTCGTCGACAGGACCTACGAAAGCACGCGCGATTGCGAGGCCCTGGACGGCGTGCGGCGCACGGCCGACGTGCTGGCCGGTTACCGGGCCGTGGGCAGCTCGGGCAGCAGCGAGTGGTTCCTGGTGCGTTGCGACAACGACGACGCCGGCTGCCTGATCCTGGCCGACCACCCTCGGCAGGGCAACTTGGAGTTGGTGTACATGGGGGTTGTGCCATCGTGCCGCGGGCGCGGTTGGGGGGTGGACATTGCCCGGTGGGCCCAGTGGCGGGCGGGCGTGTTGGGCCGGGAGCGGCTCGTGCTGGCGGTCGACGCCGAGAACGGCCCCGCCTTGACCGCGTACGCTGCGGCCGGCTTCCGGGCGTGGGATCAGCGAAGCGTGTACATCCGCACCTTCGATTCGCGATAAGCGGCTTTTTGCCCGGGTTTTTCGGCCGTCGGCCGTTGCGGCCGCCGGAGGCGCGCGACAGGTTTTCCACTTGGCCGCCGGCCGGCCGAGGAATCGATCGGCGAACCTTGCCGGAGCGAGAGGCCGCTTTTCCCGGTATTTTTCAACTTCGCCTAACGCCCTCGGGGGAGCGCCCGAAAATCGGCCCGGGAACGGTTTGACAGCAACGCTAGCAACGCTAGAATCAAACGTACTTGGGCGGGACGCCTGAGGGAAACGACGTGGGTGGTGCGGCGGCGCAATCCGCCGAATCGGGAGTCGTTTCCCAACCGTCTAGTTCCTCCAGTCCCTTGCCCTCACGGCAACTTTGACGAAGATTAATTGCGCGGAACGACTGCGCGCATAGGACGCCCCAAAAGTGACCACGGACGATAAGGAGATCGTGTCGGCCTTGCGCCTCGCGCTGGCCGGCAGGGTCGGACAAGACCGATACGAACTGTGGTTCGGTGAAACCACGCGGTTCGA
>CAYPWB010000819.1:1679-1980 GCA_964414315.1 uncultured Planctomycetaceae bacterium | reverse complement strand
GTGCGGATGATCTCCGCCACGGCGTAGTGCCGACGGGCGACCGCCTCGCTGTGCCCGACCCGCTCGGCCGCCGCGGCGATGCCGATCTTGGCCGCGGCCATGCTCTCGACCGTCCGCCGGATGCAGTGCCACTTCCATCGGCGTCCGCTTGGCAGCCCGGCCGACTCCAGAAGTCGGCCGAAGTGCTTGAAGCTGGTTCGTCGGGTGTAGGGAAACGGCCAAAGTTTCGTTCGCTCGTACTCGGCCGCGCGGCGGACGACCGCCAGCGACTTCACAAGCGGGTAGGTATGGCCCTCGCCCG
>CAYPWB010000819.1:0-1669 GCA_964414315.1 uncultured Planctomycetaceae bacterium | reverse complement strand
TTGGCGCTCGAGGCCCGCGTCGACTTGCGGTGCGCGGCGGGCACCCGCCAGAGTCCGGCGTCCGCGTCGATCTCCGCCGCGGAGGCCTGCCACAGCTCGCCGAACCGGCAGCCGGTATCGTAGACCAAGGCCAGGGCCAGCTCCCAGCAGAGCGACGCGGGCATTCCGTCCCACGTGCCGGGCACCCGCAGCGCCGCGCCGTACAGCCGGCCCCACTGCTCTTCGGTCCAGCCGTTGGGATGCTCGCCGCCGCCGCGCAGCCGCTTCACGCGACGCGGCGGCGCGACCAGCTCGCAGTCGGCCGCGAAGTTCCAAAGCCCGACCAGCCGCTGGCGGTTGCCGTTGACCGTCGCCGAGGCGAGCTTCCGGTCGTGCTCCAGATAGTGCATGAAATCGTGCAGCGAGTCCTTGCCGAGGTCGTCGATCGTCGCCGGCCGGCCCGACTCCAGCCAAAACCAGCGGCAGAACTGTGCGACACTCAGCCGGACCTGTTCGAAGCTGTTTCGCTTCAATGTCCGATCGCGGTCGTAGGCCGCAAGCAGCGCGTCGAGCAGGTCGGACGGCTGAAGCGGCGAGCGGGGCGTTTTCTTTGCAGGACAGATCATCGGTGCACCTCTCTTGCGGAAGGTCCGGAGTGATCCGCCATGACGTCGCCGGGCCGGATATCGGACGGCCCGCGAGTCCTTGGGCCGAAAAAGCATAGCCCGCGTTGTTTTTCAACAGTTCCGTCCGACACATCCGTTTGCTCCCCGCGGGCGTCCCATCACAAAAGCTCGCCCGGCTCGCTTTGCTATTCAGGTCCCAACGCTCCCGCTGTCTTCCTCCTCGATCCGCAAATCGTGCAGCAGCTCGCGGACGGCGCAGCCGCCCGGTCCGCAATAGCCGGCGACCCATCGCAGGGCGGCGTCGAGGTCGGGGAATTGGTAGGTGATCGCGCCGAGGCGATGGATTTCCTCGTGTTCGACGGCCGCGATGCGGCGGACCCGCGGCTTCATGCGCCGGTCGTCGAAGATCTTCACCTGGACGGCTTGCAGTCGCGTCAGAGTAGCAGGCATGGCGTTTCTCCTTGGGAGAAAACGGCCCCCGGGCCCGTCAGGAGTGCTCGGCCATGAATCCGGGCCCGGGGGCATGTTCAGGCGGTCGGCCCGGGCATGGGGTTTCCAGTGGCCCTGGCGACTCGACCCGCCCGCGTCCGGCGACCCGCTCGCGCCCCGCGGTAGTGCTGCGGAAACGCTTTAGTGGCTGCGAGAGAGCCCGCCAACGGTGAACCGTTCACCGCTGAAGGGCAATTTACCAGATTGCGTAAAAGGGCACAAGGCCAGTTTACGCGATTTTCTGAATTTCGGCTTCGGAGGGCTCGGGCGGGGCCTGGAGAAGCCGGTCGCTCGATACGTCTAGCGTTTCGGCGATGGTGTAGAGAAGTGCGGCGTTGGGGACGCTACGACGTTGAAGAATGCCGTAGACGGACGCCTGGGGCACGCCGGAACGGCGCGACAGTTCGAGGGCGTTCAGCCCCCGGTCTTCGAGAATGCGACGGAGGTTGACGGCGAGGTTCTGCTTCGCTTGGTCTTGGGTGAGCATTGCTTCCATACCTCCATTTTACGCAATTGCGTGATTTCAGCAAGATCGAACTTACGCAAGTGCCGAAGAGAGGATTTGAACCTCCACG
>CAYPWB010000818.1:0-1982 GCA_964414315.1 uncultured Planctomycetaceae bacterium | reverse complement strand
TACCTCAATCTGGTAACAACTTAGCGTTTTCCGACAAAGCCTAGCTCCAGCGGATGAGTCAGCCAGTCAGTGAAGCCGTGGGGAAGCCTGAGAACGTCGCGATTGCTTGGAACATCTCGAAGAAGAGACCATGAAGAAATACGCACTCCTGGTTGGCGTGGAGAACTACCGCGATGAACGCATAGCGCGCCTCCGTTTTGCGCGGGCCGATGCGATCACGATGGCCGAGCGCCTGCGCGATCGGTGCGGCTTCGATCAGGTTCGCGTACTCTCCGAGGAAAACGGCAAGGGCGAGCCGGTGCTGGTGAACATTGTAACAGCGCTGGGCGACATGGCGGGCGAATTGCGGCAGGATGACCTGTTCTTGTTCTTCTTTGCCGGCCATGGTCTGGAGAAGGACGGCCACGGCTACCTGCTAGCCCGAGATAGCGTCCAGGCGTTCCCGGAGCACGGAAGCCTTTCGCTGGAACTGCTGCGAAAGACGTTTGCATGCCTGGGGGCGAGCAAACGCATATTGCTGCTGGATGCATGCCGGAACAGTCCCGATGCCGGCCGCGCTGATGCCGCGAACTGTATGAGTGATGTCATTTCACGCGATATTGTGGCGGCGGCCCGGTCGCAGCAGGCGCCGGGCACCACAACGGCGCTCCTTTCGGCTTGCCGGACGGGGCAGCGAGCTTATGAATGGTCGGCCAAGGGGCACGGCGTATTCACTCACTATCTGATCGAAGGGCTCGACGGCGCCGCGTGGACTCCTGCCGGTCTCGAGTTCCGGGAACTGGCGCACTACGCCGCCGGACAGGTACGGCATTGGGCCGCCAATACCCCCGGCCTGCCTGTCCCTCAAGAACCGTGGTATGAGGAGTTCGGCAACCCGGCGCCGGTGCTGTTGGCCCCCGGTCAGCCAGATACCGTCAGCCACACCACACAGGCACCGAAGACGCCTCCCCCGCTTCAGCCACCGGCGAGAATAAAACATTCGGCCACTTGGTGGGTAGTGGTTGACGAACAGGAGCGTGGTCCGCTGGATGACGTGGCCGTTAAAGAACTGGTCCGAGAAGGCAAGATCACTCGCAACACCGAATGCTGGCGAGATGGTATGGACGGGTGGCAGGCGATTGGGGCGGTACAGGAGTGGGCCGCGACTTTTCCGCCGCGCAACGCGAGTACAACGGCAAGACCACCAACGCGTCGTCGTTCGATTCGCTTGCCGGAGTTTCTCGAACCGGTTTCCAACGCGGCGTATGCCCCGCTTGGCGGACTCGCAGCCGGTAGCGAAGATGCGCAGAAGCGTCAGCGGCAGTGGGTCGAGAAAGGGTATCCGCTGGAGTTGCGATTGAAGGGGGCCGACATCCTCTTTCGCCTGGTACCGCCTGGCGAGTTCCTCATGGGCGCGACCGACGACGACTCGGACACTTTCAGCAAAACGCCCCGGCACAAGGTCTGTCTGACTTCTCTGCTGTACGTTGCGAAGTTTCCGGTAACGCAACGACAGTGGGAAACCGTCATAGGGAAGAACCCGGCCCATTTCCAAAAGGGTCGAGTTCTTCGGAAGCGACGCGTAAGAAGGGAGTTCTTTTCTATCTGGGGCAAGGAAATCGTCGAGCAGGAGGAGTTGCGGTTTGACGCCGAGAGCGATGAGCATCCGGTCGAAATGGTCTCCTGGAAAAACTGCCAGCAGTTTTTGGCTTGCCTGGACGAGCACTTAGGAATTCAGCACGGATCACGCGTGCGGCTGCTGACAGAAGCCGAATGGGAATACGCGTGCCGTGCAGGAACCACAGACAGTCGCTACGGTAGTCTGGATCGGATTGGGTGGTACCGGGACAACAGTGGGGGCAGGACGCATGCAGTGGGCAAAAATCGTGCCAACGCCTGGGGGCTTCACGACATGATCGGGAACGTATGGGAGTGGTGCGCGGACTGGTTGGTTGCAACCTCCGCTGCGCGCCCTCCCAAACAGCGCGCATTGCCCAGAATAA
>CAYPWB010000817.1:0-1997 GCA_964414315.1 uncultured Planctomycetaceae bacterium | reverse complement strand
AAGTCCACCGGCGACAATCTGCTCCATCGACCCGGCCCGCAAAATGCGCCCCTGCTCGATAATGACCGCTCCATTGCAAATTTCGGCCAGTTCCGTGAGGATGTGGGAGCTGATGAGGATGGCCTTGCCGCGGTCGGCCAGCACGCGCAGCAGTTCGCGCAGCTCGACCCGGGCGCGGGGGTCCAGCCCCGAAGCCGGCTCGTCGAGGATGAGCACGGGCGGATCGTGCACCAGCGCCCGGGCGAGGCTCACCCGCTGCTTCATGCCCTTCGACAGCGCCGGGAGGAACTTCTCGCGAATGCCGGCCAGGTTGGTGAACTGCTCGACCGACTCGACCACCGACCGCCGTTTCGGCCCGCGCAGCCCGTACGCCCGGGCGAAGAAGTCGAGGTACTCGTGCACGGTCATGTCGCGGTGCGAGGGGAGCGAGTCGGGCATGAAGCCGACGAACCGGCGGGCCTTCTCGGGATCGTCGACCAGCGACACGCCGTTGATGTAGGCGTTGCCCTCGGTCGGGTCGTCGAGCGTGGCCAGGATGCGCATGGCCGTCGTCTTGCCGGCGCCGTTGGGCCCGACGAATCCGAAAACGTGCCCGGAGGAAAACTCAAACGAAATACCGTCGACCGCCTTCGTCCGGCCGAAGTAGCGCTTCAAGTCGACAATGCGAACGTCCATTATTCCCTCATTGCGTGATCCCATATACAATGGCCGCCGTATGTTCCGGCTCCACGCCCGCCATGGGCGACTCGATAAACGGTGAACGGTCGAGGAAGGCGATATAGCAGCCCGGGGCGAGCAGGGCGGAGGGGTCCGGCGCCTGCTGAAGCTCGTGGAACCGGCCGAGCCAGTTCGATTGCGTGAAGATCGCGCGCATTCGGGCGAGGTTGTCCTCGCCGGGCACCGCGCCGGCTACCGCCGACAGGGTTTGCTCCGCACCGGCGCGAAGGTTGCTCGCTTCGAGCACCCGGCCCGAGGCGTCGGCCACGTACAGCCGGTCGATATCGGCCCCCAGCGCGTTGAGCACCCGCACCGAGCCGTCGGCCTGCGGCTCGACGGTGAGCCGTTCGCGGCGGTCCTCGTTCTTTCGCATTTGGAAGTAGGCGGGCACGCGGGCTTTCATCCACCCGGAGGCCAGGTGTTGGCCGTCGGTCCAGTCGACGAACCGCAAACCGCTTGGCGATTCCCTATAGCGGTAGCTTCCGTGACCCGACTCGGTGTCCAGCATGGCGGCGTCGGTCTGGGCGTCGAAGTGCAGGCCGCCCGGGGCCAGGGGGCTGTAGTACGACACGTAGCCGATGGTCGTCGCACGGCGGCATCGCTGGTCGAGCAGAGTGAGCGAGGCGGTGCGGCCGCGCCCGGCCCAACCCTCCGAGGCCATGGAGTAGCCGAACACCAGCAGGCAGGTGAGCAGCGAAATGGCCGGCACGTTCCACCACAGCCAGATGCGCCGCCGGTACCGCGACAGCAGCCACAGGTTCACCGGCCCAATGGCCACGCCGAACAGGAGCACCAGCAGGAACAGCCCCCGGACGGGAACCGTGGCCTCGGCCACCAGCATATCGAGCAGGTTCCCCGGCCGGCCCTCCGGCAGGTAGATGTGGAGGGGCGAGTCGACCAGCTTTCCGTAGGCGGCGTCCCAATCGTCCGCGCTGCTCACCTCGACGTGCCCCATGCCCACGTAGCGGCCGCCCGCGCCGTCGGGCAGCGCGTCTTCCGAGAAGGCCGCCGGCACGTTCCGCCCGTGAATCAGCAGCCTGCCCCCGCACTCGACGTACCGCCGCACGGCCAGGGCCACGGCGGGCGGCATCTCTTCGACCTCCCGCTCGGAACAGACAATCGCGTCGTAGCACGAGTAGCCCAACCAGTTCGGGCTCCACTGGCTCACCGGAAGCTCGCTGCGCAAGAGAGCGAGGTTCTCCACGAGGCCTGAGGTTGCCAGGTGCGAGCCCATCGGGCCGACGTTCCATTCCGCGTCGAGCTCGACGTCCCATTCCGGG
>CAYPWB010000816.1:0-1999 GCA_964414315.1 uncultured Planctomycetaceae bacterium | reverse complement strand
GTTCCGGCCGGGCAAGCCGGCCGGTGACGCCCCGGACTTGTGTACAACAACGAGGGCGTTGCCCTGGGCTGGAAGAACGAGGCCCCTTCGGGGCCGAGCCAACCCAGGCCGTTGGCCTGGGCTGGGTAAACGGCAGAGCCTTCGGCCCACAATATGTCGGAACAGAAGCGGCAACCACGCGAAGTCGCCCCAACACGGCTTCTTTCACTTCCTGCTCGGATCCAAGCCCCAATCCCCTCCGGGAGAGGGGGGAATTGCCGGATAGCCGGTCAGTCCATCGCGAGGCGCATACCATTGTGCAGTGGCGGGCGAGCGCAACGACCGGGAGTGCGTCGCGGGTTCCGGCCGATCGGCGGCCAATTTGCAGTCAGACTGCAAATTGGCCGGAGGGTATCCCGGCTCGCGCCCGCCGCTCGCCGTTTGCCGCACCGGCCTACAGCAGCAGGTCCATGACCGGGTGCTGCTCGGTCACGCCGGTCAGGCGCATGTCGAGCCCTTGGAACTTCACGCTCAGCCGACGATGGTCGATGCCGAGGCAGTGGAGGATCGTGGCGTTCAGGTCGTGGATGTGCACCGGGTTCTCGGTGATGTTGTAGCTGAAATCGTCCGTTTCGCCGTAGACGATGCCCGGCTTCACGCCGCCGCCGGCCATCCAGACGGTGAAGCACCGGGGATGGTGGTCGCGGCCGTAGTTCTCGCGCGTGAGGGCGCCCTGGCAGTAGATGGTCCGCCCGAACTCGCCGGCCCACACTACCAGGGTGTCGTCGAGCATGCCCCGCTGCTTCAGGTCGGTAATGAGCGCGTGGCAGGGCTGATCGACGTCGGCGCATTGCTTGGGCAGGTCGCCGCCGATGTTGCCGTGCTGGTCCCATCCGCGGTGGAACAACTGGACAAACCGAACGCCGCGTTCCATCATCCGCCGGGCCAGCAGGCAGCTTGCGGCGAAGGAGCCGGGCTTGCCGACCTCGGGCCCGTACAGATCGAGCACGTGCTGCGGCTCCCCCGAGGTGTCGACCAGTTCCGGCACGGAGCTTTGCATACGGAAGGCCATTTCGTACTGGGCGATGCGGGCCTGGGTTTCCGGATCGCCCAGGGCGTCGAGCGTGCGGCGGTTGAGCCGCTGGAGCGCGTCGAGCATGCGTTTGCGGTCGACCTCGCTCACGCCGGGCGGGTTCGACAGGAACAGCACCGGGTCGCCCGCGCTGCGGAGGCTCACCCCCTGGTGCTTGCTGGGCAGGAAGCCGGCGCCCCACAAGCGGTTGAACAGGGCCTGGGCGTCTTTGCGGCCGGTCCAGTAGGGAGTCATCACCACGAACGCAGGCAGGTTGGCGTTAAACGTCCCGAGGCCGTAACTGAGCCAAGCGCCCAGGCTCGGCCGGCCGGGAAGCTGGTTGCCCGTGCACATGTACGTAATGCCCGGGTCGTGATTGATGGCCTCGGTGTAGACCGACTTGACGATGGCGATATCGTCGACGATTTTGGCCGTGTGCGGGAGCAATTCGCTCACCCATGCCCCGCTCTGGCCGTACTGCTGGAACTTGTACTTCGACGGGGCCACGGGGAACCGCGACTGGCCGGAGGTCATGGTGGTGAGGCGTTGGCCCATGCGGATCGAGTCGGGCAGGTCCTTGTCGAAGTACTCGGCCATTTTGGGCTTGTAGTCGAGCATGTCGATCTGGCTGGGCGCGCCGGCCATGAACAAGTAGATTGCCCGCTTCGCCTTCGGCGCGAAATGCGGCAGGCCGGGCAGCCCGCCTACGCGCTCGGGTTCGGCGGCGGGCGCGTCGGGCGAAGCGGCTGCCCCGTGCGGCAACAGCGACGCCAGCGCCGCGGTGCCGAGCCCCAGGGCCCCTTGCCGGAAGAAGTGCCGGCGGGTGAAGGCCAGCGCGTGCTCGCGGATCGGATGCATGGTTCTTTCCTGCGTGCGGTTGAATGAATGCCGGCGGGCGGGGGCCGTGAGGCCCCTGTTTTCGGCGAACACGTGAAGAAACAGGGGCCT
>CAYPWB010000815.1:0-2001 GCA_964414315.1 uncultured Planctomycetaceae bacterium | reverse complement strand
CTTCGGAAAAATCCGAGAATCCGCCCGGTTTTGCTCTTGTCCCGTTAGTCGTTTGCCGTATAATAGCAGGTAGATCGAGTGAGGCACGTCGCCTCGCTCACTCGCCCGCAGAGAGGAGCGGGAGCCGGGGCCGCAAGCCCCAGGGAGATTGATGATGAAGACCTACCAAGTAATCGACGCACCGACCAACGGCACATCCGGCCAATTCGTCGGCGAGTTCACCCTCGAAACCTTGCCAGAGCGGCTGCGCGAGGCTGTTGACCACGACCCCGATGCGGGCGAGTGGGTTTTGCCCGCTTTATCCGGCGGGGACGAGGGGGAGCCGCTGGACGACCTGGAGGTAATCGTGCGGACGATCGTTTCGGCCTGTGACTGCACGCAACCGTACAGCAGCCACGTCGAGCCCGCCGCCGGGCAGGTCGGCGGCGTAGATGCCTACGGGCAGCCGCTGGAGGGCGCCCGCCGCGTCATGCGGTGCGAGCACGGTCGCGAAATGCGATGGGATGCCGCCGCGCACACATGGCGAGTGGAGGCCGGAGCCGGGGCTGCCAGCCCCAGGGAGATTTGAGATGAGCAAAGAACGCTACATAGCAAGTTGCGAAAACGATTCCGTTACGGTCGCCGACCTCGGGCAAGCCTACTCGCGACAAAATATCGTCGCCAACCGTCTGTATGCCGCAGCGCCGAAAACCGTGTACCGCCGATCCGGCAAGCACGGCACGCGACTGACGCTGGTGTCGGGCGATGACACGCCCGGGATTCGCCGAGCCGCACGCCGGTTGTTTGCTGAGCCGGATGGGTATTGGCGACTAATGCTGCCCGATCTGCCGCAGGAATTGACCGTCCGAATTGCCACGCCTGACGCCGACTAACCGACTCCCAGCCCGCGCCCCGCCGGGGTCGCGCCCGGCTCCCACGGGACCCGGGGCGCGGGCGGCTTTTTCTGACACCGGACAACAGCCATGAACGCCACCGCACAACACAACGACCTCGCAACCCTGGCCGACCGCGTCGAGCGTGGCCTGCTCACCCGGAGCGCCGTCGCACGCCACCACGGCAAGCGCACCGCCGCGGCCGTCCGGCAATTGCTCGCCGACCGCGAGACCGCCAGGTCGGCCGCGCGGCTCGCCATGCCCGCAGAGCCGGAGCATTGCGAGCGTTGCGGCGCGGCCCTCGAGGACTGCGAGTGCGTGCTGGTGTGCGGTTGCGGCAACACGCTCGACGACGACGAGATCGATCGCGGCGAGGTGGCCTGCGAAACGTGCCGGCGGCGCGAGGCCGTGTACGCGGAAATGTCCGCCCTGGCCGACCGGGCGGAGGCCGCGGCGATCGAGGCCGGTTGGGAGTGCGAGGGCTGGGACCGCGGCCGCCGCGGCTCCTGGTACGCGGTGTTCAGCCGCGGAGAGGCAACGCTCAAGCTGCGGGTGGCCGACCACGGCTCCTGCTATTGCACCGAACACGTCTCGCTGGTGATCCCCAGCGGCAACGCCAGCGGCGACGATCACACCTTCGCGGCCTGGCTCGCGAGGATTTCCTGACAGCGGTAAGACAGCCGATGACGTGGCAAGTCGAATACGAGCGGGTGCTTGGGTCTTTCCGGTGGCGAGGGCTCAAAATGCGGCTGTTGGCGGAACGCGGTCATTGCTGCGAGCGATGCAAGGCGAACACGCCTCGGCTGAGCTTGCATCACAAAACATACGACCGACTTGGAAGGGAACGGGACAGCGACCTTGAGTTGCTTTGTGAGGCGTGCCACGAGCAGGCCGATGCTGAACGGGCCGCGTTCGGACGGGCTAAGGCGGAGAACGCCCTGTACGACGCGAGGCTTGAGGGATGGGCCTCGAGACGATACGGCGAGGATTGGGCGGAACGACAGGACCCTGATGCTATCGCTGAGGAATTCGACGAATGGCTGGACCGTCACGAATCGATTAACACCTGACACCTATGACCCCAACTCCCAACTCCCAACTCCCAACTCCCGCGGGTCCCGCGGGCCTG
>CAYPWB010000814.1:0-2005 GCA_964414315.1 uncultured Planctomycetaceae bacterium | reverse complement strand
TTCCGCGCCGGCAGGCCGCCCAGGCCGCGCCCACCAGAAGCAGCAGGATCGTCGCCGGCTCGGGAATGAGCGTTGCATCCATCCGGTACGAGAAGCCGTAGTCCCAGGCGAGGTCGCTGTTGTTCGACACCACGAAGGCGTACAGGCCCGGGCTCAGCGCTCCGTCGGCAAAGAACAGGTGCTCGACGTTGTCGCTCTCCGCCCCGGTCGACTTGCTCATCAACTCGGAAATGCCCAGCGACGGGCCCAGCGTGTACGTGCCGCCGCCGGCGGTTACCGGGAACAGTTCCAGGTCGAGGTCGGCGAAGACGACGCCGTTGTCGGTGGTGTCGAGGGCGAGCCCGTTTTCGGCTTGGGTCACGTCCCAGGCGAGCGTGGCGGTCAGGTCGGTCAGAATCAGGTTGCTGAGGTCGACCACCAGGGCCTGCGAACTGCCGGCGCCGAGGGCGTCCTCGTACCACCAGCCGGCCATGGCGGTCGATACACCGGGCGAGTTGATCGTCGTGCCCGCCACGCCGGCCGGCGTCTGCGGGCCGCCGTTGAGAACGGCGAGGCTGGTGGGCAAGTCGGCGCGGCCGGCCCCGTTGAGGTTGTCGAGGTTGTTCACCCCGTTGTTGGTCCACGAGGTGAAGAGGCTATCGAAGGACGTCTTGTCGGCGCCGGTCATCAACACGCTCTTGACCACCTCGTGGCGAATGCCGTTCAGGCCGTTGTCCCATCCGGAAGCGTCGGCGGCGTCGACCAGGGCCGCCGCGTAGCCGGCAACGTCCGGAGTCTGGTAGCTTGCGGCCCCGCCGGTGCCCCACAGGTCGGCGCGGCGCTTACCGATATCGTCGGCGTGCGACGGCGTAAACGTTTGTGAACCGCGCACGGCAATGCCGTTCCAGTTGGCCCAGGTGAGCGGCGTTTCGCCACCGCCGGCGGGCGAAACGGCTCCGCCGACCATCACCAGGTCTTCGCGGCGAATCATGTAGTCCATCCGCCGCACGGCGTCGAGGTTCGGGGCCACATCACCGTAGCTTCCCACCCAACTATGGTTGACCACCTTGATGTCGTTGCCGACCGGGTCGGGCAGGACCGCCGCGGAAAAAGGCGGGCTGGTTATGACATAGTCTTCGAGGAAGTCGCCGGCGTACATGCTGTAGATCACGTCCACGGGATCGTTGGGCCCGTCGGCGGCGATCAGCCGGTTGCGCACCGTGGCGGCGTGGCCCGACAGTGTGCTGACGATGCCGGAGCCCGGATCGGACAGCGCGTGGTACGTGATGCCTCCGGAATCCATCGGCGTGGTGCCCGCGAAGTCGACCGGCGCGTACTGCAGGCCGTCGGCCGAGCTGACGTCGTCTTCTACGATCAGCACGCGGACCGGGGCCGCCTGGGCGACCGTAGCCCAAAGCGCGACGACCAACCCGCACACCACGGCCTGAAAAACACGGTTCCAGCGCATCGTTTCACTCCCCTTGCGCGGCTTCCGGCAAGGCCCTTACCGTCCGTCGGCCGCATAAGACGCTGCCAATATCCTAGGCGACCGCGCCATGCGGGTCAAGCAAAACGCCAAAATGCCCAATCGGCCCACTCAGGGACCTTCGGGAACTCGCAGTAAAGCCATGCAGGCACTACCTTCTCCCGGCGATGGGCGTTCAACGCAGGGCCGCGAAATACGCGTCGAGCCGGGCCGGGGCGAGCGATTGGTCGTCGGCCAGATCGGCATCGTCGGGCGCGGTGGGCTCGACCGGCAGGCGGCGCATGCCGGGGGCGAGCGTGGGCTGCATCAGTCCGTGCGCGGCGTGGTCGTGGCCGAGCAGGTGGCCCATCTCGTGCAGGACGGTCGTCAAGAGGTCGATCCGATGCACGGCGTCGGTGCCGGGGCGGGCGGTTAGCTCGCCCGGACGGTTGCCGGACTGGAAGTCGGCGTCGGTCGGGTTCATGTACCAGCCGAACCCGGCGGCATTGTGGTCGATTTGGATGGTGCTGCCCACCGTCCGGCCGAGCATCAGGCCCGGCA
>CAYPWB010000813.1:0-2006 GCA_964414315.1 uncultured Planctomycetaceae bacterium | reverse complement strand
ACCGGTCCTGGGCGCTGGGCATCGACTCGGCGAACGGACGGGTCTCCGGCGACCCGTTAAGCCTGTTCCTGCTGCTTTCCGGGGATGGGGACGAGACCCGGCCGGTTCATACGAACGAGTCGCTGACGGTGGGGCACGATTACTACGTCGCCGCAAGCTACGACGACACCAGCGATGCGGACGACGTCGTTTTCTACCTCCAGGACCTCACCGCAGGCAGCGGGCTGATGGAGATCGGACGCTCATCCGAGCGAACATCGCTCAACAACCCGTCGACGGGCTCTCCGATCAGCATCGGCGGCTTGGGAACCGGCAATCGGTGGGTCGGCAATATCGACGAACTGCGCCTGTCCAACGCCGTGCTGTCGCGTAGCCAGTTGCTCGCCGTGCCCGAGCCCGGCACGTGGCTGCTGTTGGCCACGGCCGCGCTGGCCCTGCTGTTCCGGCGGCGACGCTGAGAGGCTATCCGAAAACTCCCTTCTCCCCTTTGGGAGAAGGGTTGGGGTTGGTATCCGAAAACTCCCCTCTCCCTCGGGGAGAGGGGTTGGGGGTGAGGGCTTCTGGGATTGGAATAAGAAATGACTCGCCGCTTCGGTAAGCACTTCCATTCCGGGCAGATTGCGCATCTGGCAAGTATCGCCGGGCTACTGCTCGCGGCCGGGTCCGAGGGCGCCGCCGAATTGACCATCGAGCGGCTCAACGACGGCCGGCCGATCGTCTCGCAGCAATCCTTTCTCGACGCGGGGTCGGACTTTACCGCGCAGGGCAAGAACATCAACGGCCCGTCGATGATCCGCGTGCCCGACTGGATTGCTCCGCCCGACCGCGCGCATCCCAACGCCCGCTACTACCTGTACTTCGCCGACCACAACGGAGCGTTCCTCCGCATGGCCTGGGCGGCGAAGATCGGCGGGCCGTACACGCTGTTCGGGCAGTACATGCTGGCCGAAGGCAAGCCGCGCGGCGTGCTCGACTTGGGCAGCCGGCGACGGAAACCGTTGGGCAACGGCCTGGAGCTGCGCGGGCACGTCGCCTCGCCGGACGTGCACGTGAACGACGAACTCCGCCGCATCGAAGTGTTCTTCCACGCGCCGACGCACCACAATGGCCGTTCCCTCGGCCAGAAGAGCGTTGCGGCCGTTTCCCGCAACGGGCTCGACTTCAACGGCGGCATCGCCCCGGTGGCGCTGGGCTTTGCGTATTTTCGGGTGTTTGCGTGGGGCGGCGAATGGTACGCCGTGGCCAGCCGCGGCGCGCTGTATAAGGCCCGCGACCCGGCCGATCCCTTCACCCCGCCCGCCGGATTCGATTACTCGCAGGAACTGTGGCTGCCGCAGGGGAGCGGTCCGTCCGACAATCCGTTCCAGCGGGCCATCGACGCGGCCCGGGCGGCGGGCGCGTTGCCGGCCGCGGTCGAGCGGGCGAGGCATTTCGCCGTCGAGGCAACCGAGGCCGACGGCCTGCTGTTCCTGTACACGCGGGTGGGCGATGCGCCGGAGCGAATCGTCGCCTCGACCCTGAGCCAACCCTCGGTCGACTTTGGGCACTGGAAGCTCTCGGTTGCGCCGCAAGGAACTGTCCTCTTCGCATGCAGCGGAGAAGACGGCCCGCGCCGCCGAGCCTTGACGACCTACGCCCCGCAGGAGTGGCTGCGGCCCGAAATGCCTTGGGAAGGGGTTGAGGAGCCAAACGTCCCCTCCCGCGCCGGGGCCGCCCGCGGGCGCGTCCATCAGCTTCGCGACCCCTACCTGTTCCGCGACGCCGACGGCCGCCGCTACCTGCTGTACTCCGGCGGCGGCGAGCAGGGCATCGGAATCGCGCTTGTGAAAACGGAACCCGAGTGTTCGTCAGGAGACATCGACCATGACCTTTGAACCATCGAAATCCACAGCAGCGAGCAACCGGCTGCGGGGCGCCCCGGTTCGCCCGCGTGCCTTTCGTTTCCGAGGAAGCGCCTTTATCTCTGTAGGGGCCGCTTGTCAACAGGGGTTTCGGGATTTTCTTGA
>CAYPWB010000812.1:0-2006 GCA_964414315.1 uncultured Planctomycetaceae bacterium | reverse complement strand
AAAGGGGGAATGTTGGAAAGTGAAAGCCGGAGTACCGCCGTTGCGTGGGCTTCGGCTTTTTTGTTAGGCGCTGCCCCGAAGCTCCCCTCTCCCTTCGGGAGAGGGGCCGGGGGTGAGGGCCTGTTGCATTAGATGACACGGCAAGGCCAATGCCCCTTGCCGCGGTCGCACCGTTCAGTGGAGAATAGTCGCGGCACGGTTTGGCGAATAGCTATTCGAAGTGGGCTGGCGTGGCCCGTCACCGCCGCACCCAAAGGGCGCCGGTGGGTGTGTTTACCGTTTGCGTTGTGGCATGCGCCGGAACGGTGCTTTCCGACGGCGATCCGCCTCCGCGCAACCCAACAAGGTTCCCGATGAGCGCCTTCAAGGTATGTGCAGCAGTGGTTGGTTTGGCGGCGTTCCCCATTGCCCTTTCGCTGGTGGCAAGGGGCCTCTGGGAGCGATCGGCGTCGCCGGGTGCAGTCGCCGAGCAGGCCCGCGCCCGACAAGCGGCGTGGGCCGAGCAAAGCGGCCGGCCGGTGGAGCTTACGAACTCCATCGGAATGGCCTTCCGCTTGATCCCGCCGGGCGAGTTTGTCATGGGGGCATCGCCCGCCGAGCGCCGCTGGGCCAAGGCGCGGGTAGACGCCGAACAGCGTCGTTACGCCTGGCAAATATACAACATCATCGATTCAGCCGCCCCCCAGCATCGGGTGCGCATTACACAGCCCTTCTACCTGGCCGCGCACGAGGTCACGGTGGGGGCGTTCAAGCTGTTTATTGAAGATACAGCATACAAGACCGACGCGGAAAGGGACCCCGAACTGCGTCGCACGAGTGTTGACGCACAGGCAGCGACTGCCGACCGAGGGCCTAAACGCATTTGGCGCAATCCAACATTTCCTCAAGTAGACGATCACCCCGTGGTGTACGTCAGTTGGAACGACGCGATGGCGTTCTGTAATTGGCTGAGCGGCCGGGAAGGTCGGGAATACCGCCTGCCCACCGAAGCTGAATGGGAGTACGCATGCCGCGCCGGCGCTGGCACGATGTACCACCACGGCAACACTCCGCACAACCTGGTATTGGTGGCGAATGTTGCAGATCAAACCTATCGGGAGGCGTTTCCCGGACGGACGCATGCCATTGCCGCATGGGACGGCTTTGTGTACACGGCGCCGGTCGGTTGCTTTGTGCCGAACGGGTTTGGGCTGTACGACATGCATGGGAACGTCGCCGAGTGGTGCATGGACTGGTACGACGATCAGTACTACGCGAACTCGCCGATCGACGATCCGCCGGGGCCTCGAACCGGCTCGCGCCGCGTGGCGCGTGAAGGCAGTTGGACGGCCGGCGATTGGGCCTCGACCTCGGCGAGCCGCTCCGATTTCGAGCCCGACCGTCGAAACGGCGCCCTGGGCTTCCGCATCGTTCTCGTTCCGGCGAAACGATGACGCCCTGCAAGCAATGGTCGATCGCCAAGGTCGGCGATTGGAAGGAGAAGCATGCACCTTTACGTTCCCTCCGAGGCAACGTCAGCCGCGGCCAACCGTGAAGCGTTGGTGACGCGAGGAACGGCCGCCTTCGGCGGGTACGATGCTTTGCTACCGACGGCTGGGACCCAAGATTACCTCCACGGAGGGGGCACGGGCGGCTTGGATCGCCCCTGGACGACCGGCCCGCGCAAGCTATAATTAGTGGCCGCGCAAGGCCGGACGGAACGGCAGGGGCGCAGCCGCCTCGGCCGCGGTAGGCCGAAAGGCGGCGTTTCAGGTTCGAGCCGCCCCCAACCAGGGGGTGAGATTGAAAGTGAAGGCCGGAGTACCGCCCTCGCGCGGGCTTCGGCCTTTTGACTAGAGTCTGTCCGAAAAGGGGGGCAGGCACCCGATATCTTGTACCCACGTTGCGGACCGGGCACGACAATCGGGAGCCAGGCCCCGTTTTCGGACAGACTCTGACAAGAATATGGAGGAATAAAACCAGCCATGCGTACCGTAGACATTTCCCGACAGTGGCCCGACCTCGGA
>CAYPWB010000811.1:0-2009 GCA_964414315.1 uncultured Planctomycetaceae bacterium | reverse complement strand
CGTTTCCGCTTCAAAAAGCCCTCACCCTAGCCCTCTCCCAGAGGGAGAGGGGACCTTGTGAAGCCCTGTCTCAGAGGGAGAGGGACCTTGTGATCCCGATTTGCAAAAGTCCTGGTAGAATTTCCAATCACCGGACCCGTCGGGTCGGCCGCGGTTCGGCGTTGGCTTCAGTCGATGATCTTGTTCAGCGGATACTCGACGATGCCGCACGCGCCGGCCGATTTGAGGCGGGGAAGAATCTGCCGTACCAGCGATTCGTCGACAATGGTGTTCACGTCGACCCAGTTCTCGTCGGAAAGGGCCGAAATGGTCGGCTTCTGCAGGGCCGGCAGGAGTGAGAGCACTTTCGACAGCTTCCCGCGCGGCACGTTCATCATCAGGCCCACCTTTCCTTCGGCCGCCATGGCGCCGGCCAGCATCAGGGCCACGTCGTCAATCTTCTGACGCTTCCAAGGGTCGTCCTGATAGGCCTGCCGGTTGGCGATGAAGCGGGGCGTGCTCTCGATCACCTGGTCGACGATGCGCAGGTTGTTCGCCTTCAGCGAGCTGCCGGTTTCGGTCACCTCGACGATGGCGTCGGCCAGCTTGGGCGGCTTCACTTCGGTGGCGCCCCAGCTAAACTCCACCCGGGCGGTCACGCCGTGCCGCTTCAGGTACTGCGAGGTCAGCCCGACCGCCTCGGTGGCGATGCGCTTGCCCTCCAGGTCGCCGACCGTTTGGATGGGCGAGTCGTCGGGCACGGCCAGCACCCAGCGGACGGGCCGCCGGCTCACCTTCGAGAAGACCAGCTCGCATACCTCGAGCACGTCGGCGCCGGTTTCCATGACCCAGTCGTAGCCGGTCAGGCCCACGTCGAGAACCCCGTCCTCCACGTAACGCGCCATTTCCTGGGCGCGGATCAACAAGCAATCGATCTCGTTGTCGTCGATGGTGGGGTAGTAGCTGCGCGAACTGAACGCGATCTTGTACCCGGCGCGGCGGAACAGTTCCGCCGTGGCTTCCTGGAGGCTGCCGGCGGGAATGCCGAGCTTGAGCGTGTTGGTCATGGGGTCGTTTCTGAGAAAGGAGTTCGTGCTTCACTTGCCGTAAACATCGCGGGGGTCGAACACGCGCCGGCCGACGACGGCGAGCCCCTCGGGCGTCACCTGCCGGTAGAAGCAGCTTCGGTAGCCCTTGTGGCAGGCCGCGCCGCCCACCTGCTCGACCTTCAGCAGGATGGTGTCGAGGTCGCAATCGACCAGGACGGCCTTCACGTGCTGCACGTTCCCGCTTTCCTCGCCCTTACGCCACAGCTTCTTGCGACTGCGGCTGTAGTACACGGCCCTGCCCGTTCGGAGGGTTTCCTCGTAGCTCTCGCGGTTCATGTAGGCCAGCATCAGCACGTCGCCCGTTTCGGCGTCCTGGGCGATCGTGGGCAGCAGACCGTTGCCGCGAGTAAAGTCGGGGCCTTCGGTGGGAGTGGTTTCGGAATCGGACATGGGCGTATCGGCAGACGGCGGGTCGAAGGTCGTAATCTTACAGTTGGACTTTCGCAAACTCTTTCCCTATCCCTCCGGGAGAGGGGCCGGGGGTGAGGGCGTAGCGGATCCAGTCAAGCAAGGCAAACCGTTTCCGCTTCAAAAGCCCTCACCCTAGCCCTCTCCCAGAGGGAGAGGGGAACTTGTGAAGCGCCCTCTCCCAGAGGGAGAGGGGACCTTGTGAAGCCCTGTCCCAGAGTGAGAGGGGACCTTGTGATCCCGATTTGCGAAAGTCCTGTTACAGCATAGCCGGTTTTCGCCCCATTTGCCATACCCTCCCGTGAAGGGGCATGGCGTCCTGCCCGCTCAGGGTTTGATCGTAATCTTGCCAAATGCTAGCAGTGAACGCGCTGAAGGTCATGGGAACTCTTGGCGCCTCGCCACGTGCTCCAGATGCCCCCGGCTTGCCCGGGGGAGCCTCACGTTTTTCGCTACAGTCCAGATGCCCCCGGCTTGCCCGGGGGAGCCTCACGTTTTTCGCTACCGTAGCAG
>CAYPWB010000810.1:0-2013 GCA_964414315.1 uncultured Planctomycetaceae bacterium | reverse complement strand
GTGAAACAACCGCGCATTTGCCCGAACGAGCCGGCAACTCGCTCCAGCCGGACCGGCACTTCCGCGCAAGCAACCGATCGGGGGGCCGAACGAGCCGGCCAGCCCGCGCGAGGCTGGCGAGGCCGACAGCCCGCAGCATCGTGCGGCGGCCGTCTATTCAGCATATCGCAAGGGCCCGCACCGGGCTAGCCGAGCACCGGGCAAATGGCTCAAGAGGGTGCAGGAACGGGCTTGTTCAGTTTCGGGGCGGGGGGCGATTCGGGTGGCGGATTTTGCCGGTAGAGGATAAGCTGTCGCGTCGCTGGGGCAATTTACGAGGTTTACGGAGGGAACTACCATGAGCAAGGACGCTCGAAACGAGGATTTGGATCTGTCGCCGGAGGTGAAAGAACAGTTTGATCGCTTGGTGTCGTTGCTGGCGCAGGAGGGCTTCGGCGAGAACGGTCCGCCGCTGGAGACGACGTTCGCTCAGATCGAGCGGTTCGGGCATCAGGCCGGGCGGATGATCGCTCGGGCGGTCGATGCCGAGTTGGTCCGGCAGCACGCTTCCCACTTCGCCGAGGCTCAGCCATGCCCGACGTGCAACGAGAAGCGTCCGCTGAAGGAGAGTCCGCATTCCTTGCCGATGCAAACCGAGGACGGCCGGGTGAAGCTTCACGAACCGGCCTGCCACTGCCCGCGATGTCGTCGGGATTTTTTTCCCTCAGCGGATTCCACTGTCGATTGACGGTGACGGCGCCAGTCCGGCCGTACTTGCGAAGAAGGTGCTGGCGGGCGCCTACGCCCCGTCGTACGCGTTGGGGGAGACCGTGCTGCGCGAGATCGGCGGCGTCGACCTGACCGGTCGCGCGTTGAACAAGACGGTCGTGAAGATCGGCACGGAGTTGGCGCAGCGCCGCGACACGGAAGTCGAGGCGTACTTCAACCGGCCGTTGCCTCGACAACGCACTCGACCGAAGACGCCGATCGTGTTGGCCTGCGTCAGCGTCGACGGCGGTCGGATGCAGACCCGCGACGAAGGCGCGGGCGTCGGCGTGCATGATCCGCACTGGCGGGAAACGAAAAACGCCCTGTTTTTGCGGATGCAATGCCGCTCGTTCGACGCTGACCCGCATCCGGAACTGCCGGCGTGCTTCGCGGATCAAGAAGGCCTGAAAACGCTTCTTCCAGGCGTCGCCGAGCACAAATCTTCCAAGGGCGGCCAAGAAATCTGCGAGGCCGTCAAGCAGCAGACACCTTCGGACTGGCGCCCAGAGCCTTTGTTTCGCACGTGCCTGAGTTCGCTTTGCGACAGCGAACGGTTCGGCGGAATGATGGAAGTCGAGGCCGACTCGCGCGGCTTCTATCACGCGCCGAAGCGGGCCTTCGTCGGCGACGGTCTGGCGTACAACTGGACCATCCAGCAACGGCACTTCCCTGACTTCACGGCAATTCTCGACTTCGTGCATCCGGTTGAACGGCTGTACGAGGCGTCGCGCTGCATCGACGACGATCCGCAGCGACGCTGGGCCGACTATCTTCGCTGGGCGAAAGCGTGTTGGGCCGGCGAGGTTGAGCAGGTGATCGACGAATTGAAGCGACGCCAATCGGACGTCGGGTTCCCGCCGGACGACTGCGAAACGACCGATCGCCGGTTGATCTACGCCCAGATCATCGGCTACCTCGAAAACAACGCGTCGCGCATGAACTACCCCGAATACCGCCGCCAAGGCCTGCCGACGACCTCGGCCCACATGGAGTCGCTGGTCAAGGAGATCAACGGAAGGGTAAAAGGCACGGAGAAATTCTTCAACGACGGAGCGAGCGGCGAAGCGATCCTTCAAGTTCGAGCCGCAGCGCTCTGCGACGATGGTCGACTCGCAAGCCACCTCGCCAACCGTCCCGGCCATCCCTTCCACTCCAACGTCCCCCGCCCACCCGCACTAGCCGTCGCCGGATAAAACAAGCCCGTTCCTGCACCCCCGCCGCCGCCCCGTCGCCGTTCAGCCGCTTGTGCCGGCGGTGCACGGCGCG
>CAYPWB010000809.1:0-2016 GCA_964414315.1 uncultured Planctomycetaceae bacterium | reverse complement strand
AGTGCTGGAACGTGGCCGAGCAGCTTAAGGGCAAGAGCATGCTGAGCGACGGGCAGCAGGCCCGGCTGGCCGAGCAACTCAAACGGTACGACATGTCGCAGGGCGCCGGCCCCAAGCTCCGGCAGCTCCTGCTGCGCGGCGTGGGAGTGCACCATGCGGGCGTGTTGGCCAAGTATCGCCGCGTGGTCGAGGAGTTGTTCCAGCGCAAACTGCTGTCGGTGGCCGTGTGTACGGAGACCCTTTCGGCCGGCATCAACCTGCCGGCCCGCTCGGTCGTGCTGCCCAGCATTATCAAGGGCCCCCGCGACAAGAAAGTCTTGGTGGAAACGAGCACGGCGCACCAGATTTTCGGCCGCGCCGGCCGGCCGCAGTTCGATTCTCGCGGGTTCGTGTTCGTGCTGGCCCACGAGGACGACGTGAAGATCGGCCGCTGGCGCCGCCAGTACGACCAGATTCCCGACGATACGAAAGACCCGAACCTCATCAAGGCCAAGAAGCGGCTGAAGAAGAAGGCGCCCAAGCGCCGGGCGACCGAGCAGTATTGGTCGGAAGCGCAGTTCGACAAGCTGCGCGCCGCCCCGCCGGGCAACCTGCGCAGCACCGGGCCGGTGCCCTGGCGCATGCTCGCCTACATGCTCGAAGCTTCGCCCGAGGTCGACCTGATCCGCCGCCTCATCGGCAAACGCCTGCTGGAAGGCGCGCGGCTCGAACGGGCGCAGCAACAACTCGACCGCATGCTGCTCACGCTGTGGCGGGCCGGGTATGTGGAACTGGAGCCCGAACCGCCCAAGCCGCGCGAGCCGGGCGAAGCGGAGCCGCCTCCGGCCTCCCCTTCGAGCCCATCCGATGCCGCCGAGCCGGGGCCGACCCTATTTGGCGAGGCGCTGCCGCCCGCGGCGGACGCGCCCGAAGCGGCGCGCAAGGCTGCACCGTCGGCGCCGGCCGACACGGCGCGCAAAGACGACGCACCCGACGATGCCTATCAGCCGAAGCTCGCCCGGCCCACCCCGGAACTCGGCAAACTGCTGCTTGTTCGCGGCATGAACCCGCTGTTCGCCGTGTTCCTGGTGAACCAGTTGGGCATTGCCAGTTTCGAGGAGCGCGTCCAGGCGTTGGAGAGCGTGTTGGACATGCCCGGCACGGTCGCCCGCCTGGTGCGCGTGCCGGGCCACGACGAGTTGCCGCCCGGCCCGCTGGCCGTCATGCGGTTGGACGAGCAGCTTCTGCGGCTGGGCCTGGTAACCGAGGAGCAGCTTGTCGAGCCGGCCGACGACGAGGACTGGCGCCGCCACAGCTACGAGGACGCCCGGCCGCGCGTGCTCGCGCTGGCCGAGAAGCTCCGTATCCTGTTCGATTACGAGTTCCCCGACGTGCATGACGTACGTACCACGGCGGTCTGGTCGGCCGGCGAGGTGCTCGAGTTTGGCGGCGACTTCAACAAGTACATCACCAGCCGCCAACTCCAGAAGCAGGAGGGCATCGTTTTCCGGCACCTCCTGCGGCTCATCCTGCTGACGCTCGAACTTCGCCGCCTTACCCCGCCCGACGACGCCGAGGGCCAATGGGAGGCCGAACTGACCGAGTTGGCCGACCGCCTGACCGCCTGCTGCCGCACCGTCGATCCCAGCAGCACCGAACATTCGCTGGAGCAGGCCCAGACGGCCCTGGAGCGATGACGGTTTGGCAGCCCCGCTCCCAACGCACTCCGCTGTCCGGCTCCCGGCCTGCGCCTCGGCCGGCCGTAGCCGACCCTTCCCCCCTTTGCGCTTGCCTGTTACCTCCTAAGATGCTTGCAATACTGCTCCTTTGCGGGGGGGCGTGTGTGCGTTTTTCCCAGCATTCCCACTCGAGCCCTCCGCAGGCCACTTCCCAGGCCGCTCCCGCGCTGCTAAACTGATACCCAGTCGTCGCCGGCAGGCGACCAGTGGGCCCCATCGGCCCCACGTCCCCGTAGCTCAATTGGGATGTGTTCGGCACTCGCCAAAACGCCGTTTTGGCCTGTTTTTATGGGGTTTT
>CAYPWB010000808.1:0-2019 GCA_964414315.1 uncultured Planctomycetaceae bacterium | reverse complement strand
GCGAGGAAAACGCGGGGGAGGGCTGCGCCCGGGAGTTGGGAGTTGGGAGTTGGGACATAATAGGTTCTAGGTGCTAGGTGTTAGGTGTCAGGTGCCAGGTGTCAGTCAAATCAACTCCGGCTGCCACTCGCGGGCAGCCTGGGTTACGGTCACTTCGACGCGCCCGGGCGGGGCCGGGTCGCGCCGGATCAGGTGCAGGTCACAGATCTGCGAATCGTCCTCGTACACGCCCGCGTGCTCCAGGGCGTCGAGCAGCCCCTTGCACACATTGTCCAGGTCCCGCGCCCGCCGGTCGGGCGGAAACACGTCCACGCGCACCGCCAGCGGCCCGAGGATCATATCCCAGTCCGACAGCGACCGGATGACCGCCTGGCGAAACTTCCGTACCTCCGGCGAGATGTAGTGCTGGATGAACTTCCCCGTCCAACGGGACTTCCAGTAGTCGTTCACGCTCGGCGGGTACGGGAGGGTGATGTTCACGCGAAGACATCCTCCTCGCGCTCGCACTCCGGGCAAACCCGGTCGGCGGCCACTTGTCTCAGGTACAGGGCCTCCCGCCTCGCCTTCGCAAGCTCGTCGCGCAGTGACCGCATTTCCGCTCGCAGGGTCCGGTTCTCGCGTTGCGTCCGTTTCGCCGTTTCCCGCCACAGCCGGGCCGATTCGCGCATGGTGGTGAGTTCGTCCATCGTCAGAATCCTCCGAAGGGTTGCACTTGCGGGCCGGAGAACCGCGTGCGCTCCGGCTCCCACAGCAGCCGCAGTTTCGCCAGTTCGCCGTTGCGGTTCTTGGCGACCTTCAAGACCGCGTTCCACTCGCCGGGCGCGTCCTCCGCCTTCGCCTTTTCCTTGTCGGTGGGCGGATACAAAAACAGCACCATATCGGCGTCCTGCTCGATCGAGCCCGACTCGCGCAGGTGATGCAACTGCGGCTCTTCGCCCTTCGCCGCTTCACGCGACAACTGCGTCAGGCACAAGACGGGCACTTCCAACTCGCGGGCCAGTTCCTTGAGGGCCTTGCTGAGCTGCCCCACCTGCTCATGGCGCTGGATGCGCCGGTCGGCCGGGGTCAAGAGTTGCAGGTAGTCAATCACGATCAGCCCGAGGTCTTTCTTGGCCAGCCGCCGGCCCCATCGGCGAATCTCCGCCACGGTCATCGACGGCTTGTCATGGATGCTCCACCGGAGCCCTGCGAACGGCTGCGCCGCCTTGCCCAGCGCCGTGACGTGCGAGTGGTCCAGTTGCCCTGTGCGAACCAGCTTGCTCGACACGTTCGCCTGCGAGCAGATCACGCGGGTGACCAGCTCCACCGCGGACATTTCGAGCGACACGAAGTACACCCGCTTGCCGCGCGAGGCGGCCCGGTGGGCAATCTGGCAGGCAAGCGACGTTTTGCCGATGCCCGGCCGCGCCGCCAGGATGCAAAGCTCGCCCTTGAACAGCCCGCCGACCCGTTCGTCGAACTCGGGGAGGCCGGTCATGGCGCCCATCTGCCGGCTCTCCGTCTCGGCCGCGAATCCGGCCATCGCCTCCACCGCGGCATCGCTAGCCTCAATCGGCGCCCCGCTGCTCGGGTCGGCGTCCAGCATGGCGGCTTCCATCGCGTCGGCAATCGCCTCCGGGCTCTGCTCGCGGGCGTAGGACGCCCGGAGCGATTCGATCGAGGCGGCAATGAGCGCCCGGTAGCGGGCGTGCTGCCGGACGATCGCGGCGTAGTGCTCGGCGTGCGAGGCCACAGCCACCGCCTCGATAAGTTGCCCCAGGCCCGCGTTTCCACCGGCCGCCTCCAGGCTGCCCGCGTCGTGGAGGTGGCGCGAGAGCAGCAGTAGGTCGATCGACTTGCCGGCCTCATCGAGTTCGCTTAGAGCCCGCCACACGTGCCGATGGGCTTCGAGGTAGAAGTCCCGCTCGCCGAGGATCGCCGCCACGTCGGTCAGGCGATGCGGGTCGATCAGGATCGAGCCGAGCACGGCGCGCTCCGCGCTGGTGTCGTGCGGGGGCGATCGGTCGAGAAGTTCGGGGG
>CAYPWB010000807.1:0-2021 GCA_964414315.1 uncultured Planctomycetaceae bacterium | reverse complement strand
AGCGTGCCTGCTACTTTGGCGGCGGACGGCACGACGGAGCGTGCCTGCTACTTTGCCGGGGTGGCCGCGCGAAGCTGAAGCTTATCCCACGGGGGTGTCGGTCACTTCCCGGCCGGCTTGCGGCGGATGGTCACCACAGCGTGCAGGCCTTCTTCGAGGAACGTCAGTTCGGCCGTGGCGCCGGCGAAGTCGCGCATGAGCCGGTCGACGGGGCTGCCGGGCGAGGGGGCGGGCTGCTGCCGCGGGTTGCCCGCGGTGCCGTGCACGCTGCACACCACCTCGGTGCCGTCGGCGGAGAGTTCGTAGCGCCCGCCGTCGGGGCAGAAGAAGTGCACCGCGTGCACGGCCACGGCCCGGCGCTGCACCTCCTCGGGCGCGGGCGGGCCGTCGGCCGAGGCGCGCATCGCCCGGGCGACCGACGACAGCGGCGCCAGGTTGTCGAGGCACGACTGCCGGCTGCTCTCGGCCCAGCCGAGCCGGAACGTGGTCAGCATCTCCTTCCAATGCTCCGGCCGAATGCGGATCATCCCGTGCGCGGCCGGGCCGGGATCGGGGACTGTCCCGATTTTCGCGGCCGAAGAAACGTTTTCCGCCGATAACGCCGTACCGGCCGCGAAAATGGGACTGTCCCCTTCGGCCGACCCTTGAAGGGTCACGCGGTCGGCCATTTGGGCGATCTCTTCGAGAATGTGCGGCTTGCTGGCGATGTACACCCCCTCGCCCAGCCGGGCGAAGAAGACGCGCCACTTCACCGGCCCGACCGAAAGCGAGTAACACCGCGCCGGCTCCGTCAGCCCGTCGAGCGGCACCTGGTAGAAGTCGTGGTCGACGTCGAACCAGCCGAACTCCGGCGGCCGCCGCGCCAACCCGGCCAGCAGGGCGTCGAAGTCTTCCAGGAACGTGTCGACGATTTCGGCGTCGCGCACCGGAATCGACACATACACGGGCGTATTGAGCGAGGCGACGAGGAAGCCGACCATGGTCATTTCGCCGCCCCAGTTGCGGCCGCCGAAACTGCGGACCATGTCGCCCATCATGCCGGTCAGGTTCAGGTCGAACGTGGGCGAAGCGTCGCACACGTGCATGCCCACCTGGTTGCCCAGCCCCTTCTGAAGCAACTCCTGCATACTCACGCGCAGGGGGGCCCGAAGAAGACCTGACCGAGCAATCTCGTCGGCAATGTCCTCCAAGTCGCCATTGGCCGCCAGTAGCTGCTCCTTGTTCAGCCGCACGGCCAGGCTGAAGATGTTCGACGGCGGAACGGGCAGGGCGTCGAGCGGCTCGGGTTCGCCGCCCAGCGCGGTGGCCAGGCCGGTGTAGATTGAGTTGTCGAGCATGGGCAGGATGAGCGTTTCGGCCCGATAATGCTCGGGCGCGGCTTGCAGCCGGATGACGATCGGGTCGAAGAACTGCTGCCAGTAGCGGCTGTAGCGCTCGACGAACTCGCGGTAGGCCTCCGCTTCCTCGGCGGTGACCTTCTCGACGGCAATTTCCAGCCCGGGCACCAGCCGGTCGGCGTGGCCGTGCACCGAGCAAACGCCTTGCGCGCCGTCGGCCGAAAGCGTGTAGCGGCCGCCGCAGGGGCAGCGGAACCGGTTCTCGCCGAACACACCCGGGGCGCAGCCGTGCGCGGCCAGTTCCTCCAGCGACTTCGGCGCCCGGCCGTACTGCGTCTGGTACATCGCGGCGGCGTGGCCGATCATGCGCAGGTGGTTATAGCACAGCATGCGGCGCATTTCAGTCAGCTTCACCTCGGGCCCGACCTGGCGGCGGACGAACGGGTCGGACAGGTAGAGAAACACGTGTTCGCGCGGGTCGCCCTGCTCGAACAGCGTGCGGATGTATTTGAACTCGGTCAGTTCGCCCAACCGCTCGACGTTCTTTTCGCCGGCAACCGCGGCCAGTACGCGCGCGAGCGCCGCCTTCGAGTTGCTGCGCACGTGCAGGTCGGGCCGCGGGTAGGCCGAGAAGACATGGACGGCCCGGTCGGGCGTCGAAACCTGAACGTACTCCACGTCGCC
>CAYPWB010000806.1:0-2024 GCA_964414315.1 uncultured Planctomycetaceae bacterium | reverse complement strand
GTCGGCGGCATGCGTGTCCTCGATGCGAACCACGGGCGTTCCCGACTGGGGGTGTTGACGAAGCGCCCCGGGGCCCTGACCAACGACTTCTTCGTGAACCTGCTGGACATGAGTACCGAGTGGCAGAAGTCGCCCAAGTGCGAGCACTTCTTCGAGGGAAAGGACCGCGACACGGGTGAGGTCAAATGGATTGGCAGTCGTGTCGATCTCGTATTCGGCTCGAACTCGCAACTTCGGGCCACTGCAGAGGTCTACGCGTCTGACGATGCCGAGCAGAAGTTCGTCGAGGACTTCGTCGCGGCCTGGAACAAGGTGATGAACCTTGATCGATTCGACCTCGATTCAGCCGTGCGGAACGGTGCGAAGCCTCCGGCGCTCAGCCAACGCTGATTGTCCGGGTTGGCGATTGTTCGCCGGTCCGTTATCCTGGGCGAGCATTCGCATCCTGCAAAGGTGCGAATGCTCGACCATTACGCTCCCCCTTACCATGTTTGTATCGCCCCCCCTACAGGAGAAAGCCATGAATGAACCGTCGCAAACCGAATCCGCCGTTGCCGAACCTGCTGCCCGTATTCCACTGCTCGGTGAAGCGGCCCCGGCGTTCGAGGCCGTGACCACGCAGGGCCCCATTCGTTTTCCCGAGGACTACAAGGGCAAGTGGGTGATCCTGTTCAGTCACCCCGCCGACTTCACGCCCGTCTGCACCACCGAATTCATGACGTTCGCCACGCTCATGCCGCAGTTCGAGGCGCTGAACTGCAAGCTGATCGGGCTGTCCATCGACAGCAACTTCAGCCACATCGCCTGGCTGCGAACGATCAAGGAGAAGATCAAGTACAAGGGGATGGAGAACGTCGAGGTCACCTTTCCCGTGATTGCCGACTTGAAGATGGACGTGGCCCGCAAGTATGGGATGGTGCAACCGGCCGCCGACGACTCGCACGCCGTTCGCGCCGTCTTCATCATGGATCCTGAGGCAAAGGTTCGGTCGGTGTTGTACTACCCGTCGAGCATGGGCCGCAACTTCCAGGAAATCCTCCGCATGATCGTGGCTCTGCAAACCGCCGACAAACACAAAGTCGCCACACCGGCAGACTGGCAGCCGGGAGACGACGTGATCATACCGCCACCCGGATCATGCGGCACGGCCCAAGAGCGGGTTCAAGGCAAGGAAGCAGGCAAGTGCCTCGACTGGTTTATGTGCTTGAAGGAGGTTCCGAAATCGGACCTTGATCTGCCGCCCATGTGGCAGTAGGCGAAGTTCCGAGCCTTCTTTCACGGCTTCGAACCTGAGTACCCGCCGGTTATTCCTTCGCGGGCCCTTACGTGGATGCAATCCGTCGAACGACGGCGCATCGGGTGGCGACAGGCGGTTCAGGCCCCGCCCGACCGCTCACGTGAAGCCGCCTCGAAAAGGGCGTTGCATTCCTGCGCCAGAATGCCGCCGATCAGTGTGCAGCGCCACGCTGGACTGCGCCGGACAACCTCTTCCGCCAGGATGTCAATTTGCCGCCATCCCAGCTTTTGCAGGACCCGGATGGACGTGCCGTACACCACCGTGCCGATGCCGCTCCAAAGGATTGCTCCTTGGCACATCGGGCAAGGCTCCGCCGTGGTGTAAAGCACGAGTTGGCTGCGGTCGAACTCTGCCTGAGACTCGGCCAGCCGGTTGAGCGCGTCGATTTCGCCGTGCCAGATCGGGTTGAGAGATGATTTGTTCCACCCCTCTGCGACAACCTGACCGCCTCCGGCGTTTACGATGACTGCCCCAAAGGGAAGGTCGGGGACATTGCCTGCCAACTCAATGGCTCGCCGCATAAAGCGTTCGTGGTCCATGTTTTCGAAGTTATTAAGGTTCGATGCCGCTGGTGAAACGAGCCGTCGTACTCCGTCTCCTCAGCAGGTCAGGTGAAACAGTAACCGTTCACGGGTTGGATATCCAAGTCAAGCAGTCGGGGCGTTTTGATCACGTGTTTTGCGTTCTTTTCGCCATTCTCGCCGGTTCTCGGTGCCCTCTGTTGACT
>CAYPWB010000805.1:0-2030 GCA_964414315.1 uncultured Planctomycetaceae bacterium | reverse complement strand
TCCCCTGGGAACGGCTGTCGCGAAGCACGTGAAGCAAGTAAGAACGACCTAATCGCTAAAGTCGGACGTTGCAGACCGCAGGGGCCCCCGCGCAGGTTCCGAATGCGCCGGCTGCGCCGGTTCGAACGAGAAACTCGGGTGGCGCCGACCGATTCTCCTAGGGGGTGGAGCGACGGCTCCACCTCTCCCCGCCCGATGCCGGCGCGTGCGATCGTGTGCCGCAGAGGGGGGCGGGGGCGGACCTTTCACCCCGTGGGTTGCATGACCGCTTGCCGTGGCATTCGCGCGATGATCCTGCTGGCGGCGATTCCGGCCGCCGCGGCCCCCGTGCCGGCGCAAACGCCTGCGCCCGGCCCGCCGCGGGCCGAATCGCTCGCGGAGGCCTGGGCGGCGGCCATGGCGGTCGACAGGCAGTTGGACGCCGAACGATGGAACCTCTCGGCCGCCCGAAAACGGCGGCGTGCCGCGGAGGCTCAGCGTTGGTTCGGGGTCGACCTGGACGCCTCGTACACACTGCGCAGTGACGAGCCGACTGTGCAGCTACGCGCCCCCGGCCCGACGAGCTACCTCGTGCCGCTGGAACAGGACCACAGCGTCGCCGGCCGGGCCGCCCTCGACCTGCCGCTCTACACCAGCGGGCGCGTCGCCCGAAGTATCGACGCCGCCTCGGCGGAAACGGCCGCTGCGGGACTGCAATACGAAGACGCGCGAGCCGACCTGAAGATGGAGGTGGCCGAGGTGTTCGTGGCCGTGCTTCGCGCGGAGCAGGAACTGGCCGTCCGAGAGATGACGGTGCGGAGCCTCGATGCCCACCGGCGCGACGTCGAGTCGCGGTTCGAGCACCAGCAGGTGCCGGAAAACGACCTGCTGGCCGCCCGAGTGGCCTTGGCCGACGCCCGCCAGCGCGCCATCGAGGCCCACAATGCGCTGGACGTTGCCCGGGCGTCGTACAACCGGCACCTCGGTCGGCCGTTGACCCAGCCGTTCCGGTTGCAAGCGGTTCGCCGTTTCGAGCCGGCCGAAAATCTCGAGGAACTGACGGCCCTCGCCCAGCGCAATCGCCGACAGCTCGCCCGCCTCAGCGCGCAGGCCGAGGCCCTGCGCCACCAGGCGGAGGCCCTGCGGGCGGCCGCCCGACCGCAGGTGAACATGCGCGGCGAATACCAGTTCGAGGAGAACCGGTACCGCCATCCCCAAGGCATCGCGGCCATGGGCGTGGCGGTTACCTGGAACCTGTTCGACGCGGGCCGGACCGGCTACGAGGCCGCCGCGCTGGACGACCAGGCCGAACGGTTGCTGAACCTGCGGGCCGACTTGCAGTCGCGAATCGCCCTGGACGTGCGCCGTCGCTGGCTCGAGGTCCGGCAAACCGGGCAGCGTCTGGAAGTGACGCCTCAGGCGATCGAACAGGCCGAGGAAAACCTGCGGATCCTGCGAAGACGCTATGCCTTGGGGACCGCCATGTACACCGAGGTGCTCGACGCCGAGACACTCCGCACCCAGGCCTACCGCAACCATTACCATGCCGCCTACGACGCGGTCTTGGCGGCGCTTCGGTTGGAGCATGCCACCGGCCGGCTGTGAGGGCCACACGACGGTGCGGCGGCAGGGGCGGACCGGGCAGGGCAGAGGGACCTCGCGCCGCAACGCCCGGCCTCGCACGCTCAAGGTTGGTTCCGCCTTCGATCGCCTCGGCGGCGGCCGACATCCTGGTTCTTCCCTCCGTGGCGGGCAGACCCGCGGGCGAGGCCGACATCAGAAGAGCACGTATCGGGAGAGGGGCGCACCGTTCTCACTTCGTGTGCCACGGACAAGCCGGCCCGGCCTGCCCCTCTCCGTATCGAGCCATCCGAGTTGGGCACGCCGCTTTGACCGTCCCTTGACCGTTCTTCGACGTGCCCACCGCGACGGAAAGGCATGTCGTGGCCATTGCGGACGGTGGGAAGTCGCGGTGGATCAGAGGGAAAGGTCCTCCAGCGACTTCGCGTCGAGCACGGCCAGCAGCAACGCGTCCAGCCGCTCGGCCGAAT
>CAYPWB010000804.1:0-2034 GCA_964414315.1 uncultured Planctomycetaceae bacterium | reverse complement strand
GGTCGGCCGCCTGGCCCAGCGCGTGCCGGCCCTGGTAGGATGGAAGACGGCCGGCCCGGGGCGAGTTCCTCGTGCCGGTCGCCGTCCTGTCTCGCAAGATCGCCGCCAAGTTTCGCGCTGAGGTTGCTCGCTTTCTTCCCTCAGGGGCCGATGGTATTCACCCCGCCTGGATAGCATGGCTTGGCGGGCAGCGCCTCGAGAATGAGTAGATGAATGCGGCGTTCGAGCAGTTCGGCCGCTTTATCGAGAAACGGGTGCAACGCTTTTGGGCCCGACTGGTTATTCAGCGGGACGAACTCGACGAGCGCCACCATCCGATCGCCGCACCGGCTTGCGCAAAATCAGGAAAACTTTGCGCAACATTGACTTGCGTGTGCGGTCGCAGTTGGCCAGAATCGGATGTAAGACGGGCAGTACGATACGGCACTTTCCCCACAGGAGCTTTCCCATGACATCCCACCCTTACCATCGGCGGGGTTTTCTGAAGACCACGGCCCGAGCCGTCGCCGCCGCTACTGCCTCTCCCTGCGTGTGGACCGGGAGTGCGGCCCGGGCGGAAGCGGCCAACGAGCGCCTCGGCGTGGCCGCGGTCGGCGTGGGCCCGCGCGGAACCCACGTTAGCCGGCAGGCCGGCAGCCTCGGCAACATGGTGGCCGTGTGCGACGTCGACAGCCGTGCGGCCGGGCGCTTCGCCCAACACTACGGCGGCAAGCCCGACACCTGCGGCGACTACCGCAAGCTGCTCAAACGCGACGACGTGGACGTGCTCATCGTCGGCACGCCCGACCATTGGCATGTGAAGATCTGCATCGACGCGATGAAGGCGGGCAAGGACGTGTACTGCGAAAAGCCGCTTACCCTGACCATTGCCGAGGGCAAGCTGATCGAGAAGGTGGTTCGCGAAACGGGGGCCGTCCTGCAAGTGGGCACGCAGCAACGGACCGAGTACAACCAGTGGTTCCTCCAGGCGGTGGCCATCGCCCGAAGCGGGCGCCTGGGCAAGAAGCTGCACGCGCTGGTGTCGCTCGACCCGGCGGCCAACCGCGACTTGCACCCCGACCGGCAGGGTCCGTTCACTTTGACCGATCCGCCGCCGGCATTGGACTGGGATTTCTGGCAAGGACCTGCCCCCGAGCGCCCCTTTACGCCTCAACGGGCCGGCCGGAGCTGGCGCTGGTGGTGGGAGTACTCCGGCGGTCAAGCGACCGATTGGGGGATCCACCATTTCGACATCGCCCTGTGGGCCCTCGGCGCCGAGGAGAGCGGCCCCGAAGAGATCGAAGGCGAAGGGAAACTTCCGCCCGGAGTCCCCGATCCCTTCGACCTGAACGCCTACCTCGACGGCACGCTGAAGCTTCCCGAACTATACACCGCGTTCCTCGATTACGATTGCACGCTGCGTTTCGCCGCGGGCCATTCGATCCACCTGGTCGGCCGGCGGAACGAGATCATCATCGAGGGCGAGCGGGGGCGCATCCGTGTGAACCGCGGCGGCCTGACCGGCCGGCCCATCGAGGAAATCCAGGCCAGCCCGGCCGACCGCGACTGGCTCAACGAGGAGGTGGTGCGCCTCTACCGCGGCATGCGGCTCACCAGCCACATGGGCAACTTCTTCGATTGCGTGAAGGACCGCAAATTACCCATTTCCGACGTCTTCACGCACAACCGCGCCATGGAGCTTGCCCATACGGCCAACATGGCCATGCTGCTTGGGCGCAAGCTGCACTGGGACTCCCGGCGCCGCGAGTTCCAAGACGACGCCGAGGCCAACGCCCACGCCATCGTCAGCCGCCCGCAGCGCAAACCCTGGACCATCGACGCGTAACCCACGAGGAGCAACACCGGTGAGAAGTTTCCAATGTTTTTCCGTTGTTTGTCTGCTGTCCGCCTTCCTGCCGTTTTGCACTCCGGCCGTCCGGGCCGATGATGCGCCGGGGCCGGCGGCCGAGCCGGTGCGCGTGACGCCACTGAAGGTTGATGGGTTCTGGAAACAGCAGGTCAAACTCCTGACGGAAAAGTGGATTCCCCACTGCA
>CAYPWB010000803.1:0-2035 GCA_964414315.1 uncultured Planctomycetaceae bacterium | reverse complement strand
GGCCGCGCAGTCGGTCGGGCCCTCGGTAATCACCAGCCGGCCGCCGGCGTCGATGCCGTCGGGCAGGAACAATCCTTCCCGGCCACCGCGGATTGCCAGCTTCCGCCCGCCGGCCAACCGAAGCCGCACACCACAGATATTGCCGGCCGCGTCGGTCATCGGGAAAAGCCAGGCCCGCCGGTCGGGCGCGTAGCCCACGCCCAGCCGGCGCAGGGATCCGACCGATACGCCCAGCCCGTTTGCCAGGCCGTCGATGATCGCCGGGTGTTCGGCCGTCCACGCCACGCCGGCCGCGGCTTCCGCTGCCAGGTCGGCCGCGGGGGCTGCGCTCATCGCGCCGGCCATGGCCACGGCCCGCCGCAACGTGCGCCGCCACGGCGCCCACGTCGGGCCGCGCTCGTCGCGCAGAACATGCAGCCACCCGCCTTCCCCGCATCGCTTGTTCGATTCCACGCGATGGCAAAGCACGACGTCCGGATCGTCGGGCTGGCCGGCGAAGAGGCACCAGTCCGGCCGTTGGCAAACCGGGCAGGGGTGGGCTTTGGTCACTCGTTGCCATTCGCTCATTGGGGCACCCCCGCCGGCTCGTCGCGCAGGTCGGGGCAGCCGGCGTCGATCCACGCCAACAACTCACTTCGCCGCCAGCGAATCGCGCCGCGCTGCCCGGGCGTGATTTTCAGCCCGGCCGGGCAACGTCCTTCCTTGCTCCAGGTGGTCAGGGTCCGCTCGCCGATGTTCAAAAGCCGCGCCGATTCTGGGCGGGTTAGCAGTTCCGGGATGATGCTCATTGGGTCACCGCCTTCCCGCCGGCGGCCGGGTCGGTCCGCGCGAATGTCAGCCGGATGCCGTACCGATGCCGTAGCTCGTCGCGCATTAGCCGCTCCAGGTCGCGGTCACCCGCCCGCCGGGCGCCGACGATGATTGCCACCAGGCTTGCGGGGTTGCCCCGGTCGGCCTCTTTCGTGGGGGGCATGTTTCGTTTCCTTTCGTGCTCGGGGTCGATTGCAAGGGACCGCATGGCCCCACCTATCAATCCCCGTGTTCGTTCGCTTTTTCGGGGTGGAAACATAAACAAGTGCGCGCAAAAAGGGCGGGATTTCCCGAAGAAAACCCCGCCCGAAGAAAATCCGAAAGCGCGCCGCTTGTTCACCTGCGCGCCGTTTTGTTCACTTCGGCGGCCGCTTCCGCCGCCGCCGGTCGGCCGCCTTCTCGGCCCGCTGCCGGTCCCGCGCGATAGCCAAGTCTTGCCAGACGCGCGTCTTCACCACGGAGGACCGCGCGCACCGCAGTTCCGTCGCCCACTGCTTAGTCGTCCAGCCTCTCACCCGCTCCAGGTCGCGTTGCACCAGTTCGAGCATCCGGGCGTTGACCGTGGCCGTGGGCTTCTCAGCCGCCAGCGTACCATTCCCCCTCGCCGCGGCCTGCCCGTTGCTGGCGCCGGGTTGCTCCACGGGTGGAAGGGCGTCGGCTGCCAGGGCGCGCCTCGCCGCTGCCCATTCGGCTTCGATGCCGGCCGCCAGATTCGCGGGAATGTCGAATAGGCCGGCGAATTCCCGCACACGCGCCCAGTATTGTCGTTGCCAGCCCACCGGCCCGCCCGCCAGCAGCTTCTGGAACCACAGTTTTTGCCTCGCGCGGAAGGCGCCGGGCGGGTTCAATATTTCCGCATGGGTCGGGGCGCCCGTTGCGCTGTCGGTCCACAACGCCGCGTACGTGGCGCGTGCAGCGTGCAGCGCCCCTTCGTGCGCTGTCGATGCCACACTGCCGGCCACAGGATAGCCGGGCAGGGCGTGGGCTGCCAGCTTCAGGTAGTCGAGGGTTTCACTATCCAGGGCTGTTTCCGCGGCTTCGATATCGCACCGCAGCGACACAAATACGCCGGCCGCATCCACGGAGAACTTCGCCCAGTCGTTGCGTTCTGTCGGTGAGCCAAGGAACTCGGTTGGAGGCCATAGGTAGGACAATTTCAGGGTTGTCGCGTGCGCTGCAGTCAGGCACCGCCGAGGCGCGCGTTCCGGTCAAAGTGTGCGTGGGC
>CAYPWB010000802.1:0-2048 GCA_964414315.1 uncultured Planctomycetaceae bacterium | reverse complement strand
GGGAGCTTTCCAGTGACGGTTGCTTCCATGCGTACGGCGCCCTGCGTGGCAACTTGGGTTCAGTGTATCAGTTGGCCTGCATTCGTCAACCCAACCGGCGTGCAGCGGCCGGAGTGGCCGCAGCTCCGTCAAACACTATCGGTAATCCGTCGTATGATCGGCAGCGTGGCATCCCGCGTTTTTTGGTTCTTCCATTTCTAGGTGGAAGCCACCCGGACGAACGGCTGTATTCTCCCGAATGAAGCGGACGGCACGACGGAGCGTGCCTGCTACTTTGCCGGCTTTGCACCCAGAAGCGGAATCGCCACTTTTTTGAACCCCCTTGACTGGGGCGCACAAGCCGGAGTATACTGTGGGCGGTTCACTGAAGAGGCGTTACCGACCACTCGGGCACGGCTCGGAGCCTTTCGCGGCGGTGCCGGGAAGGGACCATCGAGCCCTAATCTCTCGGAGAAGCGCCGATGTCTATTCAGGTCTCTTGTCCCAACGGGCATGTGTTGCGGGTGAAGGATAGCTTTGCGGGCAAGAGCGGCTACTGCCCGCACTGCCGGGCGAAGGTCCACGTACCGCAGCCGGTCGGGTTCTCGGAGGACGACGTCATCAGCGTGCTCGGGCCGCCTCCGCCGGCGCCGGCTGAAGAACCCGAACCCGAGACGGAAGCCGACGCCTACGTGCATCAGTCGCCGCGGCACCGGCAGCCGGAGGAGGAATCGGGCGTGGGGCTGGCAGGCTCGTCCATTTTGCGGCGGGCGAAACTATGCCCTTCCTGTCATACGCCCACCTCGTTTTCCTTTTCCATCTGTCCGAAATGCGGCACGCCGCTCCCGTCGACCGGCTGGATCCCGGCTGCGTCTGCGGGCGATTCGGCCGGGAACGCCGTCGACTCGGCCCACCAGGGCCCGCCCCGGCCGCAAGGCGCCGGGGGAAACGCTTCCGACGATGATTCCTCGGCGCCGAAGAAGAGCTGCGTGAAGTGTACCCAGGAAATCGACGCCGGAACACGCATCTGTCCGCATTGCCACACCTACATCGGCGGACTGGCCGATTTGCAGGGCTCGCGATCCTGACTGGCCGGTCGTCGCCCGAGCGCAGACGCAGTCGCGTGGGCGGAGTATCTGTACGGCATCCGTGCAGAGCGAGAATAACTCGTGACACCACGAACAGGTGTAGCAATACCCTCATTGCGAACCCCTTTGAATGGTGCAGAAAGATTCGCATCCGCCGGATGGTCAGGAAAATGCACGCAATGCTTGACACCGTTTGCCTCGGTGACAACAATCGAAGGCGCGGCGATTCCGTTTGCAGGTGCAGACCACCGCAAGGTAGCAGGCACACTCCGTCGTGCCGTCCGCCTTACTGGGCGGAACGACGTTGTTCGCCCAACGGTTTTGCACCCGGAAGCAGAAGAGCCGAGAGTGTGCACTCGGGCACGTAACCGTTCAACGGTTCCATCGGGCACGACCATCGTCGGGCACCAGTCTCTACCTCTACTCGAATGGAGGACTTTTCCATGCAAACGTTTAATGCTTTGCCGAAACTTCTCGCTGCGGCCGTGGTGACACTGGCCGCCGGCAACTGCACCGCCGCACTGATCACCACCGCCCAGGGCGATGGGGCTGACGCGTTTGTTCGGGGCGGCGATTACGCTGACGCGTCGCACGGCGCGCAGCCGCAAGTCACGATCAAGAATGCGGGAAGCAATCTCCAATATACACGGAAAGGTTATCTGCGTTTCGACCTTTCCGCCGAAACCGGTGCGTTTACAAGCGCCGAACTGGAGTTGGACGTGACCCAGAACAACGGAGGCTCCTCGCCGCCGAACGAGTATACCGTCCGAGTGTACGGGCTGAACGACGCCCATACAGACGAAGGATGGGATGAGTCGGCCATTACATGGAACAATGCGCCGGCCAACGAAACCAGCGGCGATAAGGTGGGCGAGGGGGCGACGTTCCTCGGCCGGTTCACGGTGCCGGCCGATGACCCGGTCTACCCGGTGAACTTTGACGCTCCCACCCTGCGGAACTTCCTGAACCAGGATACCGACG
>CAYPWB010000801.1:0-2055 GCA_964414315.1 uncultured Planctomycetaceae bacterium | reverse complement strand
GCCCGATGTGCTGGCCTATCGCCGGCGCACCGGGGCCGACCGATGGGACGAGATGTGGGCAGGAGTGCTGCACATGCCGCCGGCCCCGAACCGCGCCCACCAGGACCTGAGCTACCTCCTTGAAAACTGGCTGCGCAAGCATTGGGCAGCGTCCATCGGCGGACGCGTCCACCACGAGGTCAACGTCGCTTCGCCGGGCCGCTGGCCGCACGACTACCGCATCCCCGATCTCGTTCTGCTCAAGCCCGATCGGTTCCACGTCGACCGCAACGAGTACTTCGAGGGCGCTCCGACCGCCGTCGTGGAAATCCATTGCCCCGGCGACGAAGCGTACGAAAAACTCGATTTCTATGCCGAACTAGCCGTGGCCGAGGCGTGGATTATCGACCGCGACAGCCGACGCCCGGAGGTATACGCCCTCGCGGGCGGGCAGTACGTCCAGCTTGAGCCGAACGCCGAAGGTTGGCTTGCGGGCGGGGCAACCGGCATTTGGCTGCGGGCCGTCGAGGGACAGAAGCTTCAACTGCAACTCGGGCAGGCTCGGAGCAGCCGCATCACATTACCCATATAAGGAAAGCCCGCCCCGCCGGCGCCGCCACAACAGCAGAAGGCAAAGCGCCATGCAGGTCGAAACGGCGCTCGCCGGCTCGGGAATCCACAAGAGCGACAGGTGTTGCTGAAGCGTGCTTTGCGGCAGCACGGCGGTGTAGATGGCCAACTCGTCGATCAGCCCGAAGAACGGTTCCTGGTTGAACAGCGACCTGCCCACGGCGAAATCGGTGCCGTTCAAGCTGTAGGTGCCGGGGATCAATGCGTTCTCGAGCGTTTGGGTGAGCGTCGTTTCGCCGGCGGTCAGGTTGGCCGCGTAGGCGTTGGCCAGCGTGTTCCCGCCGGAGTGCTTCATGTTCACGGCCACGTAGTACCAGTGGTCGGGCGCGTAATCGGCCACCACGTTGCGGCGGGCCTGGCCGAGCGCCCACGACGCGTTTCCGGCGGCAAGCTGCAAATGGCCGTCCACCTGGAACAGCGGATACCCGCGGTTCGGCCAGAGCGGCCCCATGAAGGCCATGCCCAGGGCATGGGTCGGGCCGGGCTGCACGAGCATCTCGACCGTGAAGCCCGAGGCGGGGAAGTGGTAGGGGCTTCCCTTGAGGCCCGCCCCGTTCCAATTGTCGATGCGATGCGGTTGGAACGCCGTCGAGGTGGCGTCGAAGCCGGGCAGGTACTCAATCTTATGGACGTCGCCGGCGCCGAACGCTTGCGCGGTGAGGGGGCGTGCGTTGTTCCGAGCCTTGTCCGCCTGCCGCTCGGCGGTCGTCTCGCCCTCGAACGTGTAGTGCGTTGCGAGATTCGGGTGCGCGACGACCGCGTTACGCATGTCGATGATTTCGGCACGGGCGATGCCGGGAATTGCGGCCAAAGCAAAGGCGAGTACGCGTGGTACGACGTTATTGGGAAGTAGTGCCCCCATGAGGGGGTGCATGGCCCGGCGTCCGAAATGCAGGATGGTGAACATGAGGAGTTCTTGGCCAAGCTGATCTTGTCACTATTGACTAGAGTTTTGCCAGAATGTGCTGTGATTGCAAGTCCCTATCGCGAGGAAAAGGTTTCCAAGGGAAAGACCGACCAAAATCCCGCCATGGTAGGGGGTGCGTAGGGCGGCGATTCGTTCGGGGAGCCGGTCCGAGGTCAAACTCGAACCGGGCCCCCCTTGTACGCCTGGCCTCCGCCCGTTACGCTGGCTGGACTAAGCAATGCTTGACGCCTGCAGCCTAACTTCCGCCGGTACGGTCGGCCGGCAGCCTCTGCGTCGCGAGCCCTTCTTGTGGGGAAGGCGCCCCGGTCGGAACCGGGCGTCTGCGCTACGCAAGGCACCAAGGCGACTGAGGTGAAGTGACGACGGGAACCGGTATCTTCTGGGGAAAGCACCCCAAGGGCCGTTCCGGTGGAAGGTACTCGTCCCATTTCCCCAGTCGGCGCGGCGGCCGTTGTACACCCTTCCCAACTCGCAGTTTTTAGGAGAGCTAATTGTGGCTGAACGACGCTTTGTGACCA
>CAYPWB010000800.1:0-2060 GCA_964414315.1 uncultured Planctomycetaceae bacterium | reverse complement strand
AAAACACGCCTCGTTTGCGCAAAAAGGTTGCTGAAGCCGTTGTAGCGTCCTGGTACACTACAGGGAGGTGTTCGGAGCGAGCGGTGCGGGTTTTCCGCTTCCGGGTGAAAGCCCGGCAGAGTAGCAGGCGCGCTCCGTCGTGCCATCGGCTGTATCAGGCAGAACGCAGCCCGTTGGCCGAATCGACAGGCTGGAAGCCCATCCCACGGTTGTTTCCCAAACCAGCGAATCCAGGAGTCATCACGATGCGGAAGAAGAACTATCGCCGGGCACAAATCGCCGGCTTCGCGCTCGCTGCCGTACTGATCGGCCTCGCCCAAGTTGCCCGGGCCGACGCGCCCGACGCCCGCGTGGCGTTCCAGCGCGACGACGAGGCGGGGCAACTGACCGTGCTGGTCGACGGGGATGAGGCGACGGTGTACCAGTACGGCGAGGAGGTCGACCTGACGCACTTCTGGCCGCTTCGCAGCCCCTCGGGCAAGAACATGCTCACGCAGCAGGCCGAGCCCTTCCCGCACCACCGCGCCCTCTGGTTTGCCGATACCGTGCAACTTGCCGGCCGCCGGAAGGCCAGCTTCTACAACGCGCTGTACTCCGGCGAGAACCGCAAGCCGCCCTTCAAGGACCGCATTCAGCACAAGGCGTTCGACGACCTCGAGTCGGGCGAGGTGGGAACGTACCGGGAGAAACTCGCTTGGACCATGGACCGCGACGTGCCCGTGCTCGACGAGCAGCGCGACGTGCGCATCGTGCCCCTGGGCGAGGGCGAGTACCTCGTGGACCTCACCTTCACGCTCACGGCCGCGCACGGCGACGTGGCGTTTGTCAGTGACGCCGTCCACTACGCCTGGCCTTACCTGCGCATCAACGAAACCTTCAACGGCGAGAACGGCGGCACGATCACCAATGACCGAGGACAGACCGGCCAGAAGCAAACGAACATGCAGCCGGCCAAGTGGGTCGATTACTCCAATACGGTCGACGGCGCAACCGAGGGCCTGGCCGTGTTCCAGTGGCCCGACGACCAGCCGCGGCGCTGGCTCACGCGCGAGTACGGCACATTCGGGCCCCGCCGCCCCGATGCGCAAAGCGGCAAACCGTTCACTTTGAAGCAGGGCGAAACGCTCTCGCAGCGCGTCGGCATTCTGGTGCACCGGGGCGACGTCGAGGCAGGCCGCGTGAAGGAGCGATACGAACAGTATGTGAAGGGCGAGTTATGACCGCTGTAACCGTTCCCAGGGGACTGTCCCGATTTTCGCGGCACAAAGGGCGGCTTGCCCAATCGGCTACCCGCTGCCGCCGCGAAAATGGGACTGTCCCCCTCGCAATGCAGCGAAGAAGACAGCCCGCGCCGCCGGCCCATGAACGGTTACTGACCGCTTACCCGGAACCCGGTTCGGCCGAAGCGGCCTGCTCGCGCGGCAAGGGTTCGCTGTGTGCGTACAAGTATTCCGGGTCCAGGTCGAGGCCGTTTTCCCATTCGACCGTGTCGAAAGCCACACGAGCCGTCCCAAAGACTTCTGCCGAAGTCAGCTCTCGAAACCGGCCTGTCGAAAGCAACGGCTTCACGTCGAAACACCGCGTCTCCCCGTTCTCGAACTCGACGATGAGGTTGTATTCATCGCATGCTGTAACACTTTTGACGCCGAGGTACATGGTCACGAGTTCCCAAATGCGAGGGTTCTGCTTCAGCGGAGAGGTTCGATATGGAACGGCTGCTCCCCGTTCATGGCTAGCCGCCAATTGGCCCGCAATTCCTCGTTGCCCGTAAGTTGCCTGTAGAATACTCGAAAAGCCAGTGTACGGGAGTAAGCAAGATGCCGCAAGCGAGGGGCAAGCCGGTCGCGTGCCGATTTCCATCGGTTGTTTCAGATTCGATTACTGAAAATCCCGACAGCTTGTGGTATACTGGATGTTGACCTGAAAAACCCTACTGTCGAGGTACTCCTCGACTTCCTGTTCTCGTTTCCGTTCAAACCGGAGAGGAACATACCATGTATCGCTTTTCACTCTGCATGACCGTTGCCGCCGTACTGATTGCGGCTACTGCCGCGCCGGCC
>CAYPWB010000799.1:0-2065 GCA_964414315.1 uncultured Planctomycetaceae bacterium | reverse complement strand
TTTGCACGGCCGGCAGCAGCAGCGAAATCAGAATGCCGATGATCGTAATGACCACTAGAAGCTCGACGAGGGTAAAAGCCGATTTTGGATGGTGGAAGGCGGATGGCGGATTGAGTAGCATAATATGCGTCCTTGTGTTTGTCATGTTACCTTACGCCCAGGATGAGGAGCCGTCCCTATGCGACGCGAAGAACTGCGGGACCGAATGAAGCGATTCGCCTTGCGGATCATCAATCTTGTTTCACAACTGCCCCGCAATCGCGTGGGCGATGTCCTGGGGCGCCAAATACTCCGTTCCGGGACGTCGATCGGAGCCAATTACAGCGAAGCCATGCGGGCCTCGTCGAAGCGTCACTTCATCTCGATTATCGAGATATCCGCCCGTGAGGCCGGCGAAACACTTTATTGGCTAGGACTTCTTGGCGAGTCGAGCACCAAGAAACCGAACCTCCTTTCGGATTTGATTCGCGAGTGCAACGAACTGACGGCCATTCTCATTGCAACCGGCCGAACGGCAAAACGCCGCTCGTAAGCCGGCGTCAAATTCACCATTCACCATTCACCATCCACCATCCACCATCCTATTTCCGCCGCCGCACCAGGAGTCCAAAGACCAGGGCCCAAAGCAGCAGCAGCCAACTGCCCGGCTCGGGCACGGCCGTGAGGACAAGGCTTCCGGCGGTCACTTCCCACGTACCCCACCAGTTGACGTCGTCGGTAATGTTGAACAGGTGGGTAATGTCCTGACCGGGGTCGAAGAGCGTCGAGGACGCGTCGTATACGTCGCCGGAAAACAGGGTGAAGCGGTCGCCCGCGCTGAGGCTGTAGCCGTCGAGCCCGAAAATATTCAGCCCGACCGCTCCTTCGTCGTCCGGCAAGTAGAGGGCATCGCCGGCAATATGGTCGTAGGTCGTGCCCTCTTCCGATTCGTTGAGGAACTCCCAGTCGAACGCCGCGCCGGGCTCGAGCGTGAGACGGGCGCCGTCGGCAAATGCCAGCGTGCCGATTCCGCCATCGCCCGGCGAAATGGTTCCGAAGCGGCCGATGGTCGTGTCGGCGTGGATCGTGCCCGTGCCGCCGAGGACGGCGGGCGGTTCATCGTTCAAGACGGCCAGCCGGAAGCTGTCGACACTTCCGATAGCCGAATTGTAGGCACCGAAACTGGCATAGTTGATGTTGGGGTTTGCGCCGAAGGCCGTCGTTCGGATCAGATCGCCATCGACAAACCACTGCGCCGTCCACTGGCTTGGGCGGGTGTCCAGTTCGACCGTCATCGTGACGAACCCGGTAGGCCAAGGGCCCTCATGCGTGATGCCGCCGCCGGTGCTCGGTCCCAGAAATGTTTGAACGCTGCTCGTTCGATCCGCCCTCAGCAGGGCCCAGGGCGCGGTGCCGTTGCTGTGAAAATTGCTCGTCGTGTTCAGCGAATTGGTGAAACCGACCGCAAACCAATCGCTGGTATTGCCCGCCGAGTTCGGATCCAGGTCGATCGAAAGCGAGTAGAGCTTTCCCGGCTCCGGGCTGAACGGCAGGAAGGCATTGCCCAGACCGGTGGTGGAGCGTGAGCCGTCGGCCTTCCAGTGGGTGGAGGCACTCCAGGCAGCGGCTCCGATGTCCGGCTGGGTCCCGTGGAGGTCATTTCCCGGCGCGCCTCCAAAACGGTCGTAGTACACTGCCCCAGTGCCCACCAGCACCGCCGACGTGCCGGTGAGCGCGCCGTTGACCAGCAGCGCGCCTTCGCGAACCGTGGTGCCGCCGGTGTAGGAATTGTCGCTGCCGGCGAGGATTAGGGTGCCGGGCGCGGTCTTGGCCAGTCTGCCGGAACCGGACAGATTGCCGGTGAACGTGGCGCGCTGGGCCGCCGGGTCAATCCCTTGATCGACCGCAAACGACGAGGCGCCAACGTTCGTGTAGCTGTGGAGGGTGTACGGTGTACCCGCAATCGGGCCGGCCGTCCCGCCGGTGGCCACGGCACCGTCGCCGGCGTAGCGAATATGGACCACGCCCGACCCGCCGGCGCCGCCCGCCCGGTGGTCATTGTGTCCGCCGCCGCCACCGCCGCCCG
>CAYPWB010000798.1:0-2070 GCA_964414315.1 uncultured Planctomycetaceae bacterium | reverse complement strand
GCCCCAGGACGAGCAGCCCCAGGGCACCTATCCGCCCGGCTGGTTCGACCCGAAACACTGGGAGCGGCGGCAGGATGCCCGAGGCCGGTGGGGCTGGGAGCGGATCGATCTGCCCGAGGCGGACCGCTGGTGGCGTCGGTGCGATTTCGACGATCTTCCCGAGCCGGGCGAGCCGTGCGGGACATGCGGCAGTATGCTCCGCTGGGAGGACGTACGCGGCGGCGAGCACTGCCAGCGGTGCGAAGCCGAGACGCTGGCCCGATCCCACCGCCTGGCCGAGCGAGCCGAGCAGATTCGGCAGCGGGAGGGGCGAGCATGATCCAGCCAACGGACTACTTGCTGGTACTGCGCGCCCCTGGCGACCGGGGCGATCCTGACGGTATCCGTCGTTTGCGGTGGGTATTGAAAGGACTTTGGCGGACGCATGGGCTGAAATGCGTCTCTATTTGCAGAGCGGGGGGCTCGCGGGGCCCTCCAATTAGTTTCTGTTGCTGAAGGCGTGTGTTGGGGGTGTGGGCGTTTCGGCGGGACTCATTTTACTGGCCGAGTAAGTTATGGCACGGCAGATTAGGCAGGCAAGGCGGTGTGGCCGGACCGCTGGGAGGGCGGATGCCGCTATCGGCGCGGAGTATCCCTAAGGTTGATGCTCGTTTTCGCGCATTTGTGCGTGGGCCGGCGTCAGCCGGGCACTGGGTCGGCCAGGATGATCAGGTTGTGGCACAGCACGCCCAGGCCGATCGCCCGCTGGAAGCTCTTAAAACCCTTGAAATAGCATCGAACCAGACGAAACGCCCGTTTTAACCCCGAAATGGTCCCTTCGATTCCCGCGCGGAAGGCCTGCCAATGAGTGAGCACTTTATCGACGAAGTCCTGCATTCGTCGCGGGATCGCCAGGGTGTCGATCTGCTCGGCCAACTGCTGGAACTTCTCCTCGGCCGGGCAGAAGCCCTTGTCGGCCGCGAGGACCTCCGGCTTGGTGCCGAAAAGCTCTTCATGGCGCTGGATCACCGACTCGGTCAGCTCACAGTCCGGCTGCTGCTTCTCGTAGACCTCGTAATCGCTGATGAACTTCTCCGGCGTTTGGCACAGAAGCACCTTGTGGCCGAACTCCACCGGCTTCTGGCGTCGGCCACGCTTGATCAGCTCGGTGTGTTGTTCGAAAAGGCTGAACACACGATCGGAAGCCGGCACGGTTTCGCCCTGCAGTTGCGCCCGGCGCGCGACGGCGACGACCTGCCCCATGGCGGGCAGGTAGGCTTTCAGATCCAGCCCCACCGCGGCCAGCGTCGTGTTGCCCGAGGAGGCTGCCAAACCGCAGAATTCGCGGCAAATCCCCACGATCCAAGCCGCCCGCTCGATCAGCGTGCGGAAGTTCGTCTTCACCTTCCGTTGGCGACGTTTCGACTTGCTCGGCATGTAACGGGTGACGTGCAGGTACAGCCGTTTGATCTTGCGGTCGTGAAAGCGGTGCGGACAGCTTGCCGGGTCGATCTCTCTCGCCCGTTTCAACAGTCGCGATGCGACGCGCCACGTGTCCCACAACAGCGAGGCGTCCGTCGGGTAGTGGATGTTCGTCTCCACCACGGTCGTATCCGCGCGAATGACCGCCGTGCTGACCGCCTCCGCCGCCACCGAGGATTGGGCCAACAACTTGTTCACTCGCTTCCACGTGGCCGGTGTGACGGCGCAGAAGCAGCGGCTGAGGAAGGTGAAGTCCATGACGGCTCTCTTGCGCATCCGGGCGAAGTCCTGAAGGAACAGATCGCTGCCGATGCGAATCACCGCGTCGCGGTACGGAAGCCCTTCGACCTGCTGCACGATGAGTGCCCGCAGGATGTTCTCCGACGTATAATCGCCCTCCCGTCCGTGGCCGTTGCCCTCGGAGAGCTGCTTGAGATCCTTGTGCACCATGTCGAGAATCTTGGGGTTCTCATCCAGCACTTGACTGATCGCCCGATATCGGGCACGATAGTCACGTACTACCTTTGGCAGTCCATCATCATTCGCCTCAAACGCCAACACAGCTTCCCGTTTTCGACGCATCCTTGTCCTCCCTGGCGATGAAGTAAT
>CAYPWB010000797.1:0-2081 GCA_964414315.1 uncultured Planctomycetaceae bacterium | reverse complement strand
GACAGTCCCCCGTGCACGTTAAAAAAGTCTGAGCGGCGATCGGAAAACGCCCCTCTCCCTTTGGGAGAGGGGCCGGAACAAATGTAAGGGTTCACGGGCCGGGAGAGAGGGGGACAGGTCCGTGTTTTCGGCCAACGTGGTAGTCGCCAAATGGGTCAACTCGCCGAAAAACGGACCAGTCCCCGTCCCGGCCTGCGGAATTTGCATGAGACAAGGGCAAGGAAGATTGCATGAGCGAATCCTACCGGGTGGTGCTGACCGACTATATTGACGACGACCTGCAACCGGAACGTCAAGTGCTCGACGGCGTGGCGCGCGTCGAGGCGCTGCGGGCCCACCACGAGGACGAACTACTCGGCCGCGTGGAAGATGCCGATGCCATGGTCGTGTTCCACGAGATCTCGGTGTCCCGAAAGATCCTCGACCGCCTGGAAAAGTGCCGCGTGATCGTGCGTGCCGGGGCCGGGTTCGACAACGTCGACGGACAGGCCGCCCGGGAACGGAATATCCCCTTCTGCAACGTGCCCGACTACGGCTCGGAAGAAGTGGCCGACTCGGCCCTCGCGCTGGCCCTCTCGCTCACGCGCGGATCGCACCTGGCCAACTCGATGCTCCGGGACGGCCCCGGGCCATGGTCCTATCGCGCGGTGGTGCCGCTCAGTCGGCTGCGCGGGCGGGTGTTCGGCGTGGTGGGGCTGGGACGCATCGGCACGGCCGCCGCGCTTCGGGCGAAAACGCTCGGCATGGACGTCGTGTTCCACGACCCTTACAAGCCCGACGGCTACGACAAGTCGCTGGGGATCCGCCGCGCAGAGACGCTCGACGAACTGCTCGCGCAGTCGTACGTGGTGAGCTTGCACTGCCCGCTGAACGAGGAAACCCACCACCTGATCGACGCCGTCGCGCTGGCCCACATGCCGCGCGGCTCCTACCTGGTGAACACGGCGCGGGGGGCGATTGTCGATACGGCGGCGCTGCCCGAGGCGCTCGGCTCCGGGCAGTTGGCGGGGGCGGGCATCGACGTGATCGAGCAGGAGCCGCCGGCGGCCGACCATCCGCTCATGCTCGCCTGGCGCGACCCGTCCCACCCGGCCCATCACCGGTTGATCGTCAACCCGCACATCGCCTTCTACAGCGAAGAGGGCCTGCTCGACATGCGAATGAAGAGCGTCGAGGCGTGCCGGCGGGCGCTGCTCGGCCGGCCGCTTCGCAACGTGGTGAACTGACAAACCCGGGCTAAAGCAAGTACCGAATCGCCACGAATCCCAATACCATAAGGACGAAAAAGGCCAGAGTGGCAAGTTCGAAGTACTTCTCAATAAACGCCTTCACGCCGGGGCCGAGCGCGTAGATGAACACGGCGACGAGCATGAAGCGGGCGAAGCGCCCGATGGTGGCGGCCACCAGCAGCACCCAAAGCGAGATGCCGAACACGCCGGCCGCAATGGTGAATACCTGGAATGGGATGGGAGTGAATGCGGCGCCGAGCAGTGCCACGAATGCGTTCGCATGGTACAGGGCGTAAACCTTGTCGAAATTCTCGGGCGTGACCCCGGGCACGTAGTTGAAAAAGAACGATTCGGTCGTCGTCCAGAAGGCGTAACCGACCACCCAGCCCGCTACGCCCCCCAACGTCGAGCCGACCCCGTTCACCCAGGCGTAGTAGAACGATCGTTTGGGCTTCGACACCGACAGGGCGATTTGCAGCACGTCGGGCGGGACGGGAAAGATGACGCTATGGGCGAACGATAGCCAGAACAACGCCGGCGTGCCGTACGGCGTTTCCGCCCAATGCAGCACCCAAAGGTAGAGCCGCTTGACGGGGCCGGGCGGCCGCTGGACGGCATCGGTCGGCGGGCTGTCGGCAGGGGGTTGCACGGCTTCTCCAAAGGTTGGCGGAAAACGGCCTGGGGTTGCGCCAGTATAGCTCCCAAACGGCCGGGCGTAAAACGGGGCTGCCGGCGCCGCGCTGCGGACAAAATTGAGGGCGCAGCTTGGTGAATGCCGACTCGGAGAGTCGGGCTACCGTGGGTAGGTGAAAACACCGCGGTTTGGCATGGCACTTGGGTGACGCGTTTTGT
>CAYPWB010000796.1:0-2082 GCA_964414315.1 uncultured Planctomycetaceae bacterium | reverse complement strand
GGGCGGGAAAAAAGTGCCACCGCGCGACGGTGTTTCGCTGGGCTTCGCGTGGACTTAACGGGATCAAGCTCGAAAGCATCCGTATCGGGGGCACCCGGTGCACCTCGAAGGAAGCGATGCAGCGGTTCTTCGAGCGGCTGACCGAACTGGACGACCAGGCCGGCGCCTCGACCCCCGACCCTCCGCCCAGCCCGAAGCCGAGCCGGAGCCGCAAGAAGGCCGTCGACGCCGCCAAGCGGCGGCTGGCACGCGCTGCGAAGTAACGGAGGGCCGGCATGGACTGCCCGACATACCCGACTCGAAACCGGTACTTCGCGCATCGCTACTGCCGGCTGTTGACCAAGACGTGCGCCGCGCAGGAGATAGGGCACGCTGCGTTCGTGCTGTGCGTGACGATTGCCCACCTCGAAGACGCCAAGCGGTACTGTGGGGCCGTGACGTTCTTCAACGAGCAGCTAATGCCGCTGGTTGGGGTAACAAAATGGGATTCGCTCGACAGAGCCCGGAAGCGTGCGGCCGAATCGGGGTGGCTGCATTACGAACCTGGCAACCGCGGGAAACGCAAACCGGGGAGATACTGGGTCACAATCCCCACTGGCCTCGACAGCCTGGACGACGCGCCGTGCGACGAAAGCCAATCCCCGGCAAACGGGGAATGGCCTGAAAGCCAATCCCCGACCCATTACCCGGTAAACGGGGAACGTGAGGGGGAACGTGACGGGGAACGTGAGGGGGAACGTGAGGGGGAACCTTCTACCCTTACCCTAAACCCTACCCCGAAAGACTCTTCTTGTCCGAAGCTTCGCTTCGACGAGGAAGACCGGGCGGTTGCCGAATGGATGCTCGACTTGATTCGGAAACTGAACCCGGCCCACAAAAAGCCCAACCTCGACCGCTGGGCGAACACCATCCGGCTGATGCGCGAGCGGGACGGCAAAACGCCGGAGGATATTCGCGCCGTGTTCGCATGGGCCAACGCGGACTCGTTCTGGCAATCGAACATCCTCAGCCCGGAGAAGCTGCGCGACCAGTTCGACCAACTGACCCTCAAACGGAAAGGAAACCATGCAAGGCCAAGTGAAACCCATCGCCGGCCCGGGCGCGTCGAGGCCGCCCCGGGCAAATACAGCCGGTACGATTGACCCAGCCGAACGGAAACGGTTGGCCAGTCTCGCCAACTCGGGCAACGCCCAGGCCGCGGTCAAGTTGCTGTGCCTGACTGCCGCGCTCGAGCCGCCCGTCGCCCACGGGTACGCCCGGCTGCGTGTCCAACCCCTCCAGGCTGAGGAAGATCGGAAGTTTCCGACCGTACCTCGGTCGTTGGCATCCGTACCCGAAGACTTGTGCGACCTCTTCGGGCGGCTGTGCGCCGGGCTGGAACCATGGCCCCTCTTTGTCTTCGGGCCGGCGGGCACGGGCAAGACGTACTCGGCCCTGGCGTTCGGTGACCTGGTGCGAGGAAAGTATCGGACGCTCGAAGACCTGTGCGATGGCGTCATGGGTGGCGAGCGGCGAGCGAACCTTGCGGCGGGAACCATGCTGATCGTCGACGAAATCGGGGAACGAAGTCGAGCGACCGACCTCGTTTACCTGACGCTGAAAAGCGTGCTCGACCACCGAGAGTTCCACCACAACCGCGTGGCAATTTACTTGTCGAATCTTCCACCGTCGGAACTGGTCGGCATGTTCGACGACCGTGTTGTCTCTCGGCTTACCGCGGGCACCGTCTACAAGCTAAGCGGGAACGATAGGAGGCACCCCCGCCAATGACGAACGTGACTGACCAACTCGACTTGTTCTCCGCCCCGACCCCGGCCGACACGAGGCGGGAAGCACGCCAGCGGATCGGCCTTAGCGTGCATCACCTTCAGGCCAAGGTGTTGCGGTTCCTTTTGGAGCAAGGCGACAAGGGGGCAACGGATGAGGAAGCCGCCGACCAACTTGCCATGAAATTGGACACGTTGAGAGCGAGGCGGGTCGAATTGCGGGACGCGAAGCTGGTCCTCGATTCGGGCCGCCGGCGTCCGACCCGCTCCGGCAGAACGGCGATTGTCTGGCTACCCAGTTCCGCCGCGCAACTGC
>CAYPWB010000795.1:0-2082 GCA_964414315.1 uncultured Planctomycetaceae bacterium | reverse complement strand
ATGCCGTCGGCGTCGACGAGCGCCTCGGCCGGATCGACGAATCCGTCCCAAAGCGCGTCGAACGCCTCGGCCAGCCGCCTTTCCAAGTGTTGCAGCCGAGGGTTGGAAGGTTGAGTGTGCATGGTGATCTCCTCGTGTAATAGTTGTCGGTTGCTGGTTGCCAGTTGTTGGTTGTTAGTGGAGGCATGGCCAACCGCGTCAGCGACCAGCAACCAGCAACCAGCAACCAACAACTAGCAACTACTCTCCCACCGGCAGCCGGCTACCCAGGCCGTCGTTGCGGCCGGCGAGAAGTTCGGCCGCCAGGCGGACGGCCATCTCCAGGGCGTCGGGGCCGTCGTCGTGGTCGCCGATGGGGAACGTGCCGAGCTGCTCCACGAGCAGCCGCGTGCCGGGGCTGTCGGCCTTGAACCGCAGGCGTGAGCTGGAAAGATACGGGCCCAGCCGGCGGATGCGCACCTGCTTGTTCACCCGGTTGTCGATGGGCACCGGCCGCGCGGCCAGAATGCCCGCCTGCCGCAGCGCCGCGTCCAGCTCGCCGGCCAGCAGGTCCTGGAACTGGTTGGCCTCGACGCCGAACACGTCGGGCCGGAACGTGCGGCACAGTTCGACCGCGTCGGCCACGATTTGGGGCGTGGGCCTGCGGCGCAGGTCGGCCTCGACCAGCAGCATGCCGCTGCGGTCGACGCCCAGGGCCACCAGGGCCGAGTAGTCGCCCCGGCGCGCGTCGGTCCCCTTGCTCGGGTCGAGCGCCAGCACCTTCACGCGAAGCTCGCCCGGCCACTGGTCGAACCAAATCCGCTCGTCGAAGTACGCCTCGGGCCACTCGCACAGTTCGGGGTTGACGGGCGAGTTCTGCTTCTCGCGCTCGAACACCGTGTGCCCGCTCTCGGCCCGCATGCACATCAGTGTGTACAGCCCCTCCACCTCGGGCCACAGCAGCACGGCGCCGGCGTCCATGTCGGGCTGGTGTTGCTGGTAGAACTGACGGGCGGCCTGGCGGTAGTCGGGCCGGTCGACGGCCGTGTAGATGCGTTCCCACTCGGCCCAAAGCGACCGATTCTCCGGCCAGCGCTCGACGGCCCGGAAGCGGCGCGAGGTCCAGCCGGGCGCAGCGCACAGTTCCACGGCCAGCGCCTCGCGGTGCAGCGCGGTGGCCAGGTTCACCACGTTGGTGCGGCCGGTGCCGGCCTTCAGCAGCGTGCCGTGGAACCAGGTGCGCGCGCGGTCGCGCTGCCGGGCCGAGGTGATATGGCCGTCGTTTTGCAGGTCGTCGCATACGATGAGCGTGGGACGATGCTGCCGCCGGCGCCGCCCGCGGATGCGCTGCCCCGTGCCGTACGCCTCGACGACCACCCCGCCGCGCAGCTCGATGGTTCCGGCCCGCCACACGGGGCCGCGGCCGGTGGTGTCGGGGTACGCTTGGGCCAGGCGGGGGTTGGCGGTCAGTTCGGCCTTGACGTTTTCCAGATGGGCCTGCGCCTGGTGCTTCGTATCGGAAACGATCCAGATGTACGGCTCGGCCCGCTCGACCGCCGCCCGCAGCACGGCCGCCAGGGTAACGAGGGTCGACTTCGCTCCGCCGCGCGGTCCCAGCACGTTGAGCTTCGCGCCGCGCAGCGTGCGTGCGGCGTCGAGGTGCCGGGCCAGCCACTGGTGCATGGCCGAGGGCGGATGGTGGAAGTGCTCGGGCAGGAACCGGCGTCCCCAGGCCAGCAGGTCGGTGCGGCCCGCCGTGCTTACGGCCATCGCCCGCCGTGCTTGCCCGTGCCGCCGCGCCGTTTCATCGCGCAGCCGGACCAGCAACCGCCGCAGTTGCCGGGCGGGAAGCGGCCAGTCGGGTGAGGACGGTTTGGGGGCGTTCATGGTAGTTCGGTGTTACGTTTTAGGTGCGAAGTGCTAGACAGTAGGGTGAGTGGTTCCGGCTGGCCGTGGCCGGTGTAGGCACGTTTGTGTCCCAAGGGGACGTCGCAGCGGGGCTACGGTTGGCGCCGCCGATCCAGCCGGGATCACCCACGCGCGCGGTGCGGTTGGCGCCGGCGTGTTGGAGTTCACGCTTTAGCGTGCCTGTTCGAGTCCAGG
>CAYPWB010000794.1:0-2082 GCA_964414315.1 uncultured Planctomycetaceae bacterium | reverse complement strand
GTTTCGCGCTCGTGCTTCATGTAGCCCTTGGCCGTCTCGACCAGGTTCGGGATCAGGTCGTACCGGCGTTTGAGCTGTACGTCGATTTGCGAGAACGCGTTGCGGAACCGGTTCCGCAACGCCACCAGCCGGTTGTAAATGCCGACCGCCCACATGACCAGCAACAACACCACCACCAGCAGACCAATGAGAATGTACACGGCAATCATCGGAAAGTCCTCCTGTTTCGGGACCGGGGCAAAGCTCGTCGTTTACGGGGATGCAGGAATGCGGCTGCTGCTGGAGTTCACGCTCTAGCGTACGAGCGGAGCAGGAGCCCCACTGATCGGACACGTCAGAGCGTGAACCTTAGCGGTGCAAGCGCGAAGCTGTCACAAGCCCTTTCCTGCACACGGCTTACAGTCGCCGCGCGGGAAGCCGGGGCTGGTCCCATGCAGTGAAACCGCCCTTCCGGTACTTCTACTTCGCATCAACCGGACTTTTCTTGAAGTCGTCCCACTTTCCCCGCGGCCAGTATAGCCGGAACTGTGGCGATTGGATAGGTCGCCGAAGGCCGCCGCGCGGAGTCTGCCCGAAGGCGTGACCTTCGTTACGACGCTCGGTATCGTCCCCTCCCTGCCGTGGCAAGCCCGGCGATGACCGGTCATACGTGGCAATTAGGGGCAGCCGCGTCCTACCGTACACGTGCCGGTTTGCCGGCGACGGTTTCGCGGGGGCGCCGGGCTAGCAGGGTAAGCTCCCCCTTTTCGGGGAAGCGCGGACGGCGAGCGACAATGGTCACATCGGGCGGCAGCACCGGCTCCAGGTCGGGCAGGTGCGAACTTTGGGTAATCAGGAAGCCCGCCGGGTGCAAGACGAAGAATGTCCGCACGTCGCCCGGTTCGGGGCATAGTTCCACCGGACCGCCGTTGTAGAAGACCATGCTGGGCCGGAAGAACGCGTACGTGCCCACCTCGTGCTTCGGCACGTCGTATTCGCGGTAAATGCCCTGCACAAGCTCCTGCGATGCCTGAAACTGATCGACCCAGGGGGCGGCGATGTTCCACAGCCCGACGACCGTGAGGACCGCCGTCGCGCCGATTGCCCCAATCGCCGCGCCAAGGCGGCGGCGTTCGGCCAGCACGAGTCCCGCCACGCCGCACACGGCGGCGGGCAGCCCGATGAGCCCTAGCCACACGACCTCGTGCTGCACGGCCTTCACCAGACCGGCCCGGTCGAGCACGGTTTGCCCGCCGAACTCGATCAGGGCAATGACCGGGAACACGGCAATGGTGGCGGCGCCCACCACGGCGACGGTGCCCCAGGCCGCGCGGCGCCAGCCCATCCGCAGCAAGGACGGATCGGCCAGCCACGCGTCGAGCGCGAAGGCGAAGAACATTGCCATCGCCGGGTAGGCGGGCAGGATGTAATTGGGCAGCTTCGTGGCCGCCAGTGAAAACAGCCCGACGTACACGCATATCCAGCAGGTGATCAGCAGTAAGGCGAAGTGATGCTCGGTATTCCGACGCAACCGCCGGATCCACAGCAGCAGGGCGGGCGCCGCGAACACGGTCCAGGGGAACATGCCGATCAGGATCGAAACGATGTAATAGAAGAATGGTCCGCTATGGTTCTCCATGGACGAGGCCGCCCGCTGGAAATGGTGCACGCCGAAAAACTCGCGGAGGAACTCGCCTTCGGTTTGCACGCCCACGGCCAGGTACCACGGCCCGGCTACTGCCAGGATGACCAGCGCCGCCGTCACCGGCCGCATGATCCATACGGTGCGCAGAAAGTTGACCGGCCCGAACGGACGCAGGCCTTCGCGCCAGCGGCGCCACGCCGGCGCGTCGGGGGCGACCTCGCGCCGGGCGGTGGTGCATAGCAGGAACAGGCCGATAATGGCCATGGGAAACAGGAACCCGATGGGCCCTTTTGTCAACACGCCCAGGCCCATGGCGGCGTACATCGCGACGAACGACGCCCATCGCGCGGGAAGTCGGGGGGGCTCGGCGGCGCTGCTGTCGGCACCCTCGCCCGGGCGCCGGGCGAAGCCGTGCGCCGCGAAAATGTACAAGGCCAGGGTCGAGAAGAACACCAGGA
>CAYPWB010000793.1:0-2083 GCA_964414315.1 uncultured Planctomycetaceae bacterium | reverse complement strand
AACCAGATGAAACGCACCGCTATCTTGCTCCCGCTGCTGGCCGTTGGCGTTGCCGTTGGCATGGCCGTGGCCGTTGCCAACATGACCGTGGCCGCTAACGAGGGCCAGCAGGCCGACCGATCCGACGTGAAACGGGTCGGCATGGTAATCAAACTCAAGCCGGAAGCGATCGACGAGTACCGGCGGCTGCACGCCCACTCGAATCCCGGCGTGCGCGATCTGCTGAACAAGTACCACATGCACAACTTCAGCATCTTCCTGCACAAGATCGACGGCGACTGGTACGAATTCGGCTACTACGAATACACCGGCGACGATTTCAAGGCCGATATGGCCAACCTGGCCAAGGAGCCGCGCAACATCGAATGGCTGAAGGTCTGCGACCCCATGCAAATCCCGCTCGAGGGACAAGACGGCTGGGCCGAAATGGAGCAGGTCTACTATAACCCGTGATCGGGCGGCGAGGGATGGATCGAGCGCACCGCGCCGCGAGCGGCACAACCACCGGATCCTCGGAGTGAATGGCAACTATGAAAAGGCACCGACCCGTCCTCGGATTCCTATCGGCGGCAATGCTCGCTGCCGTCCTGCTCGGGCTCATGGGCGCACCCTGCCTGGCAACAGAAGTCCGGGCAAACCCGGCGAAGCCGCCAAACCCGCAGAAGCCGGCCGGGCAACACGACGGCGCCCAAGCGAAGCTCTACGACGGCTCGTGGGAGTCGCTCGAGCGATACGAATGCCCGCAGTGGTTCCGCGACGCGAAGTTCGGTGTGTACGTTCACTGGGGCGTTTACTCCGTGCCCGGACAGGGCTGCTGGTACGGCAAGAACCTTTACGACCGGCAGCGGCCCGAACACCGCCACCACCGCGCGGCGCACGGGCATCCGAGCGAATTCGGCTACCACGACTTCATCCCGCAGTGGAAGGCCAAGCGGTTCGACGCCGACGCCTGGCTCACCATGATCAAGGCATCGGGCGCCCGGTACTTCACCCCCTGCGCAACGCATCACGACGGGTTCGATTTGTGGGATTCGCCCCACCCGTTCTGCGCCACGCGCATGGGACCGGAGCGTAACTTACTGAAGGAAATGATGGAGGCCACCAGGAAGGCCGGGCTGCGGTGGGGAGTGACCACGCACCTGGCGCGCAACTACAATTTCTTCCAGACCGGTTACTCTTCGGATCTTGACGGGCCGAAGAAGGGTGTCCCGTACATTGCCGACACGCCGCTCAACCGCGCGTTCTATCACGAGAACCACGGCGACACCAACCCCAAGTACCCCAAAAACCCCAGTTCGGGCTGGAAGCAGTCGTGGTCCGGGCGGGTAACCGACCTGATCGACCGCTACGAGCTGGACTTCCTGTACTTCGACGGCGCCATTCCCTTCGACGCCGACGACGGCCTCACCGGACGCAACGTCCTGGCCCGCTTCTACAACCAGGGAACCGCCCGGCACGGCAAGGACCATCAGGTGGTCATGACGATCAAGACCGCCCGGGGCGGGCACGGCATCTATCGCGAGGGGGTGGCCACGCTCGACCTCGAACGCCATAAGCTGGACCAACTGCGCGACGACCCCTGGCAAACCGACGATACCATCGGCCGGCGGTATTGGAGCTACGTGCCGGGCATGGAGTATCAAACCCCCGACTACCTGATCGACAAGTTCGTCGACATTGTGAGCAAGAACGGCAACCTGCTGCTCAGCCTGCCGCCACGGGCCGACGGCACATTCGACCCCGAGGTGCACGACATCATGCGCGAGATCGGCCGGTGGAACCGGGAGAACGGCGAAGCGATCTTCGGCACCCGCCCCTGGCGCCGCTTCGGCGAGGGCGACGCGCGGCTGACCCGCTCGAAAGACGGCCGCACGCTGTACGCCATTTTCCTGGAGTGGCCGGACGGCGGTCAGGCAGCGCTTAAGTCGCTCGCGCGGAGCGAACCCGCCGATGCCCCCCGGGTGCGGGCGGCCACGCTGCTGGGTGCGGGCCTCGCCGTGCCCTTCTCCCAGGACGCCGACGGCCTGCACCTAAAGATCCCCAAACGAACCAACCCCTACGCTGTGGCCGTGAAGCTCGAACT
>CAYPWB010000792.1:0-2094 GCA_964414315.1 uncultured Planctomycetaceae bacterium | reverse complement strand
TAGCGGACCGGTTCCGTACATCACGCCCCTCTCCAGTGGGTAGGTGTAGTGCGTGCAATGCCGACAGATGGCGGCCGCTGCGCGGGCGACGAACCCCCGCGAGAACGGTTTCTCGGGCGGGGCGTTTGTGCCGTTGGCAACGAATTTCCGTCGGTAAGCTGGAAAATTTCGGTACACCTTGTTAGCATAAGAGTGTCGTGCCTGGTTCTTGGCGAACCGCTCAGTTGTGGGCGGCCGAAGAAATCTAATCCGTGGAGGTGATACCATGAACGCCCGTGGGAACACATGGTTGGCGATTGGCGTGTTCGTTATGTTTGGCGCGGGCGCCGGCGAGGGTGCCGTGATCAGTTCATTTCAGGAGGGTGTATCACCCGACCCGAGCTATGTCGCCGATTCGACAACGATTCGTGGCGATATGGCGACGACTCCGCAAGACAACGATCCCGACTTCGAGAACATCGTCGGCCGAATCGGCTCGAACTTCATGCGCGGGATTTGGGAGTTCGATCTGTCGGCGTTGCAGTCGCAGGGCGGCTACGTGCACAACGTGAACCTGAAGATGACCACCCGCTCCAACGGTCAAGGCGCGGATCCGCTGACACTCGACCTCTACCAGTACCTCTTTCCGCTCAATGAATCGACCGCCACCTGGAACAACCCGGACGGCAACGGCGCCGACCCGACGCCGGGCGGCACGTTGGGCGGCTTGGTGAGCTCCGTGGCACTGAATCCGACGGGCGGCAGTTACGCGATCCCGTTTGCGAGCACGCCGGCCTTTCGGGCCGCGGTGGACAACGCCCTGGCTTCGTCGGACAACACGCTGCGATTGATTGCGGCGAGGGACGTGGAGAGCGGCACCGGCAACCACTTTGTCCGCTTCTACGACGAAGTTTGGGCGACGGCGTCGCAGCGGCCGGAGTTGGCGGTCACCACCAGCATGGATCCGGTGCCCGAGACGGTGATCGTCCTCGACGACGGTTCGCCCAGTGCGGTCAACCCGCAAGTCGCGCTGAGCGGAACCTGGAACTATCGCCCCGAGACGGGAGACGGCAACAAGCCGAACTCGTACAACGGCACGGGATCGCGGTTTGCTTTTGCGGCAACGCCCGACGAAACGGCCACCTACACGCCCGATTTGCCCGAGGGGGGCAACTACCAGGTCGCTCTGTGGTGGCCGACCTTCGACTGGGCGGAAAACACCAAGGTGATCGTCAACCACGCGGGAGGGGCAACCGAGCTCACGGTGGATCAGCGCGTGAGATCCGGGCAGTGGAATGCCCTGGGCAGCTTCGACTTCGACGCGGGCACGATTGGCAGCGTGGTCATCTCCTCGGAAGGGACAACCGCCGGCGAGAGCGGCGTGGGCCCGGTGGCCGATGCGATCCGCTTCGTCCTCGACCCAGTGCTTCCGCTCACTGCCGCGGCCGCATACGCTTCGTCGAGCCACCCGATCAACGACCGGCGACCGGCCAGCAACGCGATCGACGGCAGCGGGATGCGCGACCTGGATCTCAACCCGATCCCCGAAACTCACGAGTCGAACCAGTTTGGCGACTACGTCAGTTGGATGTCGAACAGCCTGACCGTCGATACGAATCCTTGGTTCGCGGTCGATTTGGGTGAAAACTTCGGCTTCCTGGACGAGATGCGGGTCTTCAACTTTAACGCCGACGGATCGGCGACCAACCGCGGAGTCGGGCAAGCCGACATCTACTACTCGACCTTGGACGACGTAGGGATCGCATCCCCGAACTTCAGCGACGCCGGTGTCTGGACGCTGCTGGCCGACGACGTCGTGTTCACCGCGGCCACGGGCACCGACGACTACAGCACGCCGGACGTGATCGACCTGGGCGAGATCTCCGCCCGATGGATTGCGCTCGACATCGACGGTAGCTTGGGGGGAGACTTCGTCGGCCTCAGCGAAATCCAGGTGTTCCAAGGGATTCCCGAGCCCTCGGCGGCCTTGCTGGCCTGTCTTGGGATGATCGGCCTCGGCTTGGCCTGGCCTCGCCGGCGCCCGTAGGACGCGATCGCCAACACGCTTGGTGGCATTGTGGTAGGCACACGCCATGCGTCGAAACTCGCGAACGG
>CAYPWB010000791.1:0-2110 GCA_964414315.1 uncultured Planctomycetaceae bacterium | reverse complement strand
CTGTTTGGCGAAGGCGACCACGGGCGTGAGCCCTGCAATGTGCTGTTCGATGGCAACCGTGCGGGTTGTACCCGCGGCGTCCGACGCCCTGCTCCCTCTTTTCCCCGCCCTTTCCATGGAAGCACTGGCAGAGCCAGTGGCACACATCCGGTCCCTGACTCACAGCAGAATCATACCGTCTTATCCGAACGTGTGCCACTGGCTCTGCCAGTGCCGAGGCACGTTGAGTCCCTTTGTGTTGGACGGCCCCGAGTGCTCGGCCGGTCGGTTCGAGGACAGGCCGACTTCCACTCCTCGTTGGCACTGGCAGAGCCAGTGGCACCCGGCGGGACGCACAGACGGATCCTTCTGCATTGGCTATTGAGCCGTTGAGAGGTTTTCGGTAGTGCCGTTAGTCGTCCATTTCCCACGGGAGTCGAAACAGGGACGCAGCTAGTTCTGTCGCGTGTCCACCTTGTGAGCGTCAATACTAGCTGCGTCCCCATTTCGATTCCCGCCCCTTTGGGACAGACACTTGCTATAGAACTACTCCCGGTCTGACACCTGCTCTTCGCAGTTCGTCTGCCAGTTTTCGTCTAGAGGCTTATCGGTCTTTCGCATAATGAGAACGTCTCCTTGGTCCGGATCACCGATCGTGACGTGAAGAAAGACTTCCTCGCCCTCCGGTAGAAACTTGAGTGCTGCGTGCTTCTCTTTAGTTGACAGAATATCTGCGCTGTCGTATTCCAGCCACAAATAAGCCCAATTCGTCATAACATCAGTCTTGATCTGCCACTTTCCCGAAGCACTTACGTGCGATGGAATCGGTCCACTGTAGAAGATGGAAAAATCGGGCAGGCCTGCAATGTTGAAACGCCCGTCCGGCCAAATCTGTAAGTAGCCCCTGTTTGGCCCAATCCGGCCATTCTCCAACAATGGCCTTGCAGCTTTCCACTCCGTTCGATTTGAGTCAATAACCCAGACTCCGCAAAGGCGGTCCCTTGGCGGTGGTTCTTTTGAATAGACCCCATAATGCGTGTCGTATCTACACGCGCTGCACACCGCAATCGTTGGTATACACACGAGCAGCAAACACGTACTACTAGAACGTAAGAGTCTCACTCCAACTGATGTACTGCTCATACACAACTCCGCTCTCGTCTCGCCTGAACGAAGTACCGAAGAAGTATTTCGTGGCAGACCGCCAGCCCGTCTTGTTATGTATTTTGAACGTTACCGTGGCTGTATTGTTACAGCAGTCAACGTCCGTGATTTCAAAGGTCCCACTAAACGAGCCAAGGAAGGTATCGGCAACGTTACCCGAATACAGGTTGTATCCGATAAACATATTGAATACGTCCGTTGGTCCGCGCCACATGTCCCAAAAGCCGTATACGCGAGTACAGGGGCCACTCAGCAGACGTTGTCCTTCCGATTCCCACCTGGCAGGTTCCTGTGTTTTGAGTGCTGGGGCCGAGCAATAGAGTCTCAAATTCCGCGTAGTGAGCTTGTGCCGAAAGTCCCGAAACCAGGTGGAGTTGCGCAACTCTTTCGTGAATGGAGTGTCGCCGCTAATAGTGATGATCCTGTAAACTCTATTGTCTTGTTCATTCCACCATCTATTCCACAGATCCCAGGCAGAGCCCATATAGTTGTTCCAATTCGGGTCGCCAGGCCCACTGGTGGCCTTCCAGTCGCTGATCCATCGCTGCCGTTCCAACTCGCTCGCGTCGTTCCACCCCCCGCCGCGAACCCGATCGGGTCCTCGCTCAGCCACCTGCCTACCCGGGCATCATACCACCGGTGGAGGTTGTTCTGCAAACCGGTGTGCTCGTCGAAGGGGCGGGCGGTGTAGAGGAACAGCGAGGGGACCGCCGGGGCGGTGTCGGAGGTGAGGTTGCCGAAGGCGTCGTACACGAGGTGGCGGGCGATGGTGGTGGTGTCGGTCGCCTCGTCGTACTGGGCCAGGTCGCGGACGGAGTTGAGATGGTCGGTCAGCGCCCAAAGGGTCTCGCCGGGGGTCGATAGATCGTAGCCCTCACCCTGGCCCTCTCCCGGCGGGAGAGGGGACATCTGCTCCTGCGCGAGAAGCTGGTCGACAGCCGGGCCCCACAGGTAGCGGTGGGCGAGG
>CAYPWB010000790.1:0-2114 GCA_964414315.1 uncultured Planctomycetaceae bacterium | reverse complement strand
CGGCCGAATGACGCTTTGCCCAGCGGTCCCGCCGGCCCGCGCCGAACGCCCCGGTTTACCGGTCGGCCAGCCCGTCTTATACTGCAAACTCTCAGGCGGGCCGATTTTCGAAGTCGGCCACGACTTGGCTCAATGCCGTTACCGAGGCGTTCCGTACAAAGGAGTTTGCGATGTCTGTTCCCGCCACGATGGGTCGAGTTCTCCTGGTCGATTTGGAAACGGGCGAATTGAGGACCGAGACGCCCGACGACAGTCTGTACTACGACTACCTTGGCGGGTACGGCCTGGGCGCGTACTACCTGTTCAAGATGCAGAAGCCCAAGGTCGACCCCCTTGGGCCCGACAATCACCTCGGGTTCTTCACGGGCCTGCTCACCGGCACGCCGGGCATCACTTCGAACCGCTACGTGGTGGTAGGCAAGAGCCCGAAAACGGGCACCTGGGGCGACGCCAACTCGGGCGGCACGTTCGGCCCGCAAATGAAGGCCGCCGGCTTCGACGGCGTCGTCTTCCGCGGCATCTCGCCCAAGCCGGTCTACCTGCTGCTGAAAGACGGCCAGGCCGAACTCGTGCCCGCCGACGACTGGTGGGGCTGGGACACGTTCCAGGTCGAAGACAAGGCCCAGGAGTTGTACGGCAAGAACGCTCGATCGGCCTCGATCGGTCCGGCGGGCGAGCGGCAAGCGATGCTGGCGGCCATTATCAACGACAAGGGGCGGGCCGCCGCACGCAGCGGCCTGGCCGCCGTCATGGGCTCGAAACGCCTGAAGGCCATTGTGGCCGTGGGGAGCGAAACGCCCGCCCCGGCCGACCCCGACGGCTTCAAGGCGACCATCAAGGAACATCGCGACTTCATGCGAGCGACCGACTTCTGGAAGTTCTTCAATCAGTACGGCACCGCCGGGCTCACCGCCAGCGCTGCCGCCTCGGGCGACACGCCCATCAAGAACTGGGGCGGCATTCCCGAGGACTTCCCCACGGTCGGCAAGATCAGCGACGACGCCGTCATCGGCATCCAACGCCGCAAGTGGGGATGCTGGAAGTGCCCGATTTCCTGCGGTGGGCACACCGTCGTCGAAGAGGGCCCGTACGCCTCCGATACCCACAAGCCCGAGTACGAAACCCTCGGTGCGTTCGGCACCATGTGCCTCAACGACAGCCTCGAATCGATCAATCTCTGCAACGAAATTTGCAACCAGTACGGGCTCGACACCATCGGTGTCGGATGCACGCTTGCCTTCGCCATCGAGTGTTACGAGAACGGGCTGGTCGACAAGGCGCAGACCGGTGGGCTCGAACTGACCTGGGGCAACCACGCGGCCATCGTCGAGGCCACCCGCCAGATGGCCGAGGGGCGCGGCTTCGGCGGCGAGGTGCTCGCCGACGGCATCGCCCGGGCGGTCGAGAAGATCGGCCCCGAGGCCGACCGGTACGCCATCCACGTGCAGGGGGAGGAGTTGCCCATGCACGATCCGCGGCTGAGCCCCGGCTTGGCCACCAGCTACAAGATGGACGCCACCCCCGGCCGCCACACGCAAATGAGCGCATGGAGTTACGAGGCCAGCTTCGTGCCGCAGGGTTTCATTCCCGAGCAGTACGAGCGCTACCAGGTCGAGGGAAAGGGCGAGTTGTACCGGAAGGTTGCCGGGCACCACCACGCCAGCAGCGCGGCCGGCCTGTGCGTTTTCGGCTGGTGCGCCACGAAGGGCGAGGCCCTTACCGACGCGCTCACCCGCGCCACCGGACGCACCTACACGCTCGACGACGTCCAGCGAATCGGCGATCGCATTGCCGCCCTGCGCATGGCGTTCAATATTCGCGAGGGCATGAAGAACGTCGAGTTCAAGTTCCCGGCGCGGGCCCTCGGCGTGCCGCCGCTCGAGGGCGGGCCGCTGGCCGGCGTGACCGTCGACATCGACACCCAGGTGCGCGACTTCCTCGAAGCCATGCACTGGGACACCGAAACCGGCGCGCCGAAGAAGGAGACGCTCGAAGGGCTTGGACTCGACTTCGCCGCCGAGGCATTGTACGCGTAGAACACGACTCGGAGTGTGGTGCCACTGTGGGGCGACTCTCCGAGTCGCCAAATCGTATCGTCACGACTCAGGGAATCG
>CAYPWB010000789.1:0-2120 GCA_964414315.1 uncultured Planctomycetaceae bacterium | reverse complement strand
GGAAAGCTACCATGAGCGACACGAAGATCGAACAACCCGGCGTCCCCAGCTCCCAGGCGAGAGAAGTTGCGGCAACGCGCAACACAGAACCGGCGGGCGAGACGCCGCCGGTTTCGAGCATCGTCGGAGGTTCGCCCGGCTTGTGGCAAACACCGTTTGCGGACGTCCCCCGCGAGTTGCGGCGCCGCGTGTACGGCGTCGAGTACGCGGAATTGCAGGACACCGCCGGCGGCCGGCTGTGGGTAACCCCACACGGCTGGCTGCACGGAAACCGTTTGGACCCCGCCCACTGGTTCTCGGGCGGTCAGTACAGCCGCCGCGGCAAACGGATTTCCGAGGCCACCGGCTCGGTGTTCCGTGTGGCGAGCATCCCCTGGCAAGGGCGCCCCGCCGATCTTGTCGTCAAGTTCTCACGCATGGCCCAAAACCTTCCCCTTGAAGTCTCTTCCCAATTTCCGCTTGGCGTTCCGCGGGAGGTGTTGGACGGTGCGGTCTGCAACGACCCCTTCCAGGAATTCGGGCTGCTCCGGGAACTCCGCACCAGCAGGTACGGGCCCGCAAATCTCAGAATACGCACAAAGCGTCCGCTGGCGATTTACTCGCCCGGAAGAAGTTTCAAGCCGTGGCAACTGGGCAGGAATGGCGACGCGTTTTGCCGCCACCAACGCCGGCTTGCCGAAGATCAAAAAGCCCGGTCCCCTTACCATGCCGTAGAACTGCTGCCCGATCGGCAGTACGTCTACCTTTTCGAGTGGGTTCGAGGCACGGACGCCGGGGGCCTGGTACGTGCGGGCGTGCTTTCGGCGCGGCAGGCCGCCGACCTCGTGGTCGAGGTGATCCGGGACCTGGCCGCAAAGGGTTTCCGTATCCTCGACATCAAGCCCGAACACATCATCCTGCGGCAACGGCGCGACGGGCGGCTTCTCCTGCACCATGGCCGCCTCATCTACGCCCTGGTCGACTTCGAGTTGCTCCAGCGAACCGAGGAATACCAGCGTTGGATCGACACGGCCTCCCCGTCCTCCAAATCCTGGGCGGCCCGGGAGTCGCAGACAGCCGCGGCGCCGCCGCCTTGACGTATAGGCTCTGCGCCGCGCTGGATCGACCGGCCCCGAGGCGTGGTCGGGGAGGATTTCCGGTCGGGGGGGTTGCTTGGGCGGGGAAATGGCTTAGCATTGGAGTGTCTTGTTTTCTCAATAGGCGGCACACATAATGAAGAAACTTCTTGTTGCCAATCGGAGTGAGATCGCCATCCGCGTCATCCGCGCGGCCAGTGAACTCGGGCTCAGTACGGTTGCGGTATACAGCTACGAAGACCGCTTTTCGCTGCATCGCTTGAAGGCCGACGAAGCGTACCTTGTCGGGCCCGAGCAGGGCGGGGAACCGGTCAGGTCCTATCTCAATATCCCGGCTTTGATCGACATCGCCGTCCGGCACGAGGTGGACGCGATCCATCCCGGCTACGGGTTCCTGTCCGAGAATCCCGATTTCGCTCGTGCCTGCGCAGACCACGGCATCGCCTTCGTCGGTCCCCGCCCCGAGCATCTCGACATGTTGGGCGATAAGACCGCTGCCAAGCGGATCGCCAAGAAGGCCGGCGTGCCGACGGTCCCCGGTTCGAAGAAGGCCCTCTCCGCCCCGGGCAAGGTGCGCGAAGAGGCGGAGAAGGTGGGTTATCCATTTATCCTGAAGGCCAGCTTCGGCGGCGGCGGCCGCGGTATGCGGGTCGTCCGCAAGCCGGGCGAGTTGGACGAGAAGTTGGCCGAAGCGCAACGGGAGGCCGGCGCGGCGTTCGGGAAGGGCGACGTCTTCATCGAGCGCTATATCGAGCGAGCCAAGCACATCGAAGTGCAGGTCCTCGGCGATCATCACGGCAACCTCGTGCACCTGTGGGAGCGCGACTGTTCCGTGCAGCGCCGCCACCAGAAAGTGGTCGAGGTAGCCCCGAGCATCAATCTGCCTTACGAAGTGCGGAAAGCCATCTGCGACGCCGCCGTTCGGCTCTGTCGCGAGATCGGCTACGTTTGTGCGGGGACGGTCGAGTTCCTTGTGGACCTGGATACGCAGGAGTACTTCTTCATTGAGGTGAACCCACGAGTCCAGGTGGAGCACACGGTCAC
>CAYPWB010000788.1:0-2127 GCA_964414315.1 uncultured Planctomycetaceae bacterium | reverse complement strand
TGTTACAGTGGGCGGACGGCACGGCGGAGCGCGCCTGCTACTTTGCGGACGGCACGACGGAGCGTGCCTGCTACTTTGCGGACGGCACGGCGGAGTGAGACTGCTACCAGATTGGGTCATTCGAATGTCTCCACGGCAAAGTTCAATAGGGCGGCGAACATGCGGTACACGTCGTCGGGATCGACTTTTTGCACGGCGGCGTCCGGGTCGGGTTCGAAGAGCGGATCGTGGGCGATGGTGTCGACCTGCCACGCGCGGAACTCGACCCGGCCGGCCACGCCCTCGACGTCGAACGAAGCCTCTTTCGGTGTCGTGCCGTCCTTGTGGAACACGAGCACCGCATGGTCGGCCGGGCGGTCCTTTCCGGTAATGCGCAGGGCCGGGCCGCCTTCGTGGTCGGGCTCGTCGGTCACTTCAATCCATCGCTCGAGCGACTCGGGGGAGAAGCTCAGCACGGCCAGCAGGCCGCTTGCCGCGCCCAGCTTGAGCACGTTTTCCTCGGCGGCGAAGCGGCGTGGGTCGTCGGGTTCGCGGTCCGGCGGCAGCTCGCCGTAGAAGACGGCCCCTTCGCGGCCGGCCATCCACGGACCCTTGCCCTGGGCCAGGACGGCCGCGCCAAGCTGGGGCACGTCCAGCTCGATGCGGAACCGGTTCCGCGCCCCGCGGATGATCCGCAAATGTCCCTCGTGCTCTTTGCCGTCGGGCAGCGTGACTTTGGCGGCGACGTCGGCAAAGTGGCCCCGGCCCGGCGGCGGCGCGGCCCCGGCGCCCATGATTTGCCCGGCCTGCTGCACCAGCCGCACCACGCGGCGCAGCGGCGTTCCGGCGGCCGAGCCCACGGCGGCGGGCTCCACGCCCTCGGGCAGGTCTTCGGCGAAGAAGGCCACCGTGGCGGCCAGGGCCCGCGGCAGCGCCGCAATGGCCGTGTAGTGCCCCAGCCCGTCGAACCACACCACGTCGTCGGCAATGCCCAGCGCCCGGGCCAGCTTCTCGGTGGCGGCGCGGGGAATGACTTCGTCGGCCCCGGCGTTGATCATCAGCACGCGGCCGGCTTTCGCCCGCGCGCGAAGCGCCGCGGCGTGGGTGAGCGGGTCGACCGAGCGAAGCGTCTGCTCCATTTCCCGGCGCTGTTCCAGGGGCAGCCCGCGCAGCAGTTGGCTCACGCGGCGCGACTCGCGCGCGTGGTGCAGGATTTCCAGCACGTCGCCCCCGGCGAGGATGAGCGCCGCGCGGTGGAACCGGGCATCGGCCCCGGCCGCCGTCCCGGCCAGAATGCCGCCCAGGCTAATGCCCGTCACGCCGATGCGCTCGGGGTCGACCTCGGGCCGGGCGGCCAGCACGTCGAAGGTGCGCCGTACGTCGAGCAGCCCTTGGGAAAGGGCCTCGGCGAATCGGGCCGGATCCGCGCGCGGGTCGCCGACGACGTCTTTCGGCCGCCGCTCGTCGTAGTACGGCAGCTTGAACCAGATGGCAGGAATGCCCTGCGACGCCAGAGTGCTGCACACCAGCTCGACCAGTTCGAACCCGCCGCCGAGAATGTGCAGGCAGATGACCGCCGGCCGCCGCGGGTCGCCGGGCTCGATGCCGTCGGGCAGGTAGTATTCCGCCGGGATGGTGTTGTTCGCCTCGAACGGCGTTTCGACCGGCGACGGATACCGCAGCCGGTACACGCGGTAGCCGGGCCGCCGGCCGGCTGGTTCCATGCGGTACTCGAACGGCCGGCCGTCGAAGGTTTCCTCGACCGCGAACGTGCCCGCTTCCGCCGGCGCGCCGCCGGATCCCAAAGCCGCCGCCAGCAGCAGAACGATGGTTGGCATAAGACGATTCCTCCAGGGGAGCAACGAAAACGGGACGGTGTCTTTGCAATGAACCAACTCACTCTCCCGCAAAGCGGTAGAGTCGGGCTTTCAGGCCCGGAGAAAGCCATCCCGCCGAACAAAACCGTATCCAAACACAAACTGCGCTCCCCGGCCGCTACCGCGTCCGACCCTTCCACTGCGCGGGAGGGTGAAGGCGCTGAATCCGGGAGCTATTTATTCCGCGATCTTAAAGCGTGGACTCCAGAATTGCAAGCGAACCGCACGGCCGTCAGAACGCGGCGCGGTAGTGCTTGACGATTTCGTCGGC
>CAYPWB010000787.1:0-2132 GCA_964414315.1 uncultured Planctomycetaceae bacterium | reverse complement strand
GCCGAGGCCGTGCTCGCCGAACGCCTCGACTCCGGCGCCGCCGTGGCCTACATCGCCGAGTACCTCTACCACGGCCTGGACCTGTACGGCCGGTCCATCGAGGTGATGCTGGCCGCCTACCGGCGCGGCGTGCTCGACGAGTCGGGCAAGGCGCGGCTGGTCCAGTACCTCCAGTGGCAAGAGCGTTACGCCGAGTCGATTCCCATCCTGCTGCCGCTGGTCGAAACGCGGCCGGCGAACCTTGGGTACCGCGTCGACCTGATGCGGGCGTACTTCCACACCGAACAGCCCGAGAAGTTGCGGGCGACCCTCCAGGCCGCACACGAATATTTCCACGCCGAGGGCCGCTGGAACGAGAACGCGATGGTGCAGCTTGCCCGTGGCTGCCTGGAAACGCAGCTTTTCGAGCAGGCGGTCGAGTACTTCGAGGAGGCGATTGCCCACCACCAGCGTTCGCGGCCCGACCGCGGCGTCGGCCACGGCACGCTCTCGCAGTATTACCAGGAGCTAGCCCAGGCGTATTCGGGCTTGGGCCGCACGGCCGAGGCGGTCGACGCCGCGTGCGGGGCGGTCGTCAGTTGGGGCCCCCGGCACGACCGCCGCGCGCAGGCCCTGTCGCAACTCGTTCACGTGCTCCGCGACGCGCCCGACCTCGACGCCTTCGCCGCCGAACTCGACCGCCAGGCCGCCGACACCGGCCGCGAAAACCCGATCGTGCGCAAGGCGCTCGGCCGGGTGTACCTGGAGAAGAAGCTGTACGCCGAAGCGATCGCGCAGCTCGAAATCGCCGTGGAGGTGCAACCGAACGACCGCGAGACGCACGAGGCGCTCATCGCCTGCTACGACGCGCAGGAGGACGCCGAAGGCGCCCGCGGGCAGATGCTCCGGCTGCTGGAACTCAATCCCCGCGACATCGGACTGCACCGGCAGCTTGGCGAGCGCTACGCCAAGGCTGAAATGCCCGACCAGGCCGAGCGGGCCTTCACCTCGATCGTCGAGGCCCTGCCCGAAGAGGCCGAAAGCCACACCCTGCTGGCTGAAGTGCGCCAACAGCAGGACCGTTGGGCCGAGGCGGTTCCGCACTGGCGCCGCGCGGCCGACCTCCGCTCGCTCGAACCGCAGGGCCTGCTCGGGCTGGCCGGCGCGCTGGTGCACTTGGAGCGCTGGGCCGACGCCGCCGACGCCCTGCGCAAGCTCGATGCCCACGCCTGGCCCGCCCGGTTCGACGACGTCGGCCGGCAGAGCCGCGCTCTTTGGCAGCAGGTCGAGTCGGGGCGGACAAATCCCTGAGCCGGGCAGGGGGGCTGGCCAACCTCGCGGGACCGGGGTATACTGCCGGGCATGAAAATCGTCGTACTGGACGGATATACGAACAACCCGGGCGACTTGCACTGGGAAGCGCTCGAGGCGCTGGGCGAGTGCGCTATCTACGAGCGCACTGCGCCCGACGAGGTGGTGCCCCGTGCGCAGGGCGCCGCGGTCGTGCTGACGAACAAGACGGTGCTCGGGCGCGAACATCTCGAGGCCCTGCCCGAACTGCGGTACATCGGCGTGCTGGCCACCGGGTACAATATTGTCGATGTGGACGCCGCCCGCGAACGAGGAATCGTCGTCGCAAACGTGCCCCGCTACGGCACGGCCTCGGTGGCGCAAATGACGTTCGCCCACCTGCTCAACCTGACACAGCACGTGGCCGAACACGCCCAAACCGTGCGCGACGGCCGCTGGAGCCGCAGCGACGACTTCTGTTACTGGGACTATCCGCTGGTGGAACTCGACGGGCTGACGCTGGGCATTGTAGGGCTTGGGCAAATCGGCCGCGCCGTGGCCCGGCTGGCGATCGGGTTCGGCATGCGCGTGCTGGCGTACGACGCCGCGACCCCCGCCGACGTCCCCGAGGGCGTGTGGATGACCAACGAACTGAGCCGCATTTTCCGCGATGCCGACGTGGTCACGCTGCACTGCCCGCTCACGCCCGAAACGGAGCGGCTGGTCAGCGCCGAGCGGCTTGCCCTGATGAAGCCGACGGCGTACCTGATCAACACGTCGCGCGGGCCGCTGATCGACGAGCCGGCGCTGGCCGAGGCGTTGCGTTCGGGCCGGCTGGCGGGGGCGGGGCTCGACGTGCTTTC
>CAYPWB010000786.1:0-2150 GCA_964414315.1 uncultured Planctomycetaceae bacterium | reverse complement strand
CGCGGTCCAGGTCGGTGAGCGCGTCGACGAACCGCTGGAGCGCGGCCGTCGAGGTGCATCGCGTGGTGCCGACGACCACGTAATCCAGCCGGACGCCGCGCACGCCGTCGGTTGCCCACCGGTGCAGGGTTGCGACGTGGGGCCGCTTCCCCATCCGTCGCCGCGGCAGTCGTTTCGCCGCGTCCGAAAATGTCAGCAACTCTTCGCTCGTAATGTCCACTCGCATCGTCTCCCGTATCTGCCGTGTCGGATGCAGACCCACGTCGGGCCTCGCAACTCACACCAGAAGACAGCGCAGGCCGGGAGCCGCGAAGATCAACAGGGTTTTCTCACCCCTGGGGCGGCTGACAAGAATGGCCTAGAGCCCATGATTTACGGGCCGAAAGAATTTGGGCGCGAAATAGGGGTCGGATTTTCTCACCCCTGTTTTCTCACCCCGGAAAACTGGGGCTTATCGCGAAGTCCGAAGCGCACGGCGTTGGTCCTTCACCACACGACTTGTTGCGCGCTTCCGGTGTCCCTCGCCGATGGCGCGGCCGTAGCGTTGGTTGTACTGCTTCGCAATGTCCTTGTCCCGTATCCCGTCCAACTCGCAAATCATCGCGCGCAGATCGTCCCATTCGCGCGGTCGGCCCCGGCGCCGGCCGTTGCCCTCCGCGGCTGGGGCTTCGGGTTCCGCCGCAACAACCCCGGCGGCCTGGTCGATGGCATCGACCGCGGCCGTCGGTTCCACGGGCACCGCGTCGATCGCCGCGGGGGTGGCCGGCGGGGCGCCGGCCTGGTCGACGGCATCGGCCGCGGGCGTCGAGGTTCCGGCCTGCCCGTTGCCGGTGAGCGTCGGCGGCTTCTGCCCATTCGATTTGACCCGTTCCACTTCCGCCACGTCCGCTTCGAGGTAGGCCCACAGGCGATTGCGCGGTGGGCCGTCCATTGACCCCGGAACCAGCTTCCGCCGCATCGCCCGCCCCAAGGCCGGGCAGTAGACTCCGCCATATCGCTTCATCGTGTCCGCTTGGCACCCGATGCGGGATGCCGCTTCCCTCGCGAACAGCCAGGTTCCTTCGGTGTCGCGGTGCGCGACGCCCGAATTTCCCCGCCGCTGCGCAATGCAGCTTACGTCATCCTGGTGGTAGACTGCGACCCGACGGTAAGCCTTGCCGGGCATTGGCGCGTTGCACCATTTCCACCGGATTGGCCGGCCTCCTAGCCACGCGCACCCGCGCCGCTGCTTGTGTACCGTGCTCACCGCCCAGCCTATTCGCTTCGCGGCCTGTTGCCCGGTAAGCCAAAAGCCCTCTTCGTCGCGATGAAACGCGGTCCCGTTGCGTCGTTCTGTTGCGGCGGCTTGCTGGCGGGCTTTCTCGGCGAGAATAGCCTCCACTTCCGCGATGGCGATCCAGCGTACTTTCCGCCGCGAACCGCGGGACATTGGCCGGAGCGTACTCGCCATCTTCTCGCCGCCTTTGTACGGGCAGCCTTCACGGCACCACCTGTTCACGCTTTCCTTCTCGACTCCCAGCATGTCGGCGGCCACCTTCACACGAACTTCACCGGAATAATGCACCTTGTGCGAATGTCCCGCTCTTGCGGCCGCTATCGCCTCGAGGTCGTCCATCGAAAGGTACAGAACCGTGCGAACACCCCGGCCGGTCAACCGCAGTTCCTTCCTGCCCCGCAACGGCAGGCCACTCAACGGATCGCCCTGCTTATGCCAGGTGCGGAGCGTATTGCGCGCCACTTGGTACATGACGGCCGCCATGTTGATCGGCACCCATCGGCCGGCAGCATCCGCCACGATTCCAATAGGCTCGCCCAACACGCGCTCGACTTCGCGGATGTCGGCTTCGCAGTACAAACGCCGTTTGCGGCCTTGTCCGTTCCGAGAATTGCGAGTGCGAATCCTCCGGCCGCCCAGTGCTATGCAGCCGCGGCGTACCCAGTGCGCAAGTGTTTTCGACGTAATCCCCAGTAAGTCGAGCACCTCCCCGTGCTCCAACCACGTTTGACCGCTCATTGTCAGAACCTCCGATCGTTACGCCGGGTCGGCCGGCGCGGCACCGCGGATCGGAGGAAACGCAGGCCACCGCGCCGGCCACTTGGGCGGCCGTCGCCACCCCTCCCGGCAAGTCCATGTATCGTACCCTATCCGA
>CAYPWB010000785.1:0-2151 GCA_964414315.1 uncultured Planctomycetaceae bacterium | reverse complement strand
TTCTACCTTGGCACGATCAGCGACGATACCCGGCTCGGCACGGTCGAGGCCAATGGTGACTGGGTTCTAACGGTTTCCACTGCCGACTGGGCCTTGGGTGAACACGCCGTGCTGGCCCGCGCACAAGATAACGACGGGGCTTGGAGCGAGCCGGCCCACGCGACGGTCGCGGTGGAGAACGCCGTCCCTGGGGTCGCTGCCCTCACGGCCGATCCCGATCCGGTGACCCGGGGCGACGACGTTACGTTGACGGCCGTCGATGTGAGCGACCCGGACGGCACGGTCGTGCGGGTGGAGTTCTACCGTGGCATGGACTTGCTGGGCATCGACGAAGACGGCAGCGATGGTTGGACGTGGACGGCGAGCACGGCCGGTTGGACGCTGGGCGAGTATGGGTTCACCGCCCGCGCACAAGATAACGACGGGGCGTGGAGCGAAGTGGCCGAAACGACTGCCCTTGTGGAGAACGCGGTGCCGGTAGTCGGCACATTGACGATCGATCCCGACCCGATCACCCGGCCCGGCGAATTGACCCTGACGGCCGAAGGGGTCTACGATCCGGACGGCGCGGTCGTACTCGTGGAGTTCTACCTCGGCGCGGTCGGCGAAGAGTCGCTGCTCGGCACGGTCGACACCGTCGGCGACTGGACCTTCACCGCGTCCACCGCCGACTGGGCGCTGGGCGAGCATACCGTGCTGGCCCGCGCGCAGGACAACGACGACGCGTGGAGCGAGCCGAGCAGTACGACGGTGACGGTGGAGAACGCCGCGCCGATGGTGGGCGGGCTTACCGTCCTGCCCGATTCGGTGACGCGGCCGAACGAACTGACCCTGACGGCGCTGGGCGTAAGCGATGCGGACGGCGACGTGGTGCTGGTCGAGTTCTGGCGCGGCGTCGTCGGCGAAGGGGGCACACGGCTCGGCGAGGGGGTCGCGGCCGGCAACGACTGGACCCTGACGGTGTCCACCGCCGACTGGGCGCTGGGCGAGCACACCGTGCTGGCCCGCGCGCAGGACAACGACGCCGCGTGGAGCGAGCCGGTCGACAGCACGGTGACCGTCGTTTCGCCCCCGTCGGGCGTCGCCCACGACTTCGTCGGCCGCGTGCCCACCAGCGGCGACTGGTGGATGGCCGCGAGCAACGGCACCGACGGCTTCGCCAATGAGCGCGTCAGCCGGTGGAGCGCCAACGTCGACTGGCTCGACGTGGCGGCGGCCGACTTCACCGGCAACGGGTTCGACGATATCGTGGGTCGCGTCGAAAGCAACGGCGACTGGTGGCTGGCGGTGAACGACGGCAACGGCACCTTCACCAACCAGCGCTGGGGCCGGTGGAGCGCGAATGTCACATGGGAAGACGTGACGGTGGGCGACTTCACCGGCGACGGCCGGGCCGACCTCGTCGGTCGCGTGGGCAGCAACGGCGACTGGTGGGTGGCCGAGAGTACGGGCAACGGATTCACCAACCGACGCTGGGGCCGGTGGAGCCCGAACGTCGCGTGGGAGCACGTCCTGGTGGGCGATTTCACGGGCGACGGAAAGGCGGACCTCGTCGGCCGCGTGCCCACCAACGGCGACTGGTGGGTGGCCGAGTCGACCGGCGCCGGGTTCACCAACGCCCGCTGGGGCCGCTGGAGTGCCAATGTCGACTGGCTCGACGTGATGACCGGCGATTTCAACGACGACGGCCAAACGCACATCGTCGGCCGCGTGGCCCACAGCGGCGACTGGTGGGTGGCCAAGAGCAACGATGCCGGCACCGGATTCACGAACCAACGCTGGGGGCGGTGGAGTGCAGGCGTCCCATGGGAAGACGTGATGATCGGCGACTTCACCGGCGACGGTCGCTCCGATCTGGTCGGCCGGGTTGACGGTAACGGCGACTGGTGGGTGGCCGAGTCGACCGGCGCCGCGTTCACGAACGCCCGCTGGGGCCGGTGGAGCGCCAACGTCGACTGGCTCGACGTGATGACCGGCGATTTCAACGGCGACGGCCGAGACGACCTGATCGGCCGTGTGGCGACCAACGGCGACTGGTGGGTGGCCGAGGCCAATACCACCGGCAATGGGTTCAGCAACGAGCGATGGGGTCGCTGGAGCTCGAACGTCGTGTGGGAGCACGTCATGGTAGGCAACTTCGCCCCCGCCGCC
>CAYPWB010000784.1:0-2151 GCA_964414315.1 uncultured Planctomycetaceae bacterium | reverse complement strand
TTCCGTCTCTCCACGCTATGGGGAATGGATAAGACGTATACGCTGGACGTGATTCGGGAGATCGTGGCGGGATGCAAGTAGGGGTCCAGCGGATAGGGGTAGGAAGGCCCGATTGAGTTCGGGCCCCCCTCCCTCCGAACCGGACTTGCGGTTCTCCCGCATCCGGCTCTCCGGTTGATAGTTTTACCTTGGCAAGGATTGACGGGCCAATGCATGGGCGGCCTTCAAGCAGAACAGCCCATGATCGGTGAAGAATCGGTTCGGCCAACGTTGGTGGTCGGCGCCGCGTCCTCGACCTTTCCCGCCACGCCGCTTGCGGAGAATCGACCGCAGGCGCATGCGTATCCAGGAATCGAGTTCGGGGAACGTCGTCCGGTGGCTGTGTTTGAAGTATCCAAACCAGCCATGCAGCGTTTGGTTGACATCAGCAACGATGCATTCCAGACTATGCCCGTTGGCACGGTGCGTCTTCGCGCGGATCGTGTCTTTCAACTTCGCAATACTCTTCTTCCGCGGCCAGCGATGCTCGGCCTGGAAGTGATAGCCTAGGAAATCGAAGCCTTCTTTCCGCACGTCGACGATGACGGTTTTGACCGGGTGAAGCGTCAAGCCCGCCGCGTCGGTCCACTCGCGGACCATCGCCAGCGCGGCTTCCGCTTCTTCACGGCTGGGACACAGAATCACGAAGTCGTCCGCGTAACGAACCATCCGAAAGCCCGATTCGGCCATCTGGTGGTCCAATGGGTCGAGATAGATATTGCTCAACAACGGGCTGACAACCGCTCCTTGCGGAGTACCCTCTTCGGGCGTCCACACGGAAAGACCGTCCATGACACCCTGCGCGAGGAATTCCTCAATCAGGGCTAGAACGCGGCCGTCGCTGATCTTTTCGCGAATACGCTCCATCAGTCTGTCGTGCGGAATGGTGTCAAAATAGCTCTTCAGATCCGCGTCCACGACGTAGACCAGACCCGATTTGATCATTTGATCGACCTCCCGCAACGCATCTTGGCATCCTCGATTCGGACGAAAACCATAGCTGTGCTCGGCAAAGTCCTTCTCGAAGATCGGTTCGATGACACTTCTGAGCGCCGTTTGGACGACCCGGTCGCGGACGGTCGGAATACCCAGCGGCCGTTTCTCGATCGAGCCCGGCTTGGGAATCCAGACGCGTCGCACCGCCTGCGGCTTATAACCGCCGTCTTGGATCGTCCGGTGCAATCGCTTGAAGTGCTTCGACTGATGTTTCGCGAATTGCTCTATCGTGACGTGATCGATCCCGGCCGACCCTTTATTACGGGCAACCTTGACAAACGAGGTAAACAGAGTCAACTCGTTCGCCACTTTGTCGACCAGACTAAACCATCGGTCTCCTTTCACGCCCTGTTCGAGCGCCGTCAACATACGATCCGTCCATACGGCCGCTTCGGTCCACGCCCATCGGGCGCGCACGTCTCCGGCTTGTTTAGCCGTTTCTGGCACTGCCGCCGGGGGTTGTTGTGGCTGTTTGGGCATCACGTATCCATCTTCCTGCGGTCCCTTCGCTCCACCGGCATTACCCGGCTTCTACACTACTATGGCCGCTCTGACTCCTGGACAACCGGTTCTTCGTACCGTTTCCATCCTCGAAAGGATCGGCAATGAACGCCGTCTTGATTGTCGTCCAGGTCTCCCTGCTTAACGTCATCGAACCTTCCATCCGTTCCGTCTCCAACCACCCCCCGTCGTCCCATGGCCTTCGGTTTGGTTTTGTACCATGGGCTTACCGCGCAAAGAATCTTCTGACTCTCCGCATCCCTCTTGCCGGGACTGTCAGCGTCACTTGGGCTTCGCCATTACCTAGCAGGCTCGCCACGACGAGAAGCCGAATCGAGTTCGTCATCCTACGGACCGGTTGTTCACCTCCAGTTGCTCTCCACCCCCTCTCGCGAGGATGCAGTTACTTTCAGTTACAAAGTTCAAACCGTAAAAACCTTGACGAGGACTTTCACCTCGCTAATTCGATGCGCTCACAGGCGCACTAGGTCCCACCTGCCGGGTGGGACCTGAAGTCGAGTTGACTCATCCACCGCGCCGCGTCTCGCACCACGAGCCGTGCGTGCGTTCGACATCGGACATAATTCAAGGTCCCGTTCGGCAACCGGGACCTAC
>CAYPWB010000783.1:0-2157 GCA_964414315.1 uncultured Planctomycetaceae bacterium | reverse complement strand
AACGGCCACAAACAAGTGGCGTAAGCTACCAGTTTGCGATTCGCAGCAATGCGGCGTGCCCAGCACGCCCTGCGCGGGAGCGGTCAACGGGCGCGCTCGGCCAGTTCGGCAAGCGCCATACCAAGCGCCCGGCCGTAGTCGCGCAGCCCCTCGGCCGTAATGAACTGCCCGTCGTTGTCTTTCCAGTGGGCCGTCTCCATGGTCAGTGCCACACCGCGCCCGGCGGGGGCCAGCCACCGCGCGACGGCGAAGTTTCTCGACCGGGTTTCCTCGCTGCCGGGCGCGTCGACGAACCGATCCTTCCACGAGTTGGCGCCGTCGATCGCCGCTACGGCGGCGGTAAAACGCCCGGTGAACCACCGACTTTGCTCCTGCAAGGGCTCCGGCTTGGGCAGATACCAGTGGTTCGGGTTCCGGTACCAGGGGCTGTGCAGGTCGAGGAAGGCGAGCAATTCCCGGTCGCGTGTTTCGCGCTCCAGCAGTGCGACGGCGCTGCGCACGGCGGTCCAGTGGGCGCCCTCGCCCCAGCAGCGGTTGAAGTCGACCGGCTTCTGATCCTTGCCCGCCCCGCCGGCCACCACGCTGTCGACATCCATGATGGGCACGATGTACACGACCGCGCGACGGCGGAGGGCCGCGGCCGGCTCGGCGTCGCTCGACGCCCAATCGGCCAGCCCCTCGGCCACGCGGCTGCTGTGGCTTTCGAACGCATGCTGCCGCGCCTGCACCCAAACGACGCCTTTGCCGTTGTCCGACGTGGCCGGATCGGTGATGCGCAGCAGCTTGACCGGTCGATCCTCCTCGCTCGTGCAAAGATCGCGCACTTCCACGCAAGGCAACCGGCCCAAGCGCTGCGCCAGGCGCAGGCTGTCGGTATGGGTGTAGGGCAGGTTTCGGGCAATCCACACGCTCGGCTCGGTGAACACCTGCCGGTGGGGCGACCGTTCGCTTTCCATCCGGTGCCAGGTGCGGCGGTCGTAGGAGTACACCGGATGGGCCTCGCCGGCCACGGGATCGAAGTCGACCACGCGCAACTCGATCGTTTCGCCCGGCCGAATGTCGGTCAGCCGCACGTGCCACCAGATATTGCGGCATCCGCGCAGCGGCTCCGGGGCGATGGTCACCACCCGCGCGTCCCGGTCGACCGCTCGGACCACCGCGTTGCCGTTTTCGAAGTCGCCGCACGCGGCAAGTTCAGCAACCGCCGGAAGGGCCGGCAGCACCATCGCTGCGGTAGTGAGCACGGCACGCAACAGCGGCAGGTGCAGGTTCATTCCGGGCATCCGCTGATCCTCCAGGCCGGGGTGTTGCAAGCTTTGCCTCCATTTTAGACGCCCTGCCGGACGGCGACAACATGCACGCGGCGGCGACGGAAGCATGCGTTATACGCTTTGCCGGAGTAGCGCAGCTCCCGTCGCGGTGGCCAACTCGTTCCATAGCTCATCGGCGCCCATGGCGGCTGTGAAGTGCCGATGCGCCAGCCAGGCGTTGAGCAGGGCGATGGTGCGAGCGCGCTCCCACTCGTCGGCGAAGCCCTCCTTGTGTTCGACCAGCCAGGCGGTGACGTCGACGTACCGCCAACGCGGCGAGCCGGTCGTCACGCCGGAAACGGGCGGCGGGAAGCGGCCCGGCCCTCGCTCGCCGGCGATCCACTGGCGGACGTTCTCCCGGCTTCTCCCGAGCCGTCGTGCGATTTCCGCAGCGCTCACGCGGCCGAACACTGCCGAACGGCCCAGCAGGGGGGGCGGCAACCACGAAGGACACGAAACGCACGAAGGCAGATAGGGTACCTGACCTGATTCTTCGTGTGCTTCGTGTCCTTCGTGGTGAACTGCTTCGCTTGGCTGGAGTGGTGCGCTACTGCAATTTTCCATAATTCCCGACACGCGTTCATTGGGCAGTCCTTAGGAAGCCGGGGGGCGGCATGGTCCGGCGTCCTTGCTCATCCGCGACCGATCGCGTACCATGGAGAAGATGTTGGCAGCCTCGCTTCGTAAGGTTCACGGGTCGGCGGCGCGGGCCGTCTTCTCGGCTGCATAAGAGGGGGACAGTCCCATTTTCGCGGCCTCAGCAGTAGGGCGATTCGGCAAATCGCCCTTTGCGCCGCGAAAATCGGGACAGTCCCCTGCGAACGGTCCCCCCCGCTTCTTGGAGAAT
>CAYPWB010000782.1:0-2162 GCA_964414315.1 uncultured Planctomycetaceae bacterium | reverse complement strand
CTCCTGCTGGTGAGCGTGCCGGCAACGGCCGCGGAACCCGAACTTGAGCGAACCGACCTGTTTCGGGCGGGCGAGGGCGGGTACTTCATGTACCGCATTCCCGGCATTGTGGTGACCGGCCGGGGGACGATCCTCGCCTACTGCGAGGCCCGCGCCGGCCAGGGCGATTGGACGAAACAGGACGTGCTGCTGCGGCGGAGCGACGACGGCGGGCGCACCTGGAGCGAGCCGCGGAAGATGGCCGTCGCCCCGCCCGACCTGAAACCAAACCCGGCCGGAGTGGCCCAAGGGCTTGGAAACCACGACGACATGACCGCCCACAATGCGGTGGCCATCGCCGATCGGCAGCCGGGCGTGGTCCACTTCCTGTACCACGTGCAATACGCGCGGGTATTCTACCGGCGGAGCGACGACGACGGCCTGACCTGGTCGGAGCCGCGCGAAATCACCGAGGTCATCGAGGGTTTCCGCGACCGGTACGACTGGAAGGTGGTGGGGAACGGCTGCGGGCACGGCATTCAAATTCAAGAGGGCCCGCACCGCGGCCGGCTGGCGGTTGCGGTGTGGCTTTCGACCGGCACCGGCGGCCACGCGCACCGGCCTTCCGACGTGGCCGTCATCTTCAGCGACGACGGCGGCCGAACGTGGCAGCGCGGCGATTTCATCGCCCGCGACGGCGGCCGGACCGCTGCCGGCGAGCGAATGGCCACCCCGAGCGAAACGATGCTCGTCGAACTTTCCGGCGGCCGGGTGCTGGCCAACCTGCGGTCCGAATCGGCGCCCCACCGCCGCCTGCTGGCCGTCAGCCCGAACGGCGCCTCCGACTGGTCGACGCCCGAGTTCCACGACGACCTGCTCGAACCGATTTGCATGGCGAGCATGGTGCGGCTGGCCGACGGGCGGATCGCCTTCTCGAACCCCGACAACCTGCTCGTGCGCGGCGAACCCGGCCGGCCGGGTCGCAACCGCGACCGCCGCAACGTGACGCTCAGGATTTCGAGCGACGACGGCAAGACCTGGCCGGTCGCCCGCGTCATCGACCCCGGCCCGAGCGGGTGCAGCGACCTGGCCGCGGCGCCCGACGGTACGGTGTACTGCTTCTACGAGCGCGGCGCGGTGGGCGGCAACCACTTCCACACCGAGGCCCTGACGCTCGTGCGCCTGCCGGCGGAACAGTCGACCGAGCCGGGCGCGGCGCCTGCCGAGGCCGGGCTGGAACCATTCCTGGGCGCGCCGCGGTTCGAGGTGCAGCCGGTTTTTGAGGGCGAGCGGCTGCCCAATGTCGTCGTGGCGACCGACGGCACCGTGCTGGCCGTGTGGGGCTGGGGTACGGTGCGCGTCCGCCGCAGCGAGGACGGCGGCGAAACCTGGGGCCCCGAAATCGCCCTGCGCGAGGGCCTCAACTCCGGCGGGGCCCTGGTCGACGAGAACACCGGCGATATTCTCGTATTCACCGAGGAGAAGCATCCGCCCGCGCCCCTGCACGTGTTCCGAAGCACCGACCACGGCAAGACCTGGACTGAGCAGGACGTGACGATCCACCCGGACGGGAAAGGCAACGTCCCCTCGATGTGCATGAACGAGCACGGTATTGCTCTGCGGCACGGCGAGCATGCCGGCCGGCTGCTGCGGCCCTCGCGCTGCTACACGGGCGGCAACGACCGCAAGTACTGGCCGCAGCACTACACCAACGCCGTCTACAGCGACGACGGCGGGCGAACCTGGCACGCCAGCGCGCCGTTTCCCGCCATGGGCACCGGCGAGGCCACGCTGGCCGAGCTTTCCGACGGCCGGATTTACTACAACTCCCGCCGCCACCTTTCGACCGACGGCCGCAACCCGCGCATGCGACACATCGGCCACAGCGACGACGGCGGGCAGACGTGGAAGGGCCTGTCCGTCAGCGACGTGCTGCCCGACGGCGACCAGCACCGCGACTATGGACTGATGGCCGGGCTGGTGCGCCTGCCGGTTTGCGGGCGCGACATCCTGGTGTTCAGCAACATCGTGTCGCCCAAGGGCCGCCATAACGGCCACGTTTGGGCCAGTTTCGACGGCGGCGCCACGTGGCCCTTGAAGCGGCGGGTCGAGAAAGGCCCGTTCGCCTACTCGTCGCTGGCCGCCGGCCGGCCCGGCACGCCCAGCGAAGGTTGGATTTACCT
>CAYPWB010000781.1:0-2166 GCA_964414315.1 uncultured Planctomycetaceae bacterium | reverse complement strand
CGGGCTCGGCCTCCAGGGCCTCCCGGTATTGCTCCTCGGCTTCGTCGGCCCGGCCAAGGCTTTCGTAGCACTGGGCCAGGGCCAGGGGCGGCATGCCGCCGTCGATAGCCTGCTGGGCCTCGTCAATCGCCGCTTGGGCCATGTCCAGAGCGTCGGTCCGGCCGTAGAACCGGATGAGCGCGACCCAGCCGCCGATGGTATCGGCTTCCAGATCGACCGCCCGGCGGAACTCCTGCTCGGCCTCGGCCAGCAGTTCATCGGCCTCGTCGGTGCGGCCCTCCGCGCGTGCCCGCAGGCCGAGGATGCCCAGTACCTGGCCGAGCCAGATGCGGTCGGCGTATTCGCCCGAGTCGGCCGCCGTCTGGCGGGCCATGTCGAGCGCGCGGTCGAAATCGTCGAGCGCGAGCGACACTTCGGCCGCCAGTCGGCCCAACTGGAGCGAGAACGGCGTGGCCTGTTCTTCGAGCCGGCGGATGAGTTGGTCGGCCTCGAGGAATCGCTGCCGCCGGGAGAGCAGTTCGATGGCCCGGCGGATGGTTTCCGGATTCCGCTCGCCCAGTTCGATGGCGGCGGTGAGATTGCGAAGCGTCAGGTCCTCCTCGCCGCGGAGTTCGTAGACCTGCGCGGTCAGCAGGGGCACCCGCGCCCAGGCAGGCCGGGCCACGGCGGCGCGGGTGAGCAGTTCGATCGCCTCGTCGAGGTGCTCATGGTCGCCCTCCTGGGCCCGGAGCACCAGGTGCAGCGCCCGGCCGTACTGCCACAGCGGGCCTTCGCCTTCGATGCGCCGGATTTCGTCGAGGATGCGCGCCATGTCGGAATCGTCGTCGGCACGCAGGGCGAGGTCGAACAGCAGCATCCAGATGCGCAACTGGTTGGGCTCTCTTTCGCTCAGCAGGCGGCACAGCCGGCGGGTTTCTTCGAAGTCGCGCACTTGCAGCAACATGCGCGCCAGCCCGAGCCAAAGCTGCGGCAGATCCTCGTCGGGCAGTTGGTCGGTATCGTCGGCCAGGGTGCGGATCTTCTCGGCGGCCTCCAGCCCGTGCCGACGCACCCAGTACTGGGCGTAGCCGAGCCGCACGGGCACCGAGTCGCCAAGCTGCTCCCGGGCCTCGTCGAGCAGCCGCTGGGTCGTGTCCCAGTCGCGATCGCGCTGCGCGAGCGCGGCCGACGCGAGCCGCAGCTCGACGTTCTCGGGGTCGGCCTGCCGGGCCTCGTCGAGCAGGCGGCGGGCCTCGTCGGTCTGTTCGCGGGCCACGGCCACCTCGGCGCGCAGCACGACGACCGAGGCGTCGTCGGGGTTCGCCTTGGCCGCGTGGTCGAGCAGGCGGAGCACCTCCGACCAGTCGCGATCCGCGCGGTCTTTTCGGAGGTTTTGAAGGATGGCCAGCCGCGACAAGTCGATCCAGCCGGCGGCCGGGGCGCGGTCGAGCCGCATGATCTGGCGATATTCCTCGAGCGCTTCCTCGATGCGGCCGGTCGACCGCAGCGCCGCGGCCAGGCCCGCTCGGGCGGGAACCCAGAACGGATCGGTGGTGACGGCGCGGCGGAACGCCGTAAGCTGCTGGTCGACGTTGCCCAACTGCTGGTAGCAGAGCCCCAGGTAGAAGTCGACCTGTTTGAGCAGGTCGGGCCAGTCGGTCAGGTGCGTGCGGGTTTGCTCGAAACGGCGGCTGGCGGCGAGCCATTGCTGCTCGCCCAGCAGGACGCGGGCATGGAGGTACTCGATGAGCGGGCGGTGGTACTCGGCCTCTTCGAGCTGCCGGATCACGTCCTTCGCTTCGTCGAACTGCTGGTCGTCGAGCAGCAGCACGGCGAGCGTCCACAGCAGGCGGGTGTCGGCCGGGTTGGCCTCCAGGCCCTGGCGCAGCCAATCGATCGACTCGCTCCGACGGCCCTCGTTCCCCTCGATCTCGGCCAGGGTGATGTACAGCCCGATGGTTTCCGGGCTTTGCTCCAGCGCGCGGACGGCGTAGTCGCGGGCCTCGTCGAATTGGCCCTTCGCCGTGCAAATGCGGGCGGCCAGGAACAGGGCGTCGGCCGAGTCGGGCTCGACTTCCAACGCCCGCTCGGCGTGCGTCAACGCCTCGTCGGGCCGATCCAGGCCTTCGAGATACCCGCCCATCAGCACGTGGGCCTCGGCCGAATCGGCATTCTCCTCGACCATCT
>CAYPWB010000780.1:0-2169 GCA_964414315.1 uncultured Planctomycetaceae bacterium | reverse complement strand
CCGGGAGTTCCCGGTGGAAAGGGCCGCGCCCTGAGAATCGCCAACGCCGGAACGCGAGCGTCCCTCAGTTCCGGAATGGGGACGAGGGCCGCCGCCTGCTGTACGCGCTGTCACCGGGCGTTTGCCGGGACTCGCTGCCGCGGAACGGCCTGCCGGCTCGGCATGGCGGCGTTTCCGCGCGACCGCTGGAACAGGCCGTGGTCCCGTTCCATGCGATATCCGCCCGGGACCCCGTTCGGGGAAAGCACGATTTGCCACACCTGGTTCGCCCGCGCTCGAAAGGCGCCGGCGCACGACAGCAGATAGTACCGCCACATCCGGAAGAAACGCTCGTCGTAGTGTTCCTTCAGGAAGGGCCACTGCCGCTGGAAGTTGTCGTACCAGTGCATGAGCGTCTTGTCGTAATTCGCGCCGAGGTTCTGCCAATCTTCGACGACGAACCGTCCTTCGGCCGCATCGCAAAGCTGCCGGGCCGAGGGAAGCTTGGAGTTCGGGAAGATGTACCGGACGATCCAGGGATCGCTTCCGGCCGCAGTCTGCTGAACACCGATGCAGTGCAGCAGGCAAAGCCCCGAGTCGTCCAGACACCTTCGCACGACGTCCATGAAGGCGCCGTAATTCTTCGGTCCGACGTGCTCCAGCATTCCCACGCTGAGGATCCGGTCGAAGCGTTCGTTCAGGCTGCGGTAGTCCTGGTAGCGAATGTCGACGGGCAACCCACGGCACAGGTCGGTGCCGAAGCGGACCTGTTCCTCCGAGACGGTCACCCCCACTACGTCGACGTGGTGCCGCTCGGCCAGGTACTGGGCGGTGCCTCCCCACCCACAACCGATGTCGAGCACGCGCATTCCGGGCTCCAGGCCGAGCTTGCGTGCAATGAGTTCGAGCTTGGCCTCCTGGGCCTCGTCGAGCGATTGGGCCCGGTCCCAGCAGGCGCAACTGTAGATGAGCCGCTTGTCGAGCATCGCCCGGTAGAGGTCGTTCCCGATATCGTAGTGGTGCCGCCCGACGCAAAAAGCGCGCGACGGCGATTGAAGGTTGACCAGCTTCGCTTTCAGCACGGCGAAGGCATCGCGCCACGAGCCGACCTCCCGATCCAGCCGAGCGCGAAGAACCCGGAAGAAGAACTGATCAAGTTGCTCACAATCCCACCACCCGTCCATGTACGACTCGCCCAGCCCGAGCGAGCCTTGTGCCATCACCCGGGGAAACATCGCGGGATTGTGAACTCGAATATCCCACGGCCGCTCGCCGTCGAGCCGCACTCCGGCCCTTGCAAGGAGGTGCTCCACTCCAGCTTTCGACGTCTGGTTCGTTTGCATGATTGCTCCCCCTTTCCCTTTGTGAAGGCGGGACAGGTGGCGCCTTCATCTCGCCCATTCGTCTCGAAGCAAGTTGTATGCCAAATGCGAGGCGGCCAGCGGTCATCGTTCCCGGCCTGCCGGCCCGGCGTTCGCTCTACAACGGGAAATGCTCCCGAAGCAATGTTGCGACGTTCTGGCGCCCCAATACGACCGCTTGTCGTACTGGAGGTTGTCGTTCGAGACGGGTTCGGCAGCCAGCCCCCGTTACAGGTATGGTAACCATTCACAGGGGACTGTCTCGATTCTCGCGGCACACCGGGGAATATGCCCGATCGCTCAACTGCTTCGGCCGCGAAAATGGGACTGTCGCCTTGACAGGCAGCGGAGAAGACGGACTGCGCCGCCGGCCCGCGAACGCTTACCACGTATGGCACTCCAATTGCACATTGGGCAATTGGCTCGGAGGCGGGCCCGCCCACGGGAGCGCATCTCCTGGGGCGAATTGCCGGCCCTATTCACCGGTCAGAAAGGAGCGCCGATCATGGCCCAAGATATCAGCCCAAACAAACTGAACGATCGGGACCGCCGCCGCATGGAGAATATCCGCGATCGGTTGCGGGCGCAGAACTTTGGCGAAGACGAAGCGACGCGCCTGGCGATGGAAGAGGTTGTTGCCGAGGCCCATTCGGGCAAGGGGGGCGGGAGCGGTGCAGCGGGTGAACCGCAAAAGCACGTGCAACATGGCGGCGCCACCCGAACCGGAACCCGCTCCGGCGATAGTAAACGCAAAGGGGAGACATGACACGCCGAGCCGTCGCGGAACCACGAACCTTGACGTTCACACAACGCCGGCGGTAATGTGCTC
>CAYPWB010000779.1:0-2171 GCA_964414315.1 uncultured Planctomycetaceae bacterium | reverse complement strand
GCGGGCTGGGCAATCTCGTGGCTGTGGGCACGCTGTTGATTTCGCAATCGGCCGAAAGCGTTCAGGCGTTCGCCACCATGCCCGAACCCGCCGAAAAGCCGGACGATTGACGTCGTGCAACCGTGGAATAGGCTTCCAGCCTGTCGGCGGAAAAGGAATCGAGGTTAGAACGTCCTGCATCCTTCCCGTTTCCTGCCATCCGGCCCAAGAACCTGTTGAGTGGAGACGTACCATGGCTCACCTTCCGGAAATCCCGGTACCGATTATTGTGATAGGAAATCCATGAAGACTGCAATGCTTTTTCTAGGTATCATCGGCACAGTTGTCCTCACCGCCTACGGCGCGGAAGAGGAAAACTACTGGGAAACCATCGTCGCCCTGGCCAAGGACGGAACCGCCAGCGGCAAGCAGGAGTTTGGCGACTATCTGAAGTCGCTCACGCGAGACCAGATGCTCACCGCCGCCCGGCAATACTCCGCCATTGCGGAGCGTACCGTTCCACGGGAGGATTGGGCCGTGGCGGCATCCAATGTAGCATTCCCACTGGCATACTATTCCGAGCCCGGAGGCGGTCTTTCCGACGAGTCCCTGGACAAGCTCCTGGCAATCATTGCGGACCAAGAGGAAGGCGAGTTTCTTCGATTTGCGCTGGCCCGCATCGTGCCCGACAAGTACAGTTTACGCGTCACGGCGGCTCAAGAGCAACGCATCACAGAGACGATGTGTCCGATACTGCGCGACAAGAAGGCACCGGAGCGTTTGCGCCACGCGTGCTGTAGCGGACTGCGAACGCTGCTCCCGCAAGCGTACACAGCGGTTATTTACTCCGATCCTGCCGTACGGGAAGTACAGCGCACCGGTCCACGGGAACGATTTTGGAATGTGTTCTCGCTGATCGACGCCGGCGAAGTGCAACTTGCCGAGGAAACGAAGACACGGTTGGTCGAGCCGCGCAAGCGAATTCACGCGTTGCGAGACATCCTGACCGCCATCGCGCAGGACGAAAGCGAACCGGAGGTGCTTCGCCGTTTCGCCGAGGGGTGTCTGACGACCACGGCAACGCTGCCTCTGCTGGAGTTGGAAGCCAAAGAATCGAACGAACATGACTTCTGACGGCGGACACGTTGCGGGCGATACGGCGGTGTGCTGGTTACTGTCAGAGGGTAAAGGGCCGGCTGGCCCGAAGACAGTGGAACTGCCGATCCATAACCAGATCCCGGACCGGGCTTGCCCTGCCCGACAAGCGTGAGTACAATGTGAGTACGCAAGTAGTGCCTGTTGGAACGTCCCCGGGAGAAGAACCGTGTCGATCGCGCCAGACGCCAAACCGGCCCGCCTGAATATCCGCGTTACCCAGCACCAAAAGGAAGTTCTTACCCAGGCGGCACGGGCTGCAAATACAACCGTGAGCAACTTCGTGCTTGAAAAGGCGTATGCGGAAGCACAGGCCGTTCTGGCCGAGCAGAACCGATTCGTCCTGTCGGACGCGCAGTGGCGCGAGTTCAGCCGTGCTCTGGACGCTCCGCCCAAGGACATCCCGGAACTCCGTAAGTTACTGACGGAACCGGGGGCCTTCGATGGCTGAGCCCGTGCCACTACAATCACCCGTCCCGCTTGCCCGCGGCCACGACTTCAGCGACTTCGAGTGTGGAAGCGAGCCACTTAATGCCTATCTCAGACAGTTCGCCTGGACCAACCAGCAGGCTGGCGCCGCGCGGACCTACGTCGCGACGCGCGACACTCGGGTGGTCGGATACTATACGCTCGCTTACGGAAGCGTGGAACACCACGAGGCGACGTCGAGAGTCCGCCGCGGACTCGCAAGACATCCGATTCCCGTGATGGTGTTGGCGCGGCTTGCCGTCGATCGTTCATCCCAACAACAGGGCCTCGGAAAGTCGCTGCTTAAGGATGCCCTTCTTCGTACCCTCGGGGCGGCCGAGATTGCCGGGCTTCGGGCGATCATCGTTCATGCGAAAGACGACGTCGCGAAAGCATTCTACAGCAAGTTCGGATTTGAGGCTTCACCGACCGACCCGTTCCATCTCATGCTGCTGTTGAAGGACCTGCGCAGGATTGTCACGGTTTAGCTGTCTGTAATGAGCGCACGCAGCTCAGGGCAACTCGACCATGGCCTTCACCACGCCGTCGTGGTAGCCGGCAACCAGTTC
>CAYPWB010000778.1:0-2173 GCA_964414315.1 uncultured Planctomycetaceae bacterium | reverse complement strand
CGCGGGGATTCTTGATGACAACCGGCCCGCGAACCGTTGCGAAAACAACGTCAAGCCATCCCTTTGGAGTGCGGCGGCTCGACGCCGCTTTGGCTTTCTTTCTTCCGCACGCGCATTGCCAACCGCGGGCCACGCCGCTCCAAACCAGCAAGAAGGCGGCGTCAAGCCGCCGCACTCCATGCCACGCTCCGCCGTATCGTTGTTCGTTGCTAGTTGCCGGATGTTGTTGCACACAAGTTGAAGTCGTACAACGGGCCACCGGCGGGCTCGCCCCGCCCGGAGCCGTGGTCAGTGAGCTAAACGAGCCCGATCCACCCGAGTATCTCCCCTGCACGCTGCCGCCGCCGGAGGCGGCAGCGTGCAGGGGAGAAAGGAAACCTCGGTGCCGACTGTAGCCCACTGACCACCGTTCCGGCCGGACAAGCCGGCCCCCCTCGTACGTCCATGCCCCAAGCGAATCGCAACCGTGCCTCGAGTTAAGAACTTCGAATCCTGACGAAATACGCGATCCACCCATATGCTGCCAGGGCAACAAGCAACGCCAGAAAGACCAACATCACACCATGGAGAAATCGAAGGACCGGCATGAGCCAGGTAAACCAAACGAACCAAGCTTCTTCACCGCCGAACCACGCCGTGTGCAGCAGACCAACAACGACGAGCATGCCCGTGACGACAAGCGGCAAGAGGCTCCAGATAATGGCGGCCCCCACTCGGCGTGGCAGTAGCATGATTCCAGCAGAGGAAATACCCAACAGGAAGCCATATGCGGCTATTTCCGGCAGCGACTCCGTCGGCGAGAGCGGGAAAGGATGGAGCCAGTTTCTGGCGGCCAAAGATAGAGCCCAAACAATGGCAAATCCTACGCTAACCTGAATCGTGCAACGAACCACTTTCTTGCGTGCTCCATATCCATCGCTTTCGAGCTCGCTTGAGGGTTCGGAATTCTCGTGACTCGCAGAACCCATTACCATCTTCCCACGACACGATCACGCTTCGCCATCGCAGCTTGTGCCGCTTTGCCCATGGCGGTTAGCGCAAAATAAGGGAACCCTCCTGCTTACTGCGGACTATTCGATCAATCCGCCACCGCCAACGGAATAAACGATACCGAGCACAAACCAAAGAACACCGAAAGCCCAAACCGGGAGGAAGAACAAACTGCCGCCACGGTGTGGGATAAACCAGTGGCCATCGGGCACTTTGAAGCGGTAGACCACATCCAGCATTGCGATCACGGGACCAGCCATCATCATCAACGGCCCTTCGGCCGACGTGCCAACGACTGTTCCGATGCCGAACGCTACTGCGAATCCGATCACCGCGATGATGATGCCAGCGTAGTTGAAAATGATCACGCCTGCTCGCCTCCCCATGGAAACTAGACTTGTTTTGGTTCAGTGTTGCGTTGAGTTCAGGGGTGCAGGAATTGCCAGTTGCGGGTTGCCTAAAGACAACTCTTGTAAACTGGGTGGCTGGCCCCCTGCGGACACCTTACTGGGCAGGAAGTCTTTGCTCTTCCGGCACGCGGGAAACCGCACAACGGCGATGGCGCTATGTCCCGATTCTCGCCACCCGCGGCCGGCGCTGTCAAGCCGCCCCCACCGGTGTTTTCCGCAGCGGGGTTCGGCGGGCACCCGGGCGCCGGCGCGCGGACCGGGCCGGCTGGTGGGACGGGAGGGTCGGGCGCGAGGGGCGTTGTTCGCGGCAGCACGGCGCAGGCGAAAGAGAGCTCCGATTAGGGCCAGCCCTTCGGGCTTCCGGCTTGGCGTTTGTCCTCCGACCCAGGGTTGCGCCTCGCTCGCACCACTCGCGTCGGCTTCACCCCGGGCTGGGTTATGCTCGTCCCTTCGGGACTGAAAACCGAGCGTCGAACCGGCCGTGGTGGTGACCTCACGCGGAGCGTGAGGAGTACAGTGTATTCTTCACGCTCCGCGTGAAGGCGGCACAGCGTTCTCCACTACGCCGGCGCATGGAGCACCCCGGAGGCCGAACACGCGCCGTGTTGTGCCAGCCGTCGGCGTCGAACCGGCCGCGGCAGTGACCTCACGCGGAGCGTGAGGAGTACAATGTATTCTTCACGCTCCGCGTGAAGGCGGCACAGCGTTCTCCGGTACGCCGGTGCACGGAGCAGCCCGGCGGGCGAACACACGCGGTGTTGTGCCAGCCGTCG
>CAYPWB010000777.1:0-2190 GCA_964414315.1 uncultured Planctomycetaceae bacterium | reverse complement strand
CTCGCTGCCCGGTCGGGACCGCTCCCGGCGGGCGCCTCGTCTGTTCCCGCTGTTCGGTTCGCTCCGGCCACGGGCAATTCCGTAGGTCAGGTACCCCGTACCTGACATGGCTGAAAAACAAACGCAAGCGACCGCCTGTCAGGCACGCGGTGCCTGACCTACACGGCCGGGTGTTACTTCCGCCGCCGCAGGCCGATCATGCCCAGCAAGGCCATGGCCAGCAGGACGACAGTCGACGGCTCGGGGATCACCTCCCCTGAGAGTACATCGACGGCATTGAGGAAGACCTGCTCGCCAGCAGAACTGAACGGGGAGGACTGACCGGCGCCGCCGGTAAATGAAGCGATGAAATACTGCTCCTGACTGCCGGCACGCAGGGCATCCGGGGCTGCGTGAGCGACGGCGACACGGTTGTTGTTGCTTGATTGGGCAGCGGTCAAGGCAATATTCGGCAGTAGACTATTGGAGCCAAGGTCCAAATGGCCCGCGCTGGAACTGAATAGGTCGATCGTCGGCGGCGGGCCTGCCGTGTCAAACGTCACGCCAGTCCAGATCAAATCGGACTCGTCCAACACATCAACGTCGCCCGAAGCCGAGGGGGCGTTGCTCGTACTCGGGGTCGTCCACTGCCATGAACCGGCGCTGAACTGACCGCTGGCTAGATAGTTGCCCATAAGGATCATCGGTGTCGCCAGCGTGTTCCAATTGGCGCCGTGAGTCCGGACCGAGTTGAAGTTAGGGTTGCTGCCGCTCATGACAACGACATCGTAGTTGTTGTTGATGGCGTCTTTCTCGGCCTGGGTGTTCGGGTTGTAGTCGCCACTGTAGCGCGTGAACGTATGGCCGCCACTCTCAATAAGCGTTTGCCAACTCGAATCAAGGCCGCTGTCGCTATCGACGAACAGGATGGTCGCGGCACCTGCAGTGCCAGCGAACAGGCAAAGGGCCAACAGTGCCGCAAATACTGCCGCTACTCGAAAACCTTTCATCACACACCTCCCATTCGGGTTGCGCCCCGTCACCCCTTCTTCTTCGGGACAAGTCTCTTGCTGCCTCGATTGGTTGAATCTTCGCAAAATGCCTTCTCGCTGCCCGGTCGGGACCGCTCCCGGCGGGCGCCTCGTCTGTTCCCGCTGTTCCGTTCGCTCCGGCCACGGGCAGGCTTGTCCGAGGAGCGAACACATACTATCATAACAGAGTGCAAGCAAGTATGGGCGCAAAAATGGCAAGTTCACGCGAAATATTTGTATCCAGCACGATTTCCGGCCGCCGGTGACGCTGATTCCGGCCCCTTCCGATGAGCGAAAGACGCGAAAAACGCCGAGTCGCCGTCGCCCTGCGGATCGATCTGCCCTATCCGCAGCACCAGGGCGTCTTTCTGGGCGTCCAGCGCTACGTCCGAGAGCATCCGCCGTGGAACTGCGTGGTCGACGAGCATCCGGGGCTGAAGCTCCGCGGCCGCGGCGAGCTGTTCCAGCATTACGACGGCGTGATCGCCCGGGCGTCGCCGGCGGCGCGGCAGCGTCTGAAGCGGCTGGGCGTTCCGCTCGTGAACACCTGGTATCAGCACGCCCGGCAGGGGGTGCCGGGCGTCTACTACGACGCGGAGCGGGCTTTCCACCTGGCGGCCGAGCACCTGATCGAGCGCGGGTTTCGTCGGGTGTGCCTGATTTGCAACGAGGATCACCGCACCGCGCGGGAGAATGCCCCGTTTTTCGCGGCCCGTTGTGCGGAGCGTGGCGTCACCTGCGATTTGCCGCGGATTCCGCATGCGTTGTTCGAGGATGCCGATGGTTGGCTGGAGATGGAAAAACGGATGATGGCATGGCTCGACGGCTTGCTGCCGCCAGTGGGGATTTGCCTGCAAGACCCGGCCATGTCGCGCCTGCTGATCGCGATGTGCCAGGGCCGGGGGTGGGATGTGCCGCGGGACGTGGCCATCATCTCGCTGAACGACAATCGGACGATCGCGGAACTGGACCCACGGATCACTTGTGTCGACAACAACCACGAGCAGGTGGGCTACGAGGCGGCGGCGCTGCTGGATCGGCTGATCGACGGCGAGCCGCCCCCGGAGCAGCCGATCATGGTGCCGCCCAAGGGCGTGGTCGCCCGGCACTCGACCGACTACTACGCCGTGGAGGACGGGCTGGCCGCCGCGGCACTGCGCTACATTTCCGGACGATTGGG
>CAYPWB010000776.1:0-2200 GCA_964414315.1 uncultured Planctomycetaceae bacterium | reverse complement strand
TCGCCGAGGGTGGCCGTGACCAACTGGAGCTGGTCATCGAGTCGGAAAGCGATCCGGCTCACCGCTTCGTGGTGGATTTCCAGGCTCCATTCGGTGGAAACCTCCACGCCGCGCAGCGAAACGTCGTAGCCGGTCTTTTCGCGCACCAGCGCCAGGCCCGAACGCGGCAACTCGCCGTCGGAGGTCGTCAGGCGCAGTTCAAACTCGTGCCGGTTCCCCAACTCGATGCGCCAAAGCCGATTCCCGTTCTCATCCCGACCGGCGTCCAGCACCGCACCCCGGTCGACGGCCGGCTGGGCGCCGTCGGGCGTGGTCAGCAGGAGGCGGTTTATCGGGCTTGCGGGCAGGCGGACCGGGAACACCAGCGTCCCGGCGGCATCGCGTCGGCCCGCCAGGGACCATTCCATTTCCAGCGGTCCGGACTGCTCGACCAGGACGTCGAGGGAGCCGTCGACCCCCATGCCGAACGCAGCGGTTTGCGGCTCGTCGCCCGACCACACGGCGTTGCCGACAGCCAAACTGCATGGGTCCAACCTCAGCAGCGCCCGCGATTCCGACGTGTGCTCCACCCACAGGGTACCGCGACCGCCGGTCAAACGATCGCCTTCGAGCTGCGCCTCGTATTCCGCGCGAACGAGGCGAGGGGTCAGGGTGGGCGAGTCGGTCGGCGCCGCCGCCCCCCCCGAGGCCGCCACCAGCCGCTCGAACTCGTCCGGGGCAACCGGCAGGTACTTCTGTTGCCCCAGCGGCCAGTCCTCGCGGCGGGCCGCCGGAACGTACACGCGTCGGAAGCGAATGCCGGCGGGGCGTTCGGCCTCGTCGGGCTGCGCGGCCGCCGGGCGCAGGCCGAAACCGGCGGCCCAAAATGCCAGACACAGGCATGTCGCAAGCCAACGGCCCGTCATGGCACCTCGTCCTGCGGCGCCTCCGGTCCAACTCCGATCGCCGCCGTTTGCGTCGCGGTGGGGTCTTCCGTCCAGGCGATCTCGTGCTGCGTGAGCGTCGAGTCGCTCTCCGACGGAAGGCCGGCTTCCGTCGGCGGCAGGGCGGCGCGGCGTCGGGCAACGCTTCGCTCCAGAAGCCCGGCAAGCAGCGTCAAACCAAGCCCCAAACTGGCCGCCTGGGCTACCAGCAAGGTGGGCGCCGGGTACAAGGCCCCCACGCACGCAAGGCCGATCGCGGCGACAAGCAACGTGCCCGGCCGACGCCCCGCCGGTACGTAGATCAGCACCAACCCCGCCACCAGCGCAAGGCCCGACGCGCCGAAGACAATCCAGGAACGGTTCGCGGTCCGCAAGACGACTTCCTGCGGATATCCGCTTGTACCGAATAAATACCGGTTCGTTTCGTGCGATACGGGCGTTCGCCGGGCGGCCCCGGCCCACGCTTCCAGCTCGGGTTGTTCCAGGAGCGGCCGCCGGGCGAACAGGTAGCCTTTCCAGGTCCACGGCGATTCACTCGTAAATCCCGCCGGGGCGACGACCACGTGCTCATGCCGCGGCAGGACCAGTTGCCAGTACATTCGGCGGACCCATACCTGCTCGCCCAAGTGAGGCAGTTCCACCGACAGCGGCCCCTGCCGGTCGAACGGCTCCAGAAAGTGGTATCCCAATTCAAGATGATACGATTGCTGAGTTCCGTTTTCGGGAAGCGGAACGAACACGGTGGTTCCGTCGATGGCAAAACCTTCCACCCGCTCCTGATTGAGCCACACGAACACCTGCTCCATGGCGGTCCCTTCCGGAAGTCGCACTTCCAGCCGTTTGCGGCTGGTGCGCACACGGAAGGCGGCGCGGTCCTGGCGGCCGGATCGCTCGGTGCGGATCAGCCAGGTTTGCACCCAGGCACGCTCCACGACGGTCGTGCCAAGTCGGCGGGCGTCGGGCGGCCCGATCCGCAGGCGAATTTCCCGGCGTTTCCCCGTGGTGCTGAACGCCTCTTCGCTCTGCGCCGCAGGGGACGCCGCCGCGTCGCGAGCCGACCGAGTCCACGACTCGTCCGACACTTCGGCGAACATCTCCGCGCCCTCCTCCAGCACAAGGCGGTTGGCGCCCGATGCCGCGAGGTGCGGCGCAAGCAGCGGCACCGACACCGGAACCCAGCCTCGTTCCGGCAAGGGCGAAAGGGGCACGGAATATTTCACCACGAGTTCGCACGGGCCGATGCGGGCTTCCGGCAAATCGGCTTGCATGAGAACGAA
>CAYPWB010000775.1:1606-2208 GCA_964414315.1 uncultured Planctomycetaceae bacterium | reverse complement strand
GAGCGATGAGTTCCCCAGTATCCGTGCGAGCTTTCTCATATTTTCTTAACCTATTGAAATGAACGGATCCACGCATATTATTTATCTGGCTCGAAATTTTTGTGTGGGCCGATTCAAACTTCGATTCACTCACCCTGAGCGAACGGAGCATCAAGTAGACGAAGAGAAGAAATATCACCAGACCGTGTGCTCCGAGGTTCGTACCAACTTCCAAATACAGGTTATGTGTGTCTTGACTACGGCCAAAAACTTGTTGTCGCACGGTCGGAAATGATGCAACACCCACCCCAGCTGGGTTATCCAGAAATATTTGCCACGCATCCTCGAGAATCTGAATTCTAGTCCCGCGCGAGCCAGCATTCTCGTCGTCGGCAAACGTGCTCATGAACCGCTCCCAATACTGGCCTGGCACGAAAAACACAACAGCTATACCGATTGCCCCAAGTCGAACCAACCACTTTGCCTTACTCTCTGATTTCATGAACCAGTAAGCACCCAAAGCGATCAAACCCATATATGCGGTTCTAGACCCAGAGTAAATGACGCAAATCCCCGAGAATAGGGCCAACAGAAGAAGGCATGCCCGAACTAATCGCGACTTC
>CAYPWB010000775.1:0-1596 GCA_964414315.1 uncultured Planctomycetaceae bacterium | reverse complement strand
ATAACAAAGGGTAGGGCGCCGAGGGCTACCCCACCGAGACTATTCGGGTGCCGATAGATAGGCACAGCCCCGTGAAGACGCATTACGCCTTGATTCTCCCATACCAAGCTTCCGGACACTAACCCGCGCACTGACTCCATTGATATCCAGAATATTGAGAAAAGAAAAGCCCCCACGAAGAGCCTCATAACGAATGGTGTACGCACGATAACCGCGATAAACAGAGCGAGCATTGCGAATTTCACCACTCTGTCGTAGAAGATATCCCACGCCAATGTGCCCGCAGCAGCGAACGGCACCTGTGACAGCATTACTGCAAACAACACAAGTAAGGAAGCCAAGAATCGTCGAGCCGATGAGCTTAGCGGGATAGGGTGGAATACCAGGATAAAGACACAAACTAAAATTAAAGCGCATCCCAATAGAAACTCGATCCTGACCGCACCAAGAAGCTCTACACGATGCCCTAACTGGGTATATCTACTAATAACGAAGAACAAGAACAGTCCGAGTACGAGCAGATTCGGCCGATAATCGGCCTTGGGACTCCAATGCAAGGATCTGTCGATCCGGTCCATCAGTCCCCGCTTTCTTTCAGTCACGTACTAGGTCTCTTATATGGGGTTTCAACTTTACGGAGACAGGCTCAGCCCGCAGATAGAGCTAGGCACTCGGCAACAACGCTGGCAATCAATTCCACATCCGGATCACTCATCGCCGCGTCCAAAAAGCCCACTTCCCAGCCACTGGGCGCCATGTACACTCCACGATCCAACGCCGCCTCCTGCAGTATCCCGTAACGCGTCATGCCGTCGGATCCCACGTCCTCGACTTTCCGTGGCGCGTTGGTCTGCATCGCCGCCCAGAAGATCGAGCCCTCGCGTAAGAACGTGCAGCCCGCGGCCTCGGCCGCCGGAGCGACCATGGCCTCGAGCTTGGCGCCCATACTCGCGAGCCTGGCGTGGATGTCCTCATTCTTCAGAACCGTGAGCGCGGCAGCACCCGCCGCCATGGCCACCGGGTTGCCGCTGAGCGTTCCGGCCTGGTAGACCTTGCCGAGCGGTGCCAGGTGCTCCATCAGTTCCCGTCGGGCGCCGAACGCCCCCACGGGCATCCCCCCGCCCACGATCTTCCCGAAGGTGGCAATGTCGGGCTGGACGCCATACAGCCCCGCAGCACCATCCATGCCAAGCCGGAATCCGGATATCACCTCGTCGAACACCAGCAGCGTCCCATGCTCAGCGGTAATCTCCCGCAGGAACTTCAGGTACTCCGTGCGCTGGCGCAGCAGGCCGGAGTTGGCCGGCAGCGGCTCGATCAGAACCGAAGCGATGTCATGGCCCCGCTCGGCGAACAACTCGCGCACCAGGTCCTCGCTGTCCAGGGGCAGCACCACGGTGTCGGCCACCGTGCCCTTCGGTACACCCGCGGAACTGGATACCCCGAAGGTGGCCAGTCCACTGCCTCCGGCCACCAGCAGGGCATCGCTGTGCCCGTGATAGCAGCCCGTGAACTTGAGGACCAGGTCGCGGCCGGTGGCGCCCCGGGCCAGGCGCACCACCGCGGAGACGGCCTCCGTCCCGCTGCTCACGAACC
>CAYPWB010000774.1:0-2212 GCA_964414315.1 uncultured Planctomycetaceae bacterium | reverse complement strand
GGACACAAACGCTTCCGCCGTGGCAGCAGGACGCATCGCGTCGGCTGTTCCAGAAGTCAGGAGACCTCTCGGAAGAGGACTACGACGAGCTTTTCGCACTCTTGAAATCGGCGCATGGATTGCCAGATCCCAAAGAGCTTGAACCGTTGCCTCTCTCCAAGGAGCATCTGCCGGAAACTACGTCCGGTGGAACTGCGGTGATCCTTAAGTCCCTACGGAATCTTGAACATGTGAATTGTATTGCGCCGGATCAGGTTCTTTGCTTCGAGCCGAGTGGCATGACCGTGATCTATGGCGGTAACGGCAGCGGCAAGTCCGGTTACGCGCGAGTCATGAAGCGAGCTTGCCGCGCTCGCGACGAAAAGGAACAGGTGCTTCCCAACGCCAATGATCCGACGGCAACAAGTGCCCTCTGTGCCAACATGAGTGAGACAACTGCCTCCCGATTTATTACAGTAGAGGGCGGAAGGAGGTGAGTTGATGATGGAACGCAAGGAATTGGTAGGCGACCGGCGGACGGCCCCCTCGCCGGAGGTACTGGAGAAGCCGGTTCGGCGGCGGTTCACCGTGGAGTACAAGGCAAAGATCCTGGCCGAGGCGGACGCCTGCACCGAGCCGGGCCAGCTTGGCGAGTTGCTGCGCCGCGAGGGGCTGTACTCGTCGCACGTGTCGACCTGGCGAAAGCAGCGCGACGCCGGGGCCCTGGCCGGTCTGGCACCGCGGCGGCGCGGACGCAAGGCCAGACCGAAGAATCCCCTGAACGACGAGAACGAGCGGCTGCGGCGAGAGAACCAGCGTCTGAAGGAGCAGCTCCGCCAGGCGGAGTTGATCATCGACGTTCAAAAAAAAGTCTCCGAGATGTTGAACATTCCCCTGAAGACCCCCAACGGCGACGAGGCCGACTGATGGACGCCGCCGAGCAACTGGCCCCGGATGTGGGCACGGCCGCCGCCTGTCGGGCGATGGGCGTGGCGCGGGCGAGCTTGTATCGCCGTCGCCAGCCGCCGAAGGTCGATGATCAGGCCCGTGACCGGCAGCCCCCGCGCCGGCAGCCTCGGGCGTTGGACGCCTCCGAACGCCGGGAGGTCCTCGACGTGTTGCACTCGCCGCGGTTCGTTGACCAGTCGCCGGCGGACGTCTATGCGGCGCTGCTGGACGAAGGGACGTATCACTGCTCGATTCGCACGATGTACCGCATCCTGCACGATGCCCGCGAGGTCCGCGAACGTCGCAATCAGCTCCGGCACCCGAGCTACCGGAAGCCGGAACTGCTGGCCACGGCGCCGAACCAGGTCTGGTCGTGGGACATCACCAAGCTGCTGGGACCGGCCAAGTGGACCTACTACTACCTCTACGTGATCCTCGACATCTACAGCCGCTACGCGGTCGGCTGGATGCTCGCCTCGCGCGAGAACGCCGAGTTGGCCAAGCGGCTGATTCGCGACACGATTGAGAAAGAAGGCGTCGACGCGGACCAACTGACCATCCACAGCGACCGCGGACCCTCGATGACCTCGCACACGGTGGGCCAACTGTTGGCCACGTTGGGCGTGACCAAGTCGCACGGGCGGCCCCACGTCTCCAACGACAACCCGTTCTCCGAGAGCCAGTTCAAGACGCTCAAATATCGGCCGGAGTTCCCCGAACGGTTCGGTTCGCAGGACGATGGCAAGGGCTTCTGCCGGCGATTCTTCCAGTGGTACAATCACGAGCACTACCACTCGGGAATCGCCCTGTTGACCCCAGCGATGGTCCACCACGGAGCGGCGGCGGAGGTTCTCGATCGGCGCCGGAAGACGCTCGACGCGGCCTACGCGCGGCATCCCCAGCGGTTCGTCCACCGCCGGCCCGCACCGTTGCCGCTGCCCGAGGCCGTGTGGATCAACCCGCCGTCGCCACCGACGTCGGGCCACGAAAAAGGGCTCCCGGAAACCGGCGGTTCCCAGAAGCCCGATGCACCGTCGGCGCACCCTCGATCCGGTTATCCCTCGCCGAGTTGCGTCCCCGCAGAGCTCGCCTCCGTTTCACCGGACACCGCCATGCTAGCCGAACCGCTGTCCCCCGAACACCCTCGGACACCCGAGCCATGCCTGAAAAAATCCCGGGGGCGTGGGGGCTGGCCCCCACATCCAAACCAATCTGCTCGCGAAGCGAGTCCACACGACACTAATTTCGACATGCAGGTGTCTCAAACAGGTTGACACGTTCCGTT
>CAYPWB010000773.1:0-2223 GCA_964414315.1 uncultured Planctomycetaceae bacterium | reverse complement strand
GAATTGGGCAGTCGTAGGCTCAACGTCGTACTCATGGGACATCACCTAGGATTCGATACGAGGAACCTCGCCGCGAGCGAAACGCGGCGACGAGGACATTGGTGTCGAGAACGATTTGTACAGGCACCATGATGGTATCGTATGCGCCACCACAGGCGGTGTCAACTTGCCAGCCTTAGGCGATTCTGTACGGAACGGGGCAGGAGGGTCGGAAACCGGCCCTAGTGTGGCCTCCTGCCGTCGCCGCGCGGACCTCGCCTGGACCGCCGAATCCGGGGCGCAGGAACACTTTCCACGGCGCGGGGCTCCTCATCGAACGGACGGGCCGCGGAAATCAGCGAGGATCGTAGACCGGGCCCTCACGCGAAGGCAAGGTTGGCCGCGCCGGCGGGCAGGGCTTCCATGGCGTCGCCGAGGGCCACAAACGGCTCGTGGCCGCCGACCATGGGCCGGAAGTACTCGCACTGCTCGGGGGGAATCGGCTGCGGGACGACCATTTCGTCGGGCAGCCACTCGCCGAAGAACGTGTCGAACGACTTCGGCCGCTCGCGGTCGACCCGGTCGAAGTCCAACAGCAGGGCCACGGCCGGCCGGTTGCGGACACTTGGGTAGCTTCGCCAGCCGCCGAGCGGCTCGAAGTGCATGTACCGCCGGTAGAACCGGGCGTGGCGCGGGTGCACGGCCGCCGCCAGGCCGCTTAGGCCCCGGCGCCATGCGTACTGGGCCATCAGGCGGCACAGGCGGACGAACACGGGAAAGAACCCGCGGAACTGGGTGCGGCGGTCGGCCAGGCACGATACCTCGCCCACGAGGAAACCCTCCTGCCGCAGCGCGTCGACCTCGTCGGAGTAGACCGACTCCATCGGCAGGCCCAACTCGCCGTCGATCACCAGGCTCAAGGTGAACACGATCCGCCCATCGAGTTGGGCGATGAACACCTCGGTCGTGTCCAGCAGGTGGTAGGGGGTGACCCGAAGCCCGAATCCGTTCGGCTCGCTCAGGCCGGCATTGAGGTACGACTGATGGACGAGTCGGAACGCGGCTTCCCGCTCGGCGCGGGTCGAGGCGATGCGGTACTCGATATCGGCAGTGGTCGCGTCGTCGCCCGAAGGCGCGCACGACTGGTCGAAAGGACCGGCAGACATGGATCCGGGACTCCAGAACGGGTTGAACATGAGGCAGCGCGAAAGCGCCGAGAACAGGTCAAGTTCACGCACCCGCAACCGTGGGGACCGAACACGCGCTCGGTTCCTTATGTTTCCCAAGGTATCCATACTGAAGCTATCGGGCGTGCAGCGATGCAGCGGCCAGCCCGAATTTCACGCCGTCCTGGCCCACAACGGAAACGATTGCAGGCCCCCCCAAGTTCCGTTGGCGACTCTTCGTATGAGGCAAATCTTGATGGTGGACAAGGTCTCAGGAGGAGTGTCATCTCAACCCAAGCCTAGCTTACTTACGGCAAGTGTCAAATAGGCAAGCCGTAGGGCTCTGCGGGCCTAGGCAAGATGGGGTATTTCAGTCGAGGCCGTGAAGGGAACGCATCCCGCCCCGGTCGGGCCTGCGGCTGACTGCCGGAAGGCCTGGGGGAAGGCGAAGTGTCTACGCGGACCGTCCTCACGCGGACCGTTCGGAAGCGTTGGGCTCGGTTGGGCTCGACTCACGCGCAGGCCAGCGCGGGCACCCCGGCCGGTGCGGCCTCGATGGCATCGCCGAGGGCGACGAACCGGCAGCCGTCCTCGACCATCGGCTCGAAGTAGGCCCGCTGCCGCGCGGTAATCGGCTGCGGCACGGTCATCGCCTCGGGCAGCCACTGGCCGAAGAACGTGTTGAACGAGGCGGGCCGCTCCCGGTCGATCCGGTCGAAGTCCAACAGCAGGGCCACCGCCGGCCGGTTGCGCACGCTCGGGTAGCTTCGCCAGCCGCCGATCGGCTCGAAGTGCATGTACCGCCGGTAGAAGCGGGCATGCCTCGGATGGACCGCCGCGACCAGCCCGTCGAGGCCCCGTCGCCAGGCATACTGGGCCATCAACCGGCACAGCCCCACGAACACCGGGAAAAAGCCGTTCATGCAGTTGCGCCGGTCGGCCAGGCAGGAGACTTCGCCGACGCGGTATCCTTCTCGCCGCAGCGCGTCGACCTCGTCGGAGTAGACCGACTCCATCGGCAGCCCCAACTCGCCGTCGGCGACGAGGCTCAGGGTGAAGACCGTGCGGCCGAGGTGCT
>CAYPWB010000772.1:0-2226 GCA_964414315.1 uncultured Planctomycetaceae bacterium | reverse complement strand
CACGCGGCGCAGCGCCTCGGGCGGCAGCCAGCGGTACTCGCCTTGAATGGCCTGAAGAATGGGGATGGCCGCCGCGCGGTCCCGGCCCAGGCGCGAGATGGTTTCGTCGACGAAGGCTAGGTCCAGCATAATGCAGGCCGGTCAGTATCTCATGGACGGAATTCGGGCCGTGGTGCAGCCGTTCACGCGAAGGGGACAGTCCCATTTTCGCGGCCTAACGGTTGGTCGATGGGCAAACTCCCCCGCGTGCCGCGAAAATCGGGACAGTCCCCCCACGGCCGGTCAATTCTCTTCGATGCAAAACAAATGCGTCTCGCCCCGGATGTAAATGCGCCCATCCTGAAACGCGGGGCTCGTCGCGCAAGGTTCGCCCAGGGCTCCCTCGCTCACCTGTAAGCACCCTTCGGGCGTGGGCCTGCCGATCCAGGTTCCGCCCTCTTTGTCGAACAAGTACATCAGGTCGCCCACCAGGCTGGGCGAAGACGCGAAGTATTCGTCGAACTCGACCTCCCAAAGCATTTCACCCGTCTTGGCGTCGAGCCCTGTGAAGTAGCCGGTCGACGGCATAAGCATGACCAGTTCTTCGGTGGCCAGCGGGCTGCACGTGTCGGGCAGGCCGTCCTCGGCGGTCCAGGCGATGTGCGTTTCGGTCACGTCGCCCGCTCCGTCGGGGCGAATGGCCGACCACTGGCAATACTCGTTCCCGATTTGCACCAGGCCGCCGGCCAGCACGGGCGTCGGGCCGCAGTCGCCGCGCAGGCAGCGGGCCCGCCACAATTCGCTTCCGTCGGCCGGGTTGTAGGCGATGACCCATGGGTCGGCCGCGGTAATCACCTGCCAACGGCCATCGTGCTCGACCACGATGGGCGATCCCCACGAGTTCGGCACGGCCCGCTTCGCTTCCCAAACCACGGCCCCGGTCGCAGCGTCCATGGCGTACAGCCTCGACTTTTCGTCCTCCGGCACGTGTCCCTGGTCGAGTTGGACGAACACCAGGCCCTCGTGCATCGCAAGTGACGACGCGTGGCCGTACACGTTCTCGGGAATGCCGAAGCTGTGCGACCACGCCAACTTGCCGTCGTAGTCGAACGCGGCCATGTCGCCGTTGGCGAACATGGCGAATACGTGCCGGCCGTCGGTCACGGGCGTCGGCGCCGCAAAGCCCGTATCCTCCATCACCTCCGGCGGCTCGGCCGTGCTTTGCGGCGTGCCGGGAACCGCCGCCCGCCAGAGCAATTCGCCGGAATCCGTGTCGAAGCAGAAGACCTCGCGACGTTCTTCGTCGGCGCCGGTCAGGAACACGCGGTTCTTCCACACCACGGGCGAACTGTTGCCCGGCAGGGGCACTTCCGTCTTCCAGCGAATGTTCTCGCCAAGCGCGTCCCAGGTTTTCGGCACGTTGGTGAAGCGGGAAATGCCGTCGCCGGTCGGGCCGCGGAAGGCGGGCCACGCCGCCTCGATCTCCTCGCGCGACGGCGGAGGATACGACGCGGCGGCCGGCGCCACCGGCGAAGGGGCGTCGGCGTCGGGCCTCGCCGCCGTTTCGTCCAGATCGGCAAGCGGGCTGCGGTAGGCGAGGCTCAGGCCGGCGGCGGTCAGGGCCAGGGCCACGCCCATCGCGGCGATGCCCCAGCGGGCAAGCCGGCTCAGCGGCGTCTGCACGTCGCCCGGCGGACCGAACGAGGCCGGGTTGGGAAGCGGCCGGTTGAGCGTCGCCGCTCGGGTGGCAGCAATGAGGGTGACGGCTACGCCGGCCAGCAGCAACACCCCCCCGACCGAAGCGAACGCCCTGCGCCGGAAGTAGTCTTCGCGCAGCGCCAAGTCGAGCTGCCGGAACTGCTGCTTCAGCTCGTCGTCTTCGGGATTCTCGCGCAGGGCCGTCCTCAACGCCTGGAACGCGATCGTCTCGGCCGGATTGTCGGCCCGGCGGAGGCTGTAGTCGTACAGCAACAACGCACATACAATGGCGGAAAACACCCCGCCAACCAGCCCGATGCGCACCATCAGCCGGTGCTCGGAGGCGGTGCGGGGGTCGGCGGCGGGATCGACGGGGGGTGTCGGGCAATCGGAGGCGGAATGCGTCATCGGCACCAAGCGAAGGGTCGAAGGATTTTCACCACGCCCTGCATTCTAACGCAAAACGCTTCCCGCGACCAGTCGCCACGGTTCTTAGAGACTGTCTGAAAAGGCTCGGACCCACGTCCCCTCTCCCGCCGGGAGAGGGTT
>CAYPWB010000771.1:0-2229 GCA_964414315.1 uncultured Planctomycetaceae bacterium | reverse complement strand
CGGAATGCGTCATCGGCACCAGGCGGAAGGACCAACGGAGTTCACCACGCCCTGCATTCTAACGCAAAACGCTTCGCGCGACCAGTCGCTGGCCCTTTGGGGGGACAAATGCGGCCATCAGCGGTTCCAGGTTGACACAAATGACCGTTGCGAGGATGATTGGAATAGGTGGAAGCGGTGGTTGAAGTGACGCACTAGCAGGGACATTCCGGCGTTGTCGATCATTGAACGTATTCGAGAGAGGATTCGCTGCCGCGACTATTACCTGTCGACGCACGCCGGCGAGGAGTTGGCCGAAGACGGCTTTGAGCGGTCGGATATGGAGATGGCCATCCTCACAGGATTCGTGCAGAGGAAGTTGACACATGATCCGAGAGGGGTTCGGTATTGTGTTGAGGGAAACGCCCCAGATGGCCGCGTGATGCACGTACTATGTCGCTTTCAGGAATCGGGCGTGCTGGTTATCATCACCGTGTACGAGAAGGTATAACGAAACATGAAGTGCGAGTTCTGCAACGCAGACACGGTGTCCCGATCGGTCCGAAAACAGCATTGGTTCCAAGGCAAGCTATACTTGGTCGAAAATGTGGATGCGGAGGTTTGCATGGAGTGCGGGGAACGCTATTACCACGCAACCACCTTGGACGCCATCGACCGGTTGATTGCCGGAGATCATCCGGTCAAGGAGGTCATCTCCGTCGAAGTGCTGACGGTGTAAGCGGTCCACAATAATCTCTGGGGGCAAGGCGGGCCGTCCCCGTTCAAATCGCGTACGGGTACCGCTGGGGGCGGTCCATCAGGCGCTGGGCCTGCTCGTCGCCCACAATCTCGCGCTTGCTCTGGTCCCACTCCAGCTTTCGCCCGAGCAGCAGCGACAGGTTCCCCAAGATGGTCATAATGGCCACGTCGACGCCCAGTTCAATGTTGGCGATCGGCTTGCGGCCCGTCTTGATCGCCTCGAACCAGTCCTCCTTGTGGCCGGGGCTGCGGTACACGTCGCGATCGTTCGGCCCCGGCTCCCACTCGCGGGCTTTGCGCTCGGTCCACAGCCCGTGGCCCCAGTTGGTGAACGTCCCTTCCGTACCGGTGAACACGGCGCCGAACCCGGGCAAGGCGATCCGGCCGCCGGGTTCGCTTCCGTCGCGCTCCTCCGGCGGGACGGGCACGCCCGGCTGGTTCCAGGTAAGCACCCAATCGGGATCTTTGAAGGTGTAGGTCACGTTCATCGTGACGGCGGAATCCCACAGCCCGCGCTTGGGGAACTCGCCGGTGGCCTCGACCGAAACCGGACCGGTGCCGACGGCCCCGAGCCAGTACATCGGCAGGCTGAACATGTGCGCGCCCCGGTCGCGGATTTGCCCTCCGCCCGACTCCATCAGCCACCGGAATACCCCGTGCAGGTACCCGCGGTTGAACGGCCGCCAGCGCAGCGGGCCCAGCCACAGGTCCCAGTCGAGTTCTTCCGGCGGATCGCTGTCGGGCTGGTTGCCGCCCGCGGGCGTCGGGTAGTGCCAGAAGTCGACCCGCTCCACCTTGCCGATATTCCCGTTGGCCAGGTATCGGTGGGCCAGGTACGACTCGGGATGGCTGAGCCCGTGGGTACCCATCTGTACGGCAATGCCCGCCCGCTCGGCCGCTTCGAGCATCGCCTTGCCTTCGCCGATGGTGCAGCAGGCGGGCTTCTCCACGTACACGTGCTTGCCGCACTCGGCGGCGTGCACCATTTGCACCGGGTGCCAATGGTCGGGCGTGGCGAGGATCACCCCGTCGATGTCCTGCCGCTCGAGCACGTAGCGATAGTCGCGGTACACGTCGGCCTGGGGGCCGGCGGTGCGCGAGGCGTTTTCCAGCCGGCGTTCGTCGATATCGCACACGGCGGCGATGTTCACTTCGCCCCGATCCAGGCGCCCCTTCATGTCGCGAAGGTGGGAGCCGCCCATGCCGCCCACGCCGATATGCCCGAAGGTCAGCTTCTCGTTCGCCCCCGACGCCGCGGCGCCGGCCGGCAGGAGGTACGGGAGGGTTGCTGCCGCGCCGGTCGCCTTCAGGAAGTCGCGCCGCCGCACCGGTACGTTACGATTGCTCATGATTCGCCTTTCTGCAGGACAGGGGACGACACCACTGTACGCGAATGCAGCCGCCGTAGCAAGCCGGGCGAAGCGGCTCCACCGCGGTCTGCGACGGTGGTCGTGGCGACCGAGGGTGCCTGGGTTCTCTGACGCGGGTCTT
>CAYPWB010000770.1:0-2236 GCA_964414315.1 uncultured Planctomycetaceae bacterium | reverse complement strand
CCGGCCAACGACGTATCACACCACAGCCCCCAATCAGTTGTGGAGCTGGGACTGTGAGCGCCACGAGGCGCTTTCTGACCGTGCGACGGTGCGAGACCGTCGCGACCCGGCTGTCGCAGCAGCCGGGGCCAAGCTGAGGGCAGCCCGAACTGGGGAACGCCAGCAAGGGTGGCAAGCAGCCCTGACAAAGCCGGGACTCGGTAGCACTGTCAGATGCCGGGGGTCCGGCGAGCAAACGAGGAAGGTGTAACGAAAGTGAACCCGTGGCGTAAAACCCCTCAAGAGCCAACAATCAGCTCCAACCTGACGGATATGGGCTGGTGTGCAGCGCGCAGCCACGGCCTGGCCGTGGTGAACTCCCCCGTCGGTCCGCATATCGCCGGCCGGGAGGCTGCCGTGAAAGCCTGCGGCGTAACGGCAGCGAAGCTGCTGGGGAAAAGCGGGACACCTCACCTTGTGAACGGCGGAAAGTGAACGTGGGAACCCTACAGGCAGTCCCGACCGTCGTCCGCGACAAAGGGAAAGCGCGTTGCCCGCTGATGCTGCCCGTAGGGGGCGGAGGAGCCGTAGTAGTCCGAGCGCGGGAAAGCCGCGTACATGGCGAAGGGCTCCAGTGTGTTTGCAGCGCTTTGACATCGCAAGGAGGCCGCTGGTGAATACCGGCGCACCGTATCCGGATCGGGAAACCGCCAAGGCACGGGTACTTGAAATGCAGACCAAGCTGCACCGATGGGCAACGGCCGATCCTGGCCGCTGCTTCGATGACGTGTTCAACCTCGTCCATGATCCCGCGTTCCTCGTTACGGCGTGGTACCGGGTCCGGGGCAACAAGGGCCGGCGGGCCGCTGGGGTCGATGGGATTGCACCTATTTCCATCGAGTCCCCGGAGGCATTCCTGGCCGAGCTTGGGGCATTGCTCAAAGCTCGATGCTATCGGCCAACCCGAGTCCGGGAGAAGTCCATCCCCAAAGCCGGCGGCAAGGTTCGCCGTCTGGGGATCCCGACCGCGGCTGACCGTGTAGTCCAGGCATCCTTGGCGTTGGTGCTCGAGCCGATCTTTGAGGCTGACTTCCTGCCGTGCTCGTACGGCTTTCGGCCTCATCGTCGTGCTCAGGACGCAATCAGCGAAATCCGCTACTTGGCCACTCCGGCTCGCAACTACCAATGGGTATTCGAGGCGGACATCAAGGCGTGCTTCGACAACATCGAGCACACGGCGCTGATGCGGCGTGTGGAACGACGGATCGGAGACAGGCGGGCGCTTGCGCTGGTTCGTGCGTTTCTTCGGGCTGGTGTCCTCGCCGAGGACGGCAAGGCCAGAGAAACGATCACCGGCACGCCCCAAGGCGGCATCCTATCTCCACTCCTCGCCAATATCGCCTTGTCGGTTCTCGACGAACACTTCACTCGGAAGTGGGAAGCGCTTGGACCGTCGTGGCAACGCGCCAAGCTCCGCCGTGCCGGTATTCCAGCCATGAGGCTCGTTCGCTACGCGGATGACTTCGTCGTGATGGTTAACGGGCAGCAAGCGGACGCCGCAGCGCTTCGGCAGGAAGTGGAGGATCTCCTCGCATCCATGGGTTTGTCCCTCTCGGTCGAGAAGACACGGATCTGCCATATCGACGAGGGTTTCGACTTTCTCGGCTGGCACGTTCAGCGTCGCCATTGGCAAGGTCGTAACGGCAAGCAGGCGGTGTACACCTACCCATCCAAGAAGGCTCTCGCTTCTGTGATAGCCAAAGTGCGCTCCCTGACGCGCCGGAACAAGCATCGTACGCTCGGAGACCTGCTGCTCGTGGTCAATCGCGTGCTGCGGGGATGGTGTGAGTACTTCCGATATGGAGTGTCGGCACGAACTTTCGGTTACCTCGACTACTTCACGTGGCATCGAGTCTTCCGATGGCTTCGAAAGCGACATGCCGGTATCGGCGCGAGGAAAATCGTGCGGCGCCTGCTGCCGAACTGGCAGCTTGCCGCCGGGCAGGTCTCCTTGTTCAAGCCCCAATCGGTTTCGATCATTCGCTACCGGTACCGCGGGGCCAAGATACCTACACCGTGGGCGCCTTCGGCATGAACACATGGAGAGCCGGATGCGGTGAAAGTCGCACGTCCGGTTCGGAAGGCGGGCCGCAGAAACCCAGCCGGCGAAAGCCGGCCAGGGCGCTGCGGTCCGACCCTTACTCCTGGCTGCCTGGACCGGTCAAGGGGACCTACTACTACCTGGTGATGATTATCG
>CAYPWB010000769.1:0-2236 GCA_964414315.1 uncultured Planctomycetaceae bacterium | reverse complement strand
GTAGCTCGCACCGCTTCCTCCGAAGCCTTCGCCTTCAGGCGAGGGTCGTTCACTTGGGCTCCCGAATGTCGTAACATAGCAACAGGTCGCCATGGCGAAGGTATAGGCGGCCGTCGTTCAACGCCGGATGTGCCCAAGCAGGCCCCTCTCCCTTGGGGGGCATGAATTGCGACAGAATGCGAAATTCGGTTGGGCTCGCCGCAATCAGAAACACACTGCCGCGGTCGTATCGAAAAACGAGCAGGTCGTCGACATAAAGTAGGGCTGCCGAGCCTCGGGCGGGTGGTTCCGGCTTCCAGGCGATCTTTCCGGTGAGGAAGTCGAGGCAGGTGGGGCCGCCCCGGTTCTGACCGTTGCCGCCGTAAATGTGGTCGCCAACGAGCACGACGCCGCCGTGGTGATTTTCAAAATCCTGTGGGCCGAGGAAGTACACCTCGTCGGCATGAAAGCGGTCGCCGTTGCGATGTACATGCAGCAGGGCGCAGCCGGTTTTGTAACTGGTGGTAGCGAAGACATGATTTCCTCGCACGACCGGAGTGGTGATGTTGGCGACGGAGTTGGCGATGGCGTTGTACCCCCAAAGGAAGCGGCCGGTTTCGGCCTCGACTCCCACGACCCCGCGTCCAAGCATTTGCACGTATTGACGGACGCCGTCTATCTCGGCGACCACCATCGACGAATATCCGGCGCCGTCCTTGCCCCGATCGCCCAGGTGGGGAACCGCACACTTCCAAATCACTTCGCCCGTCCGCTTTTCAAGGGCAACCAGTGTTGCATTCTCGCCGCCGGGCGTGCACACGAGCCGATCGCCGTCGACGAGGGGCGACTCGCTGAACTTCCAAACCGACATCATTTTGCCGTCGAAATCGTCCGGAAAACTGCGGCGCCACCGTTCCTTGCCGGTTGCCGTTTCGAGGCATACCAGATCGCCCTCGGTGCCGATGGCGTACAGCAATTCGCCATCGACGGTGGGCGTGGCGCGGGGGCCGTCGGAATGCGGGGGGCCGACGCGGGCCGACCACAGCCGCTCTTGCGTGGCCAAATCGAATGCAAACACGTATTGAGAGCGTTCGCCGTCGCCGATCGCCTGGTCGCCCATGGTGAAGAGCCTTCCGCCCTGAATCGCCACGCTCGAGTAGCCACGTCCGAGTCCTTCGATCGTCCAAAGGAGTTCGGGCCCTTCTTCCGGCCACGAACGCATCAATCCGGTTTCTTCCGAAATCGAGTTTCGGTTCGGGCCTCCAAACTGGTGCCACCCGACCTCCTTGCCGGGCGATGGACCCGAAGGACCTTGGGCAACGGCTTGAGCAACCCCGTCGGGCCCGGTGGCACCGTTGCTTACGGGCGAGTCATCGTCAAGCTGAAACTCCGCCAAAGCCTCGGCGGCCAGTTCGCTCACACGCTCCACCGGATCGTCGACGGCGCGGCGAATCGCAGGGACGGCAACCTTGGCGTCGGGCCCCATCGTGCGAAGAATGTTCAGCGCCCGCACGCGGTTGACCACCGGATCGCTCTCCAACAAATCGATCAACGCGGGGACCGAGGCGGGGCCGATGTAGACCAGCGCCTGGGTGGCCGCGGCTCGAACCCAGGGATCGGGGTCAGAAAGACGCCGGGTGAGTTCCGCAGCCGCCGGAGCCGCCGTCGCACCCAGGCCGCCCAACGCATCGGCAGCGGCAACCCGTTGTGTCGAGGAGTTGTCGTCTAAACGAACCATGAGCGCGCGGACCTCCGGCGACGGGTCCTCGGCCTCGGCAGCTCCACCGAAAGGTGCAACACAAGGAAGCATCAACGCGATTGCGAGCCACAGCGTCTTGTTCATGGGTCCGATACTCCGATGGCGATTTTGTTGGAGGTTCCTACAACTTTGTTTGGCGGGCAGTTCGAGCCACCGCTCGCGCGAGCCGGCCAAGCCACCCACCAAGCCGGCGAAACGAGGTGTCGTCCCATCGCGGAGACTTCGGGGTCGCGCCTGGGACCGACACAACCGTTCACGGGTTGGCGCGCGGGCTGGTTTGCCCGCTGTATGCGCAGAATGGCTGAGGTCGACCGCGGCACGTCGCGAAGTCGCTTGAGCAGTACCTGAACCACTTCACCATTTTCCTGGAGTCTTCCATGAAAGTCAAGTCGCCGCGCCGCCGCTTTTTGCTACTGCTAACAAGCAAGATCGTGAACTCTTTCACAAAGTTCCGACCCTGCCTTCGAGCGGAAGCTCGCATTGGTTGGCGGCCCTGCC
>CAYPWB010000768.1:0-2238 GCA_964414315.1 uncultured Planctomycetaceae bacterium | reverse complement strand
CGAACGCCCGCTCCTTGGGGCCCGCGAATAAATAACTGGCCGATTTGGACGGGCTCCGGCTACGGCTGCGCGCCGTCAGGCTGCATCGACGTATAGGCAATATGTCTGCTTCGCCTTCCTTCGCAGCCTTGTCCTCGCCGCGCCTAAACAAGGCCATTTATTCCTTCGCGAGCCCTTGGCGAACAGGCGCATTTTGCCCACCCCACCTGACGGCATCGGGCCGAGCAGCTCGACGTCGATACCATGCTGCGCCTGTGCACGGCATGCCACTGCCTTGTGTAGGGACAGGTCCGTGAACGGTTATGAACCAGGTTCAGTAAGGTTCAGCCTTCACGAAATTCGGATAGGCCGTGTTGCCGTGCTCGCCGATATCGAGTCCTTCACGCTCCTCTTCCGGTGACACTCGGATTCCCATGGTGTACTTCAGAACAAACCAGGCAACGGCCGTCATCACCACCACGTACGCGGCACACGCGATGACCCCGGTCAACTGGGTAATCAGTTGTTGGGTACCCTCGCCGTAAAACAGGCCGGCCGTCGCGGCGTCGTTGCCGGCGCGGCCGATTCGGTCGGGCGTCGCGAACAGTCCCACGCAAATCGTGCCGAACACTCCGTTGAGCAAGTGGACGGAAGTTGCTCCCACGGGATCGTCGCACTTGATCCGATCGAAAAACAGTACGCCGAACACGACGATGGCTCCAGCCACCAGTCCAATGAGCACCGAAGCACCCACCGATACAAAGGCACACGGAGCCGTGATGGCGACCAGACCCGCCAGGCAGCCGTTGAGCGTCATGCCAATATCGGGCTTGCCCAGCATGAGCCAGGCCACCACGGTGGCGCTCAGCGTGGCCGCGGCCGCCGCCGCATTAGTGGTGACGACGATTTCAGAAATCACGGATGGGTCCGCCGCCATCGTGCTGCCCGGATTGAAACCAAACCACCCGAACCACAACACGAAGCAACCGACCGTGGCCAGGCTCAGATTGTGTCCGGGAATCGCTTGGATTTTCCCGCTCGCACTGTACTTTCCGATGCGTGGCCCGAGGATGAATACCCCGACCAGTGCGGCCCAACCGCCAATCGAATGCACCTGGGTCGAGCCGGCGAAATCCAGAAAACCTATTTCCTGCAGCCAGCCGCCGCCCCAAATCCAGTGGCCCACGACCGGGTAGATCACAATAGCCATGACAAAGCTGAAAATAATAAACGACAGGTATTTGACTCGCTCAGCCACGGCGCCGGAGACAATGGTGGCTGCCGTGCCGCAGAACACGAGTTGAAAGAAGAACTTGGCCCACAGCGGCACGCCGGTCCAACTGATCGCCTCGTACGCGCCCTGATAGGCGGTCACCTCCGGACTGTTGTCGGCGCCGCTGACCATCCAAAGGCCCTCGGTGCCCACCAGGCCACCGCCGTTGCCGAACATCAATCCCCAGCCCACGAGCCAGAAACCGATCGAACTGATGGCGAACACAACGAAATTCTTGGATAAGATGTTGACGCAGTTCTTCTCGCGGCAAAAACCCGATTCGACGCAAGCGAATCCCAGGTTCATGAAGAACACCAACATGCCCGTGACCAGCACCCAGGCCGTATCGGCCATGATTTTCAGGTCGGCGACGGTCGGGCCCGCCTCGGCGGCCTCCAGCGTTGCGGTTGGCGGCGAATCCTGAGCCGGTTCGGCGGCGGCCACGACCATCGCCGCCGAAGAAACCATCAATACCGCAATGATGGAGAGCCGTTGGATGCTGTGACGCATAGTTCCTCTCTTCAGGCAAGGCGGATTCCGATCCGGGACGAACGCCGAAAGCGATTCGCAAAGACCGTGCCAATTTGGCCCGCAAAACCGAGGCGAGTGATGCGAACCCGGTGCCGCCTGCGGTGCCAAATCTCACCAATTCGCTCACACCAGCGCCTTAGCGCGCGTGCATCGAGCAAAGGACGGTGGGGGGAGCCGCGCTCCTCAAACGGCCTTTCCGTGGCGAGGATGCCGCGAAATTGGGCAGTCGGTGCCCGTTCCTCGGTCATGGCGACGTTCCCACACTGACCACGGCGGCATGCTCCTGGTAATCGGAGATACGCTAGCCGAAGGAATTGCGCCCCATCTTGACCTGGCCTGCAGCCCCTCCCGAGGGAGTGCGGTCGTGCGGCCGGCTTTCGGCAAACGGGGGCGGCAAAAGGATGGAGAACCGACTCCGGGCCGAGGCGCGAGGTGTATGGCGGATAAGGCGGACG